>NZ_CP162129.1:4227500-4527500 GCF_040834005.1 Paenibacillus sp. PL2-23
ATTCGACATTTTTTTCAACAACGACTTCCAAGCCATCCCCTCACTCGCAAAAGCGGCGAGTTCTAATTTAGCATAATTCAAATTAAGAAGTCAACACCCTTTTATCAGCTTACAGGAGCAGTTGCCATTCAACTACGCCAGTTCGAATGTATGGATTCATCTATATATGATGTCGTGACTCACCACTTTGCCGTTTTCATCAAAGGTAAGCTCCAATAACGTAACCTTTACTCCTAGCCCAGCACTCCCCATGTCGTACAAGAATTGCCTTGAAGGTTCTGTCCTCTCTTCTGCTGGATCTCCAAGCAAGCTTATGACTTCATTATCCGTCAAACCTTTAAACGGGTACTGCCTTGTTAAGCTGTCCATCATAACATGTCTCTTCTCTGGTTCCTTCAGCCATGTATCTTGGTCAAATTGATTGCAGGAACAAAGTACAATTATTATTGAAATCGAAACGATTAATTTCTTCATTGCAGCATCCTCGGTTCATCAGAAATGATCGTTACTGCCTTCTCATATTCGTTGCCGTTTTTGAGAAAACCAATTGACGCCGTCCCGGCTATTGTGCGAAAAAATGCCGGAGCATAAAAGCTTCCGGCATTCCTCCTTATGAAGTTTTATTTGGCAAGCAAGTATCGCAACTCAATCTCGCTGTCCCCTTGAGGATCATCCATAACCGCTACTTCGCGAATATATGCTCGCTGCACCAGCTTCTGAACGACAAGCGACACATCTACATGCAGCTCCCTGATGTCGGGATGGACTTGCAGTTCAGAAATGCTCCACGGCTCTTCCCGATCCACCATGAGGTTCAACAGCAGGGCGCAGCATTCCTTCATTTTGCTCATGACGGAGAATTCACATGCGAGAAGCACAAGCTGTACACGCTGCTCCAGCGTCTCCGGGCTCGCGCTCAGCTCCTCGTACAGCTTGTAGATGCCGGGATGAACTCTGCGCAGCTGCTGCCATACGGTAAGCTCCGGATGAAGTCCTTCTTCAATGAGTACAATATGTGCCCAGTGATGAAGCGCGGTCAGAATATGACTGTATGCATCGAGCAGATTGCCATCAGCCAAATTTTGTTTGGCTTGCAAGTACGTCCTAAGAAACCCCGTAAACTCGATGAATCGCTTCTGCTCACGCATGGATTCAGGAAACAGCAGCAACCGTTCTCGAACGTTTGCCAAATACCCTTCGCGATCCAACACAATCTCCCCCCGAACTATCCATTCAATTATGTTCCGATTTGCACCGCTGGTCACGCACTGCTCCAGCATTTCCTTGTCAACCATGCGAATGGCAATACGTTCCTCACCCAGCTTGATATGCCTTGCAGCGGACGAAGTGCTGTTGTTTGTGATCACGAGCAGAACTAACCGATCCAATCCATCAATTAGCGGATTATAGGGGTACGGATTTTGGATGACAGATATAGATAATAAACCGGGCAGCTCCCGATAGGCGCCGATTAGGCGTTGATTGATATGCTCCACAGGACTCCTCCGTATAGCTAATTGCGGTAGACTAAGCTATAATAATAATCTGTAGTTTCATAGTTTTTCGACAGGCTGGTTGCTCATTCCTGCTTATCGGAATAGAATTTATGTCTCAATTTCGTATGACTATAGTCACGGGAAGGGTTTGAAGCATGAAAAAGATATTTTTTAAATCGGCAAAAATCAATGAATTCCGCCTTTGGGGGCTCGTATTTACACTCGTTGGCATGGGGATTATGATCCTTGGCACGGCAGGCATACTGTTATGGGGACAGGTAGGCAAAATATTTGCGGGGATCTTCATGGTGTTCGGCATGATCTCGCTCCTCATAAGCGTAGCCGTCTATTTCTGGGCAGGCATGATGTCTACAAGCGCAACCATGCTGCAATGTCCGGAGTGCGGACGTCAGACGAAGATGCTGGGCAAGACCGATCGCTGCATGTTCTGCCGCACCATGCTCACGCTTGATCCTGAGCAGGCGACGGAGTATCCTAAAGACAGCGAAGAGGTTAAAGCGTAACGAGCAAACGCAAAGCGAGCGCTGGCGTATAATGAGGAAGACCTGCGAAGCGGCGCTTCGCAGGTCTTTATTTTTAGGAATAAAGATTATGGCAGCTTCGTCAAGCCTTCATGAATAGTGCTCCATATGGAGCTTGTCTGGAACGAACGCGCCCATGTCGCCACGCCCGCCAAATCATATTTGCGAACAAGCTGAACTCTGGCTCGCATCGATACGTCGTCCTCCATCCAAATCCGCTTTAAAGCGCCGTCCTCTTGATACTCTACATAATGTTGTCCCGCTGCCTCATCGAATACAGGCGTCAGCTTCTTCTCGGCTATAATGGACTTGACGGCATCCATGCCAACCGCCTTCGAAGACACTTTAACAGCTCCGGAATCGTCCTTGCTTTCCGTCCATATTCTTGTATAAAGCGGCATGCTGAGCACCAGCTTATCTGACGGAACGTTGTCCTCATTCATAATTTTGGTAATAGCGTTCTCAACCCATGGCAGCGATGCGACAGAGCCCGCTTTGGGGCTGGAGGCCCAATGCTCGTCATACGCCATCACCATCATGTAATCCACCACCTTGCCAAGCGCTGCGCGATCCAGAAACGCGGACCACATCTCGCTAGTTGACTTCGGCGTCACGTCAATAGATACAACCAGGCCCTGCTCATGAAGCAGAGGTGTCATTTCCTTCACGAATTGCACCAAATTTTCTTTATCCTTGGTATACACATTCTCAAAGTCGATATTAATGCCCTGAAGCTTATAAATCTCGGCAAAAGCAATCAGCTGCTTAATCATCGCGAACCTGGATTCCACCGTTGACAGCGCTTCGGTCGTTCGATCCGGCTCGAAATCGTTGCTGAACAGCGCCCATACCTGATACCCTCTGTCATGCGCCCACTTCACATAAGCGGAATCCGCTTTCCCTCTAATCGTGCCTTTGCCATCCGCAAGCTCGAACCAAGTTGGACTGACTACGTTGACGCCCGGCATATCTCCAATTTTGGCAAAATCGGCCTTACGTTCGTAGACCGCCTCCCACGTCATGTTGATCTTGCTTCCCATGACCTTCCAGGGGATAAACGCATCCTCCTTCGCAAGCTGAGGAATTTGCTCGATAGAAGTCAGCTTCACGTCCCCTTTGTTCATATATCCGATATGACCGCTCTTCGTCTGGACCAGCAGCCAGCCATCAATTTCCTGCCAGATTCGAATCGACTCGTCAGCGGGCACCTTAAGGAGATAAGGCTCACGAATCGAAGGAGCCACCCTTACAGCCGCACCTTCCTCCTTGAGCGCTTGTCCAAGCTGTATGGCTTCGCCTTCAGTCAACAATGTGACAATTCCCGTCGATTCATTGTATTCGATCTGAAGCCCGAACAGCTCTTCAAGCGGAGCGGCCGGTATAAACACCGTATCCTCCACCACCTCGGCGGCGATGCTCAGCGTATAATCCGTCTCATTCATCAGTCCCGTCAAAGCGTCGGTCTTCAATCGAAGCACCCTGTCGCTGGTTGTCATCACTAGAGTGCCTGTCGACGCCTCATAATGGATCGGCTTGTCCTCACCCAGAAGCTCCTCCAGGAGCGGCAGCGGCAGCTTCACCTCGCCGTTGTCCAGCTGCGCCCCGTATGATACTTCCTCCCCCTGAACCATTATAGGATGCTGGAAGGAATAGCTGGGCTCCAGCCGTTCATTGCTGGGAATATAGGTCAAATATCCAAACCACCCAAAAGATGCTATAGTCGCTAACATAAAAATCATAATAAATATGGCCAGGCCGCCTCTTCGCCTTCTCTTGCGAGGCTGGCGCACAAGCTCGGTATTCATGGAATCACACTCCTGAGGGTCTGGAATATTTACTGGAATAATGAATAAAGGAGGAATTGCAGCGACAACTTACAACGGCAAATGGCAAACAAAAACGTGCTGTCTAGCGTATGATCGCTTTCGGCACGTTATGTGAATGGCTTATCCTATTAATAGACGAATTAATGGTTCAATGAGTTGCAGCTCGTACATAATCCGTATACTTCCATTCGGTGTCCCTGTACGGTAAAGCCCGTTTGTTCGGTTGCTGCCCGCTCCACCTCAAGCAGAGGCGGATAGCCAAAATCAACGATTCGTCCACAGCTCTTGCAGATCGCATGGTAATGATCCGATAAATCCGCATCAAAGCGGCTGGAATCATCGCCATAGGTGAGTTCACGCACTAAGCCCGCTTCAACGAACAATCGAAGATTGTTGTATATGGTCGCGACGCTCATGCTCGGATAATCTGGAGAGAGCGCCTTGTAAATCTCATCCGCGGTAGGGTGAGACTTCGATTCCATCAAGCAGCTTAGAATGGCGTGACGTTGCGGGGTCATCCGGACGCCATTCATCTTAAGCTGTTCAATTGCCGAATGTACGCTGACTGCCATTCCCCTCACGCCTTTCTTTATAGTTATTATAATCATTGTACGTGGTTGCTTGTAAATTTGTCAATGAAAGCGCCTATCAATTACAACTCCTGACCATGTATCGATATGCTGTTCGTCGCATTGATATGTATGCGATAGATGCCTTCTCCTATTGTGCCTCTTATCGTTTTGCGGTATTGCTCCAGCGGGAGATCCGTCGTAATCCCTCCAAAAGTTACCGATCCATACACGCTGTAATCGCCGATATAGGGAACCGTCAGCTTGATCTCGCCAACAGAGCTGTCCAGATCCCAGTTGCCTCCAACTTCGAGACTGGATACCTCGATGCTTCCGTTCAGCGTATCCGCTTTGACATCATTTGCTGCTCCCGAGATCACGATGCCTCCGTTTTTGGTTTCCGCATCCACAGCACCTTGTACTGCCTTCAGCTGGATATCGCCATTCAGGGTGCTGACGTATACATCGCCTTCCGATAGATACTCAGCGGCGATCGTCCCATTCTGGGTTACAAGGCTGCTGTCGCCCGCTATGGCTTCTGCTTCAATACTGCTGTTGACTCCGATGACGCTGACGGGACCATGAATGGAGGAGACATGGACCATTCCACTGGCGCTTCGGATTTCAATGCCATCGACAGCAACAACATCCTCAGCCGATATGGCGCCGTTTCCGCTCTCCAGCTCCACCTTCAAGGTTTGCAAAGCGGGCACGGCTTGCTCTTCTAATAGCTCTTCCGTCCCTGAATTGGAGTCTGCTTCATCTCCCTCAATCACACCGATCCCGTTCTCTTCCTCCGCCTGGCTCACGACTTCGTCAACCTCCGCTTCAGCTGAAGGCTCCTCAGAAGGAAGCTCTTCCTCGGAAGCCGGGGCAGGGGGCACCTCCAGCTGAGGCAATACGATCTCAAGATTCATTCGCGGTAGGCGATTGCCATTGGGGCCAAACGGCTGGCCGCTGGCTTCCAGCACAATGTTTTCCCCTGGCGTTATTCGAACAACAGACTGCTCCGCAATGGAGCTTGCGGCCTGCTCGTCCTCTGTATCGACCCAAACGGTCGTATGAAGCTCAATTTCGTCAACGAAGCCCGATCGAACGAGGATATCCCCATTGGGGTTCAATACCTTGATCGATTCCACTTCGCTTCCGAACGGAATTTTAGTAATATTTTGATGGAATTGAAATCCGGATTCCTCTCCAAGGTCCATCCTGCCGCTCAAATCGACGTTAAATTGATCCAGCCAGCGAACCGGAAAGTCTGCGTATTGCGTAACGGCATAAGCTGTTACCGTAATAGCCAGAGCTGCTGCGACCCCCGCTCCGTCCAGCCGAAGCTTGTCTCGTCTGCGGTTCAGCCAGCCTGCATAAGCAATAATTTCGACACCAAGCAGGATAAAGATGACTGGCCACCATTCCGAGAGAAGGACCAGATCATTTCGCCCCTTCGCCAAATCCCACACCAGCAACGCTCCTACCGTGAATATAACGACCGCTGCCGTCCATCTCCCCAGCTTGAACACCCACACCCCTCCTCTCCGAAGCGACATCGCAATACAAACGGCTGCAACCATGAGCAGCGGGCCTACACACCATTCTGCCAGCTCATTCATCCAGGGCAGCAGGAAAGCGGGAGGCTTGATCAGGAGCAGCATAGTCGCTCCGGCTGCGGCAAGCCCGACGCCCTCAGCCAGCTTTACAGCCTCCAAGGCCGCCGGGACTCTCTCGCTCTCCGCCTGCAGCACCTCATATACACTGATAAAATAAAACACAGGCAGCAGCAGCATCAGATATACAATGAGCAGCAGATGCCGACCGCCGTCCGAATCCGCGAGACGGAATATCGCCGTGCAATCCAGCAGCAGTCCGGCCAGCAGCAATAATCCTCTGCCATATTGGCCCATCCATACATGCCCCATCCCCGGCGCGAGGAAAGCGAAAACGACTGCAAGCAGTCGGCCCGCGCGTCCTGTTATTCGGAGCTTACCCACCGTATACCCTCCAGTTTCTTCAGTTCATCCATTACCGTCATCAAAGTTACACTTCTGTGCTGCGGCATCGTCACATACAGTACGAGCCTAGTCAAGGGAAGCCCTTCTCCGTCTGCGGGAGATAATGCCGAGCTCTCCACATCCTCCAGCATCATCTTCTTGATCGTAACCTTCCGCTCATTCAGGATTCCATTCAGCCGATTCATAACGAGGGATAAATCCATCGCGTGAATCTTGATCACTTGCTCCTTCTTCGCCTTAATATACCGCTTCTCCAGCTTGCTGAAGAGCCATAAGGTAAGCAGGGCCATCAATGTGACGCAGGTGGAGGCAAAATAAAATCCGGCCCCGACGGCCAGGCCAATCGCTGCGACAACCCATAACGAAGCGGCAGTCGTAAGCCCCGTAATGGACTTGCCAGTGAACAGAATCGTCCCCGCCCCCAGAAATCCGACGCCCGTTATAACGG
Organism: Paenibacillus sp. PL2-23; assembly: GCF_040834005.1. Taxonomy (NCBI): domain Bacteria; kingdom Bacillati; phylum Bacillota; class Bacilli; order Caryophanales; family Paenibacillaceae; genus Paenibacillus; species Paenibacillus sp. PL2-23. Next base: position 4,234,391 of record NZ_CP162129.1, read on the forward strand.
CTGCAGCCAGACGTGCGGGGTCTACTCGAACATTAGGCTCCTCTACAAAATCGGCGAAGCCGTAGATCGACAGGAGCATCAACAAGCAGGCGCCCAGACATACCAGAATGTTCGTCCGAAAGCCCGCCGCATGATTAGATTGCTCCCGCTCGAAACCAATTAAGCCTCCCAGCACGAGCGCAAGCATAAGCCGGAACAGAATGTCCATCTCGCCAATCAGCCAAGGGTTTGCTGCCGAGCTTAACATCATATGCGATACGTCCTTTCTCAGGGAGTTGAGTTCAATATTTGTTCCACATCTTTATTCTATGCGGCAAGAGGCGCGATTCAGCTCTACGAGGTGAATCGCGCCTCACAAATGGCGGCTAATTATGATTGAAGTCGATCCACAAGCAGCTTATTAACAAGAGCCGGGTTCGCTTTGCCCTTCGTTTCCTTCATAATCTGACCCACAAGGAAGCCGATGGCCTTCTCATTGCCCGATTTGAAGTCCTCCACAGGCTGCGGGTTTCTGGCGATAACCGCATCCACGATGCCCAGAATCGCGCCTTCGTCGCTAATCTGGACCAGACCCTGCTCTTCCACGATTTGTTGCGGAAGCTTGCCGCTCTCCAGCATCGCTTTGAACACCGTTTTGGCAATCTTGCCGCTGATCGTCCCCTTCTCGAGCAGACCGATCATCTCGCCAAGCCCCTGACCTGTCATCTTGACGTCAGCCAAATCCAGCCCGTTCGTATTCAAATAGCCAAGCAGGTCCCCCATAATCCAGTTCGACACCGCTTTGGCGTCCTTCGTATAGTTCAGGCTGTCCTCGAAGAAATCGGCCAGCTTCTTGGACGAGGTAATAACCTCGGCGTCATAGGCCGGCAGTCCGAACTGCTCGGTATAACGCGCTTTGCGGGCGTCAGGCAGCTCCGGAATGGATTGGCGGACGCTCTCCTTCCATTCCTCGCTAATATGCAGACGAACAAGATCCGGGTCCGGGAAGTAGCGGTAATCATGCGCTTCCTCCTTGCCCCGCATGGAGAACGACTTGCCTACAGCGTCATCGTAACGGCGTGTCTCCTGCACAACCTCGCCGCCGCTGTCCAAAATTTCCGCTTGGCGGAACTGCTCGTACTCCAGGCCGCGTTGAACGCCGCGGAAGGAGTTCATGTTCTTCAGCTCGGCGCGAGTGCCGAATTTCTCTTGGCCCCAAGGGCGCAGACTGATGTTGGCGTCGCAGCGCAAGCTGCCCTCCTCCATCTTCACGTCAGACACTTCGCAGTAGAGCATGATCGCCTTCAGCTTTTCCAGATAGGCCTTCGCCTCCTCCGGCGTACGAATATCCGGCTCCGATACGATCTCGACAAGCGGTGTGCCGACGCGATTGAAGTCGACAAGGGAGGCGTAGCCGCCGTCCACGTGCGTCAGCTTGCCCGCGTCCTCCTCGAGATGAAGGCGGGTAATGCCAATTCGCTTCGTTACACCGTTCACCTCAATGTCGATCCAGCCATTCTCGCCGATAGGCTGATCATATTGCGAGATCTGATAGGCCTTCGGGGAATCGGGGTAAAAATAATTTTTTCGGTCAAACTTGCTAATATCAGCAATGGTGCAATTGAGCGCCATGGCCGCCTTCATGGCGTATTCCACAGCCTGGCGGTTCAGTACCGGAAGAACGCCGGGATGACCCAAGCAGACCGGGCATGTATGGGTATTGGGCGGCGCGCCAAAAGCTGTGGAGCAGCCGCAAAAAATCTTGCTGTTTGTATGAAGCTCCACATGCACTTCGAGGCCTACGACCGTCTCGTATTTGTTCGCAACAGACATCACTTATCGTTCCTTTCCTAAACGTGCTTCTAGAGCGCGATAGTTAAAGCTGCGGGCGCAGCTTATGATGCTCGGTATGGGCTTCGTATGCATGCGCGGCGCGCAGCACCGTCCGCTCATCGAACGCCTTGCCGATAATTTGCAGGCCGATCGGCAGACCGTCCGCCGTACCGCATGGCACGCTGATAGCCGGCACACCCGCCAAGCTTACAGGGATGGTGCATATATCATTCAGATACATAGTCAGCGGATCGCCGATCTGCTCCCCAATCTTGAAGGCAGGAGTCGGAGCGGTGGGACCGATAATCAGGTCATATTGGCCAAAGACGTTGTCGAAGTCCCCCTTAATCAGCGTGCGAACCTTCTGCGCCTTCAAATAATAAGCGTCGTAGTAGCCGGAGCTAAGCGCGTAAGTACCCAGCATGATGCGGCGCTTCACTTCGGGGCCAAAGCCTTGGCTCCGCGACTTGCGATACAGGTCAATCAGATTGTCCGGATTGTCCGCGCGCACGCCATAGCGAACGCCGTCGAAGCGCGCCAGGTTGGAGGATGCCTCCGACGATGCCAGCAGGTAATAGGTCGCGATTGCATAATCGGTATGCGGCAGGGATACCTCTTCCCATGTAGCGCCAAGAGCTTCGTACACCTGGAGCGCATTCATCACCGCTTCCTTCACGCGCGGATCGATTCCTTGACCAAGGTATTCCTTCGGCACGCCAATCCGCAGACCCTTCACATCGCCTGTAAGGGCGGATGTATAATCCGGAATGTCCACGTTGGCGGAGGTGGAGTCGCTTGCGTCATAGCCCGCGATGGCTTGCAGCACATATGCCGCGTCCTCCACGTTTTTGGTCAGCGGTCCGATCTGGTCCAGCGAAGAAGCGAACGCCACAAGACCGAATCGGGATACGAGACCGTAGGTCGGCTTCAATCCCACTATGCCGCAATACGCAGCCGGCTGGCGAATGGAGCCCCCCGTGTCAGAGCCCAGGGAGAAGTAGACCTGTCCAGCAGCAACGGATGCAGCAGAGCCGCCGCTTGAGCCGCCCGGCACGTAATCCGTGTTCCAAGGGTTCCGCGTCGGGTAGTAGCTGGAATTCTCATTGGAGCCGCCCATCGCGAACTCATCCATATTAAGCTTGCCAATCGTTACCGCATCCGCATGCTTCAGCTTGCGTGCAGCAGTAGCGCTGTAGATGGGATTATAGTTGCTCAGGAATTGGCTGGCGCACGTAGTCAGCAGGCCTTCCGTCACGATATTATCCTTGATCCCGGCAGGAAGGCCGAAGAGCAGGCCGCGTTCGCCTCCCTCTCCAAGACGCTTGTCCAGCGCATGGGCTTCCGTGCGGGCATTGTCTTCATTTAATGTAAGAAAAGCCTTGATAGCAGGCTCTGTTTCCTTAATTCTCGCGTAAGACGCGTCTACGAGCTCCGTTACGGACAGCTCTTTGTTGTTCAGCTTGTTATGTACTTCCTGCAGGCGTAAGTCGAACAGTGCCAACAGCAGCTCCTCCCTTCAAAATAAACCATTTGCGATTATTCAAGCACCGCAGGCACTTTAATTTGTCCGTCTTCCTCGTCCGGCGCGTTCAGCAGCACCTTCTCGATCGGCAGCGATTCCTTGCGCACATCGTCACGCATGACATTCGTAATCGGCAGCACATGGGAGGTTGGCTCCACCTGCTCAGTGTCCAGCTCGTTCAGCTTCTCCGCGTATTTCAATATGGCGTTAAGCTGCTCCGTGAACTGGGCTTTCTCCGCCTCGGACAACTCCAGCCGCGCGAGGTTCGCTACGTGCTCGACATCTTTCACCGTTATGCTCATCGGGATACTCTCCTTACGTAAAAAGTCATTCCTTGTATTATAGCGTACATGGGCTGCAATCAGCAACGAGTCGCCAAAGAGGGCGAGTGGCATAGAAAAAGACGGAGGGGATTATTGCATCCTCACTCCGTCCTGCCTTAAATCCACGCCTTCAGATTCACCTGGCGAATGAAGTCCTCGCGGCCAACCGGTTCCTTGGCGGTATGATCTGTGTCTTCTTCCTCGCTGTCGCCCTTCATAATTCGATGGAAGAGCTCTTCATTATGCGTAGCCAGCGCATAGTCGATTAACGCTTCGCGCTGGGCACACTCGGCTTCCAGTCTGATCAGCGTTTCCTCCAGCTCCACGTCCTCCTTGGGCACAAGGAAATTACGGTTCGACGACGGAACTCTTACAATATAATCGAACACATTGTCTGCGTTTTTGTCATACGCAATAATATAGCCATATTCGCCTATAGGAAGCTTCTGCTCATATAAGTCGGTCACGATAACGACCTTGGAACCAAGCTTAAGCATGATCTCAACCCCTATCTTATCCTCGCTGATTGCTCTGCTATTCTACTTATCCTACTAAAAATCGCTAGTCATGTCCAATAGGAGGCTTCATAGAGTCAAGCGGGATGAAGGGTTAAGGTTGAGAGCGCTCCCCTTATTGCGATTCGTTGCCGAGCTCCAGCAAGGCTTGCGGCAGCTTAAACTGTTTGTTATTGAGCAGAATCTGCGTGATATCCTCAAGCTGATCCTCCGACTGATTCTCCTTGATTACGGATATTTCCCTATTCAGCCTCTCCATCTGCAGATCCAGCCGATTGGCGGAATCGGAAGCTTCCTTGAGCTCAAGCAGCAGCGCAGAGGGTACGGACTGATTATATTTGTAAAAGATTTTATGCTCCAGACTGGCCCAGAAATCCATCGCAATCGTGCGGATCTGAATCTCGACGCATACATTCTCTCTGCCGCTCGACATCACAACAGGAACCTCTACAACGAGATGGAGGCTTCGATAACCATTCGGCTTCGGCTTCTCGATATAATCCTTCTCTTCTAGCACCTTCAGCGCGAACTGATTCTTCAGCATATCCCGAATCTGATAGATATCCGCGATAAAGGAGCATGTGATACGAAGTCCGGCAATGTCCTTAATATGATGCTTCATATCCTCCAGCGAGAATGGGATGCCCTTGCGGCTGATCTTGTTCATAATGCTCTCCAGCGTCTTCACTCTGGACTTTGTATGCTCAATGGGATTGTAGTCATGGAGAAATTGAAATTCTTCCTTCAAGATCTCGATTTTGGTCTCCAGCTCGTTTAATGCGAACTGGTACATCATCATAAATCGGGTAACTTCTGTCTTCAGCTTCTTGAATTGTTCGATTTGATTCATTGCGATTCTCCTTCTCCGGCATAAACCCCATGCCGACCTCTCTTCATCTTAGTATGAAAGAAGCGCAGAAAGCAAATCGGCCCAGCCGAAGGAGAAGCACGCCAACCTGAAGAGGCGTCCTTCAGCAAGGACGCCTCTTCACAATCCCATTTAACGATCAATCGGCTCCAGCACACCACGATTATCAGCTGAACGGATCTCTGCCTCCACGATGAGAAGAGACTCCGCTGCGCTCTCCGGCGTGCAGACAGAGACAGGCTTGCCGGCTGACAGAGCGTCAATGAAATAACAGATTTCGCGGTAGTAGCCCATATCCGGGGAAAGCTCTGCGGTGAAGCCAGGTCCATCATTCGGATTCACCTTTAGCTCGTTATTTTCGAATACCAGATTAGCGCCTTCAAAGTTCACGCGATACGACATAGCAAAGCCGAAGTCGCCCTGAAGCGTCCAGTCTGCTTGCGCGTTCAGCACCTTGCCGTCCGGGTACAGGTAGTTCGTGGACACGACATCGTAGGCACTGCCCGGAATGACATTGCGCGCCAGAGAGGATACGGCTTCCGGCTTGCCGAACAGCCAATTGATGACATCCGTATCATGAATATGCATATCCAGCATACAGCCTCCGCTGTGCTCCCCATTCAGGAACCAGCTTTGCGGGGAGGAGCTTCCACGGAAGAAGGAGCCCGATAGCACATTGCCGTAACGGCCATCGCTTACACACGCCTTCAAATATTCGTATGCTGGCCAGAAGCGCAGGCATTGCCCGATCATAAGCGTCTTGCCCGTTCTTTGAGCCGCGCTCGCCATACGCCACGCCTCATCCGATGTTCTGGCTATCGGCTTCTCGCAGAACACATGATAGCCTCGCTCCAGCAGCGACACTGTCAGATCCGCATGCAGAGTCGTTGGCAGCGTAATATCGATAATATCCAGCTCTTCATTGGCCAGCATTTCTTCAATATCAGCATACAGGCTGTACGGTGACAGATCGTACACTTGACGCTCCGTCGCAATGTTCCCCCACGCAGAGCCATGCTTCAGCTCCTCGATTCTGAGATCGCAGATGGCCGCAAGCTGAACGTCCGCTCCTTCTTCCATTAATCGCGCGTAATTATCGAAGTGCATCCGCCCCATGAAGCCAAATCCAATCAAACCTACCTTAAGCATAGATGTTCTCTCCCTTATGGTGTGATGAAGTGCAGACCTTAAGTGCCTGCTCTGCTTATTGGCCGCGGCCTAGAATAGCGTCCATAGCAGCCGAGGTATTATAAATAATCTGTTCGGTGTGATGCGTATAAGCCGGAATCATCTCCGCCGTCACATAACCGTTGTAACCGATCTCCCGCAAAGCCGTCATAACGGCTGGATAATCCACATCACCGGCTAGCAGGTCCACGAAGCCATGCAAGCCTCCCGCTTGGCGCCGGTAATCCTTGAAGTGAACCTTCTTGATGCGATGGCCGAGAATACGAATCCACTGCTCCGGATACCCGCTGTGCACCACGTTGCCTACGTCGAAATAAGAGCCCACATATTCCGAATTGTGCGCATCTACAAAGCCGCGCAGCTCCAGAGGGGACAACAGGAATTTATTCCATACGTTTTCGATGGCGATGGACACTTCAGCCTCCGCCGCAAATGGAACCAGCTTGGCAATCGCTTCTGATGCGCGCTCATATGCGGCATCGTAGGGGACAACCTCCGACCCTGGAATAAAATCGACGCCCACCGCGCCTGGTATGACGAGAATGGCATCCACGCCGAAGGCGGATGCAAGCTCCAACTGCTTCTTGCAGACGTCCATAGCCTTCTGGCGTATGGATGCGTCCGCGCTGGTCATCGAGTAGGACCAATACAGACCTGTCGCAAGACCGGCAATGTCCAAGCCGGCGTCGTCCAATTGCCGCTTAATGGCAAGCACCTCTCGGTCCGTTGCGTCCAGGCCCAGCTCGCCGCTCTCGTTCAGAGACAGCTCAATTCCGTCGAAGCCCGCCTTGCTGGCCAGCTCTATACATGCTTGAATACTGGAACCTTCCTTGAATGACCAAATGTTAATACCCTTCTTCATCATAAATCGCCCTCTCTCCTCAACTATATATGGAATACAAGTGTTCCGAATTTGGCGGGAATATGAAAGTTATTAGCCAGCGTCGGACTCCACGCCTGATATTCCCTCGCTCCAAGCCTGTCCTCGTCGATCCGGTAGAAGTTCATTCTCCACTTGGTCCCCTGCGCAGGAGCACTTTGAAATGTAGTGAACGGAATCACTAGGAGATACTGAAGCAGCCCTTCTTCGGTTCGATCAACGGACGTCTGCAAACAGGGAATATCCCACTGAAGATCGCTGCCTGTGATGGTATCAATCCCGTCGTTGCTGATTACGGCATCAAAGATGATGTTATACGGACTCACCTCCAGCTCAATATAGCTGCGTCCCTCTCCCGTCTCATCAATGAACACCTCAATGACATCTTGCTCGTAGAGCGGGTCATCTCTCTTCCTGTAATCCGACCGAATCCAAGTATCTTCGCACAGGTAGCGGATGAATAAGCCCTCTTCGCTCCAGCACGCCCGTACCTCCGTCTGCTCCTTTGGGCTTAAGCCCGTCATGTTGTTGCTCAGCCATACAGCGTCGCAGCTTTCCCAATCGATCTCATGCAGATGTGACGTCTGGATCCTCCTGCATACATATGCCGGCGTTTCATGCAGAGCCTCGTCGTTCAACAACATAATCCACTCCTCATTTATACAATTCCGTCTTTATCGTGCGGCAAGCTGATTATGTGTTAATATAAATGATAATAAATAGTTACGTATAATTCTTTAGCTGTAAAAGAGAATGTTTGCACAAATCCGTGATTTGGTTCAGACCAATCGCAGCGTCGGAGGTTCACAATTGATGGAAGCTTCCAGCAGTCCTTATCCCAAGCAGCGGCATGCGCCATTCAAGGAATGGTCGCCGAGCATTCATTACGCCCAGCAGCAGCGCATGCCGACAGGCGTGCTCCCGCAAAGGCAAATCTATGACTTCGAGCTGCTGTACGTCATTCATGGCGAAGCAGCCACTACGATGCTGGGGCAGCGCTATGAATTGTCAGCCGGTCAGCTCATCTTTCTACCCGCTGGCGTCCCCCATCAGAATGAAGCGGTTTCCACTCCGGACACACGCTTCCTTGGCATTCACTTCGACTTTTTTGATGAGCTGGATATTCAGACTGAGGCTGATATGATTGTGGATGATGCGCGGATAAACGAACAAAGCTTTGCATATGAGGCTTTGGCTGACGGGTTTGAGCCGCTGTCGGCGAATCCCGTGTACGCCCCTCCCCTTGCATGTGTACAGCTCATGGAGCAGCTCGTCCATGAGTTTACGATGCGTCCGCCTGGCTACGAGCTGGCGTGCAAGACGCTGATGCTCAGCATTCTGCTCCATTTATTGCGTCTCCAGCAGTCAAGATCGCGCTCCCTCGCTTCTCAGCATGACAGCAGATTGCTCAGGCTGGTCGAGGAAATGGAGCATTCCCCCGCTGAGGAATGGAGCAACAGGCTGGTTGCCGACCGTCTCGGGCTCAGCATGGATCATGCAGCCAAGCTGTTCAAGCAGCTCATCGGCCTGCCCCCCGGCGAGTTCGTTCATTCGCTTCGCCATCGCGAGGCCAGAAGGCTGCTCCGAGAGACCGAGCTTTCGATCGAGCAGATTGGGGATGCGGTCGGTTATGCCGGCATTCATTACTTCAGCCGGATGTTCCGCAAGCATGAAGGCATATCCGCAACCGAATATCGCAAGCTCTCAAGGGTGCTGTAACACGAGTCGAGTTGTTCACATGAATGGACCAACTAGCTCCTCACTCAGCGCAATAACCACACGTGCTGTGGCTACGCGCCATCTAACCTCTTCTTCGGCGCAACAACGATCTCTCGCTCGTGTGGCGTTCAAATAAGTAGTGCCGGACCTGGGAGTGAGGCAGATTAAACGAAATATCGTTCAAATGCTGGATCAAGTAACTGGATGTGTGTGGTTTTGAACGAAATGTCGTCTATAATGGTCGATCGAATATATATGCCAGAAACGTCTATTTATGCTGGGACGGTGCCGCTCCTTCAATCGATTCACATCGACATGGGCGAATACATACACTGCTTCTGACTTTAATTTTTATGGGCGGAAGGCAGGTCATGGACATGACAGGTTATGAAAGTGGTCACTCGGCTCCTACGATGGAATTCACGTACACAGCGGCCGACAATGTATTTTTCCGAAAGAATGCTCAGAACTACATCACCGAAGTATCCGTTAACCAATTGAATACGCTCCAGAGCATGTCGCTCCTGGACATATTCTTGAGCGCAGGCAACGTCATCGAGCCTCACTATCATCAGAATGCATCCGAGATGGTATATATGGTCTCTGGCGAAGTTGTCTTGTCTCTTCTGAATCCGTCTACGCAGGAGCTGCAGCATTTTACACTCAAGCCCGGACAAGTGGCGAATATCCCGCAGGGCTGGTGGCACTATGAGGTGGCCACAGCGGACAACACACATATGCTCGCCATCTTCGACGCTCCGGTCCCAGAAGTGATCTTCGGTTCGGATATTCTGAGGATGACGCCTCCAAGCGTGCTTGCGCATACGTATTGCCTGGACGAAGCTAAGGTGAAGGAGACACTTGCTCCGATTACAGAGACGGTTGTGATTGGGCCGCCCAACAGCTGCAGCAGCACAGGCGGTATGACAGTGCCATACAGCACTGGGGGCATGACCGTGCCGCACAGCACAGGCGGCTTATCAGTGCCGCATAGCACGGGCTACCATTCACATGGGTATATGAATCAGCCAAGAAGCTTCAACTGGCATGGTGAAGACGGTATGGCTGGCAGCGTTAATCCAAGCCACCCTCCGCTTCGGCCAATCGCATGCGAGCCTTATGCCGCACAGCTGGATCAGCCCTTCCATCCCATCCCGTTCCTGTACAGGAGATGGGTTTAGCAGAACCTGAAGAAAACGCTTGCCAATGGCTGTCGAACTGTGTAGAATCGACAAGGGCTATTTTTGGTCTACATCTCATTCGCACAAGGAGCAACCTACATGCAAAAGTCTATTGGCATCCATGAAAAACCTCCCCTGCTGGCGAGCCTGCTGCTCAGTCTGCAGCATCTGTTCGCCATGTTCGGCTCAACGGTGCTTGTCCCGAATATCTTCGGAATCGATCCCTCTATCTGCTTATTAATGAACGGAATCGGTACCTTGCTCTATATTCTGGTGACCAAAGGCCAAATCCCGGCCTATCTCGGCTCCAGCTTCGCCTTCCTCGGTCCCGGCGGCGCTGTTATTGCCAGCGAAGCGTCCGGCGGCGGCTATGCAGCGGCGCTCGGCGGCTTTATCGCGGCGGGCGTCATCTTCACGGTGCTTGCTTTTATTATTCAGAAAACAGGCACGAAGTGGCTCGATGTTGTGTTCCCTCCAGCCGCCATGGGCGCAATTGTAGCCATCATCGGGCTGGAGCTCGTACCGGTGGCCGCTCGTATGTCGGGCTTCATCCACGACCCCAATAGCGGAATTGACCCCGCTGTATGGACGATGGATAAGGATGTGGTGCTGCTCTCCACGTCAACCCTGGCGGTGACTGTGCTCGGCTCCGTTCTGTTCCGCGGCTTCCTGCGAATTATTCCTATCCTGTTCGGCATTCTGTTCGGTTATGTGCTGGCGGCTGCCATGGGTCTGACCGACTTCAGCAAGGTAGAGGCCGCGAAGCTGGCCCAACTGCCAACCTTCACCCTTCCGGAATTCCACTGGACGGCCATTATCGCCATCGCTCCAGCAGCGCTGGTGGTCATCGCCGAGCATATCGGCCATCTGATCGTAACGGGCAATATTGTTGGCAAGGATCTGTCCAAGGACCCTGGACTGCACCGCTCCATGCTGGGCAACGGCTTATCCACCATTCTGTCCGGGTTTGTCGGCTCTACGCCGAATACTACCTACGGTGAGAACATCGGCGTTCTTGCCATCACGAAGGTTTATTCCACTTTCGTTATAGGCGGCGCTGCGGTCATTGCCATTCTGCTCTCCTTCTCGGGCAAATTCTCAGCGCTGATCTCCGGCATTCCAGTACCCGTTATGGGAGGCGTATCCTTGCTGCTGTTCGGAGTTATCGCAGCATCCGGCCTGCGTATGCTGGTAGAATCGAAGGTCGATTATGGCCGGCCGACGAACTTGTTCCTGACAACGGTTGTGCTTGTGATTGGTCTCAGCGGCGTTAAGCTGACGATCGGCGATGTGTCCTTCAGCGGTATGGCGCTGGCGACCATTGTCGCGATTCTGCTCAGCCTGCTGTTCAAGCTGTTCGAGGTGCTGCGCATCTCCAATGATAACGAAGCAGCCGGTCATTAAGCTTAAATCCCCTATCGCCTCAGCTTCTTTTGGAGCTGAGGCGTTTTATTTTCCACAAATTAGAATCGATTCTAGATGCTATACGTATTACCTCCAAGTAGACGTAAATCAAGGAGGAATGATCCATGTCAGGTGGAGTTGGGATGTCCGGCTTCGGCATTATGGGAATATTCATGCTGTTGGTACTTTTTGCACTCTTTATTCTTAACATCATAACGAGCGTATGGGCGTATCAGGATGCCAAGCGAATGGGGAGAAGCAACGAATACGCGCTGTTGCTGCTTATTGGAACCTTGTTCTTCCCTGTGGCGGGCATTATCGTCTATTTGATCATTCGCCGCTTGTAAGGCGTTTCGGAATGAAAGGGACCGTGTAATGGAAAGCTAAGAGGAAGATTCCACCAACGAGAGGAGCTTACCCTTACATGGACAATCATTCGAAGCTGCTCGCCGACGGGCGAGTGAAGGACAAGGTAGCTGTTATTACCGGCGCAGGCTCCGGCATCGGCCGGGCCGCAGCGTTGAAGCTGGCTAAGCATGGCGCCAAGATCGTACTTCTGGATCTGATCGACGGACGAAGCGAGAAGGTAGAGGAAGCGATACGCGAGATGGGAGCTGAGGCTCTCTTCATCGATACGGATGTTGCTGATCCCGCCCGTGTCGAGAAAGCGATGCAGGAGGCTGCGGATCGATTCGGACGAATCGATATTTTATTCGCCAACGCAGGCGTAAATGGTACACTCGCGCCTATTGAGGAAATGAATCCTGAGGATTGGGATCAGACGCTCGGCATCAACCTGAAGGGCACCTTCCTCTCTGTCAAATACGTACTCCCGCATATGACCGCCTGGGGAGGAAGCATTATTATTACAAGCTCAATCAACGGGAACCGCAAGTTCAAAGGCTTCGGCATGTCGGCGTACAGCTCATCCAAGGCCGGTCAGGTCGCCTTCGCCAAGATGGCTGCGCTGGAGCTTGCGAGGCATCGGATACGGGTGAATGCCATCTGTCCCGGCGCCATAGAGACCAATATCGGACAGAATACGAATCGGACGCCGGAAGTCAGCGAGATTGTCATTCCTGTGGAATACCCGCAGGGCAATCAGCCGCTGGAGCGTGGACCTGGGCAGCCGGAGCAGGTCGCGGACCTGGTGCTGTTCTTGGCGTCGGAGGAATCCAGCCACATCTCGGGCACGGAGGTCTACATCGACGGCGTGGAATCCTTGCTGTAAAAAGCGAGCATATGATCCCCTTATCAGTTATAATGAACACAGAAGATAAGGTTAGACGGAATAACAAGGAGGGGATTGTATGAGCTCGCATCCAAAACGGAACGTTTTATCCGTCTCATGGTCCATGCTGAGACACGCGGAATGGGAGCTGCTGATCGGCGTAACGGAGTCAGGGCTTTATTGGATTGGCGCAAATGGAGAAAGCCTGGAGGACTGTCGCAACAGGCAGCCCTCCATGTTCGTGAACACGGAGTGGAAGCGGAACGACGAGATGGTGGCTCCTTATGCGGCTGAAATCGCGCAGTATTTGTCCGGCGAGCGCCGCGCGTTTACACTCCGGCATGACCTGCGCGGGACCTTGTTCCAGCAGGCCGTATGGAAAGCACTGCTGGATATCCCTTACGGGACCAGCGTCTCCTACTCTGATATTGCTCAAATGATCAGCAAGCCGTCAGCAGCGCGGGCAGTAGGTGCGGCGATTGGTGCCAACCCTGTCCTTATTACAGTGCCATGCCACCGTGTCGTCGGCAAGAACGGGACGCTTACAGGATACCGCGGCGGACTTGAGATGAAGACAAGATTGCTGGAGCTGGAGCATGAAGCTGTCGCTGCTCGATAAATATCCCAAGTCGCTGCTGAATCGCGTTTCCTGATGGCGCCGTTCGCCTCAGCGAGGAGGGCTTTCTTCCATAGAGCGCTGAATCCTATTGACTTGGGAAATCCCCCCTGTTATATTATGATTTATATTTTGAAATCAAGCTCAACAGCTTTGACCAAGGCTATAAGCTTCATGATCGGCGACCCAGAGAGGAAACTCCCGGCTGCAAGGTTTCCCGCACGAGTGAACGCTTCCCACCTTGCGAGCTGCAGCGGTGAACAGAAGTATCTGCTGCCGGCGCCGGCCGTTAATCCGTCTGAGGATCGCCTTCCTGAAGGCGGTCGAATTAGGGTGGTATCACGACGCATTCGTCCCTGACGAATGTGTCTTTTTGTATTTCTCCACTTGTATTCCCCACAGATCCTATACGTTGGATGGAGGTCATATTCAATGAAGCAATCTACTTTATTCGCCTCAACGTTGCGCGACGTGCCTGCGGATGCCGAGGCAGCAAGCCATCAGCTTATGCTGCGCGCAGGTTATATCCGGCAGTTGGCTGCCGGTATCTATACCTATCTCCCCCTTGGGTGGCGGGTGCTACGCAAGATCGAGACGATTGTGCGAGAAGAGATGGATCGGTCTGGCGGGCAGGAGCTTCTCATGCCCGCGATGCAGCCTGCCGAGCTATGGCAGGAGTCCGGAAGGTACCATGTATACGGCCCAGAGCTGATTCGGCTCAAGGATCGCCATAACCGCGAATTTGCTTTGGGTCCTACACATGAAGAGGTTGTCACGACTCTTGTCCGTAACGAGATCGGCTCATACCGCCGTCTGCCGGTTACTCTCTACCAGATTCAGACGAAATTTCGGGATGAGCGCCGTCCCCGCTTCGGTCTGCTGCGAGGGCGGGAATTCCTGATGAAGGATGCGTATTCATTTGATACAACCTGGGAAGGACTGGATCATTCCTACCGGAGCATGTATGATGCTTACAGCCGTATCTTCAAGAGGGTCGGTATGACGTTCCGGGCTGTTGAAGCTGATGCTGGAGCTATCGGTGGAGAAGGCGGCACGCATGAATTTATGGCTCTGGCTGACATTGGTGAGGATACCATTGTCTCCTGCTCATGCTGTAGTTATGCGGCTAATCTGGAGAAGGCCGCTGCTCGGTCTGCAGACGGCGTCATGAAGACCCCTGAGGCATTTCATCATGAAAGCGACTGTCAAAAAATCTATACACCGAACATAAGAAGCATAGACGAGCTATCCTCCTTTCTGGAGATGGATGCCAGCGCCATCATCAAGACGCTTGTCTATATCGTGGATGGCAAGCCAGTTGCCGTTCTGGTGAGAGGCGACCATGAAGTAAACGAAATCAAGCTGGCGAATACGCTTGGCGCACAACACGTGGAGCTGGCAGACAGCGATACGACGGAACGTGTGACAGGCGCTCCGGTCGGCTTTGCAGGTCCAATCGGACTTGCGATTCCCGTGTATGCAGATCAGGCGGTAGCCGATATGGCTGAAGGTGCAGCGGGAGCGAACGAAGCGGATTTCCACTACATACATGTCATGCCGGGAAGGCACTTCCAGCCGGCAATGATCGCCGATTTCCGAAATGCCGTGGAAGGCGATGCATGCGCACGGTGCGAGGAAGGCATGCTTCGGTTCCACCGCGGCATCGAGGTCGGCCATGTCTTCAAGCTGGGGACCAAATACAGCGAGGCGCTTGGCGCAAAATTTGTGGACCAGAACGGAAGAGAGCAGGCCATGATTATGGGCTGCTATGGTATCGGCGTCTCCCGGATTTTATCCGCTGTCGCGGAGCAAAGCCATGATAGCCGAGGCATCATCTGGCCAGCGGCGATTGCCCCTTATCAGGTCCACATCATCCCAGTCTCCGTTAAGGATGAGTCGCAGATGAAGCTGGCGGAGGAGCTGTATGGCCGGCTTACGGAGCACGGCATCGAGGTATTGCTCGATGATCGGGACGAGAGGCCTGGCGTCAAGTTCAACGACTCCGATCTGTTCGGCATCCCGTATAGGCTTGTGGTTGGCAAGCTCGCCGCAAACGCCGAGGTCGAATTCGTGGAGCGCCGGACGCTGGAGAAGCAGGTGCTCGGTGCCGATGCTGCCCTTGCACGAATCATTGCGTCACTGCGAGGACAGTAGTTTGTGCAAACAGCATTCTCTGAACAAACGATCCCCCAGGGCGCCGGCCCTGGGGGATCGTTTGCGTGTTATGCGCGAGCCTTCAAGCCCTAAGCGTCCAAGCTATTCGCTGCCGCACAGAACTGGGCCATCGCCTTCTCCAGCACGAAGCGAGGGCATGCCAGATTGACGCGAAGCCAGCCTTCGCCTTCCGTTCCGAAGGTGGAGCCCTCGTTGAAGGCGACCTTTGCCCCCTCGTACATCAGCTTCTTCAAGCCATTCTTGTCCAGCCCCAGCGCCCGGCAATCCAGCCAGAGCAGATAGGTTCCCTCCGGCTTCATCGGCTTCACTTGCGGCAGATGCTCCGCCAGATAATCAAGTGCGTAGTTCAGGTTGCCTTCTATATAGACCATCAGCTCATCCAGCCAGTCCTCGCATTCGTTGTAGGCGGTCACTACCGCTTCCTGTGCGAGGTGATGGGACATATGAATGCTGAGCGCCTTGATACGGCGGTCTAGCTTCGCCTTCATCTCACGGTTCGATACCACCATAAACGACGTGTGCAAGCCCGGCAGGTTAAATGTTTTGGTTGCGGCGAGGCAGGTAATGGTTCGATCTGCAAGCTCTGGCGACAGTGAAGCAAACGGCACATATTCATAGTCCGGATAGACAAGGTCGCAATGAATTTCATCCGATACGACCGTCATGCCGTACCGAAGGCACAGCGCCCCAAGCGCTTCCAGCTCCTCGCGGCTCCAGACGCGCCCGCCCGGATTGTGCGGGTTGCAGAACAGCAGCAGCTTCGCGCCCGCCTGGAACAGGCTCTCCAGATGCTCCATATCCATCTCGTAATGTCCATTCCGGATCAGGAGCGGATTCAGCGCCAGCTCCCTATCATTCATCCGCACAACATCGTAGAACGGATAATAGACTGGCGTCTGAATAACGACCTGGTCGCCAGGCGCCGTAAACTGCTCAACGGCCAGGCTAAGCGTCGTGACAACGCTGGGACTGTCCGAGATCCATTCCCGCTGCAGGCTCCAGCCATGCTTCCTGCCGAACCAGCTCATAATCGCGTCCGCATATTCGTCGGTCCGAATGGCGTAGCCATAAGCGCCCAGCTCTACGCGCTTGCGCAGCGCCTCCTGTACGGCCGGCGGGCAAGGAAAATCCATATCGGCGACCCATAGCGGCAGTATGTCCTCATTGCCGAACATCGGTCCCACCTGATCCCACTTGTAAGAGCGGGTATTCTTCCGGTTAATCAGCTCATCGAATTGGTAAGCCACAGTCAATCTCTCCCGTCATTGATGTGCGCTCTTGCATGAAAAGCGTTCGTTCCCCTTATCTTACCTATAACAGCCGGTGAAATCAAAGGAATCGTTGCCTATTGCTGCTATACATCATACTCCAGCTGCTTGGATGCCTTCTCAATCCAATCAAAGGAAGACACTACCGTCTCGGAATCATACGTATATTGACCGATGCGCAGCTGCAGCTCCGCAATATATGGGCTCGATTCCTCCCGTCTGTTGAACGCGGCCACATTCGATTTGATCCGCTCCGCCACTACAGCCGCTCCCTCTGCATTCGTGAACAGCAGAAGCCCCCATGTGGCTTGGTCGTTGTCCAGCATATAAAGCGCGTCATTGTCCCGGATGCTGGTCTGGCTAAGCTCGGACAGATCGGACAGCACCTCCGTCAGCTGCTCGCTGCTCATCAGCCGCCGCACCTCATTCCAATACCGCACCTGCATGACCAGCAGCGTGAGCGGAATTTGATACCGTGTGGACAGCGCCATGAAGACAGCCGCGTCCTTCTGGAAGATCATCGCGGTGCGCAGATGGGTCTCCTGGTCCATCGTGGCGAGCCGGCTGTTCGCCTGCTGGAGCGCCTCATTGTCCCTCTGCAGCCGTCTCGTCCCAAGCGAGAACAGCCATATCGCGGCCGTATAGAGCGGCGGCATGATCAACCAGAAATAAGCTTCAGACTCCACCGTGTCGCCGATGGCGATGATCCGATACAGCATATAGGTGCCATACCCGAACAGAAACAGCATGTTCAGAATGAGCCCTGTCGTAATATTGATGAAATAAGCGAGAATCGCAATCATAAACGCGGCGTTCAGGAGCACTATATTTTGCAAAAAATACGCTTGATCGCTCGACACAAACAGGATTCCCGCAAAACAAAGGACAACAAACAAGAGAAAGCCGCTGTCGGACAGGAGGCCACCCGCATGTCTACGCTTCACCGCTCCCACCCCGCTTCCTCCGATATTTGCGCGCCATAAGCAGAAGCGACAGCAGCACCAGCGCAATCACCAGTCCAGCCGAGACGAGGAACGGAACGGCGTCCGAGCGTGACAGCACGCTAGCCAGCGCTCGCTCCGGCGCAGCTTCAGCGGGGAGCTGGAAGCGGTAAGGACTCACAAGGCCGTCCCTGTCGGCAAGCACCGCATCGCCCCATACTTTCCCCCGCTCCTTCTCGGTCGCCAGCAGCAGAGACACTTGCCTGATCCGCTCATCGTCCGGACCTGTTACAGCAAGCAGCGCATGCCCAGCCTCATAGGGAGAAGGGAGGAGCTGAAGCGAGCCCAGCGCGGAGCCGTATTGGGCATCCAGGCTTCGCTTTTCGTTAGAATGGAAGTAGCGTCCCTCCCCGTCGTAGCGAAAGTGCAGCTTGTCATTATTTTGACGAATCAGCGCATTGTCCCGAAAGCTTCCGATGGCGATAATGTTCCGATCCTTCCAGCTGTCGGATGGCGAGTCGTCGTCCAGAAACTTGATCTCCCCCGAATTGCCCTCCGCATATTGGCCGAGAAGACTGAATATGTGACCGATGGAGGCATACAGCTCGGCCGTTCGCTCCCTCGGCAGCGCTACCGCGATTCGGTGGAACAAGCCATCACGCAGGAAGGGATACGGATAATGATTGAACAGGAGCTCCGTATTGTCCTTCGTATTCAGCTGCAGCATCGAGGTGCTGTCAATATAAACCCATGGCATTTCCTCCACCGGCGGCAAGCAATAATCGCCCTCAAGCTCCAGGTCGAAGGCGGCGGTCACCGCAAAATTGCCCCTTACATTCAGATTGGACGGTATAGGCAGCGTTAACGAATCGCCGTCTGCAAGCTCCTCGCTCAGCCGCTTGCTGCCGATCGGCTTGTTGCCTACCCGAATCGTCACCATGGAACGATCAAAGTCCAGATTGCGCGCATAGCGGAAATCCAGCCTTATTTTGCTTGCCTCCGCAAGGGTCCGATTGGCGGGCAGCGGGATATAATAGCTCCGCTCCTGATGACGCGCTCCTGTTATAAGCTCGCCATTCTCCGTCAGCGCCATGGCACGGTTCATGACAACCTGAGGCGTATCTACGGCTGTCTCTGCCGATACGACCGCCGTCCGCCGATCCAGCTGCTCCACAAGCTCCGGGTTGCCAAGCAGCCTGCCCGCCTTCACAAGCAGCTCGGGCTCCTCTCCCGTCACAACCAATACAAGCCTGCCGCTTTGCTCCATCAGCTGAAGCACCGCTTCCTTGCTCCAGTCCCGACTCTCCAGCTGTGAGCTTAGCTCCCCCGGCAGTTGCCCGCGCAAGGCGATAACCACACTCAGCGGCTTCGCGAGCCACTGGCCCTCCGACAGCTGCAGCAGCTCGACAGGCTTGTCCTTCAGCATAGCAGCCTTGGCCAAGCCCGCAATGGCGTAGGCTGCCGCCTCCAGCTCGGCAGGCTTGGCGGCATCCGGAACCACTACGGCGCTCTCCATCCCCGCCAGCGCTTCAAGACCGCCAAATCGCTTCGCGAAGCCTCGAATCGTGCCGTCAACCGGCTGCCTATCATAATCGATTCCGATCGAGGCTGTATGGTAAAACCGCAGCCAGTTGTCGCGATTTCCCTCATCCTCACATATCGCTTCTACTGGACGGGTGCGGATGTCTCCTTGCACCGTGAACAGGTTAGAGCCGGGCCGAAGCAGCTCGCGAGGGACCATCACCTCCAGCCGCTGCCGCGATTGTCCGTCCACAGCCGGCCGGAAGGAATGAAAGGGCGCTCCGTTCATCATCAACGTAACGCTGGAGCGGTCCCGCCTCGCCAGCTCTGTCACCGTATATTCCAGGCTGAGCGTTGCCTGTCTCACCCGCCAATAATCCGGAATGAGGAAGCTGCTCTGACTGGACGCATAAGGTCCGGCAAGCGACCAGTCCTCTTCCGACAGCATAATTGGAAGCTTATCGGCGCTCACTCGCTCCCCTGTCAGCGCAAGCAGCAGAACAGCTGCCGCCAGCCACAGGGCATATCTCCGCGCGCCCCGCATCATTGGACGATCCATGGCCAATCTCCTCTCTAATAACGTTCCGTTTTGTACCACTTGGCTTCCCGCTTGAACAGCGTGTCCTTCACGTATTGGTACAGCCCGCAGGCGGCGACCCCCATCCACAGCTGGCTGTAGGTCACATACATCAGCATAATGAGCCACAGGTTGGAGAGATTGAGCTCTCCCTTCTCCGTCGTCAGCGTAATAAACGTCCCGAGAATAAACAGCACGACAGCCAGCGTCCACAGCAGGCCGCTAAAGCCTGCGATTGTCGTGTGGACGTAGCCAAGCGCGTGCAGCACCAGCAAGCTGTCGGAAATGATCAGCGAGGTGAGCAGCAGAAAGTAGACCGCCAGCAAATAAACAATATCGAATCGCACAACGTTGGCACCGCGCTGGAAGATCATTGGAATGTTTTTGACAATGACATAAATGTTCCCCTTCGCCCATCTCGTCCGCTGCTTGAACCAGACCTTAACCGTCTGGGGCTCCTGCTCCCATGTGACGGATTTCGGCTGAAACTTGATGCGATAGCCCATCTGATAGATGCGGAAGCTGATCTCCGTATCCTCCGCCAGCGCCTTGACGTCCCAGCCTCCGATCCGGGTAACGATGCTTCGCCTCATGACGAAGTTGGTGCCCGGTATCGTGCACAGCTTGAACAGCTTCCATCTGCCAGCCTGCGCCATCCATTGGAAGGATAACGTCTCAATATTTATAAATCGGGTAAGCAGGCTGGCGTTCCGGTTGCGCGTGCGAAACTTGCCGATCACGGCGCCGAGTTTCTCGTCACGCATCAGGTCCGCGACCAGATATCGCAGCGCGGTGCGCTCAGGCGTATTGTCCGCGTCGTAGATCGCTATTAGCTCCCCCCGGCTTCTCTCGAAGCCGATATTAAGCGCGTTGGACTTGCCTTTGCCGCCGGTAACAGCGTCCGTATTCATAATGATCAAATTTCTGTAAGGATGCTTCGCTTGAAGGCTCCCCAGCAGCGCTGCGCTGTCATCCGAGGAATTGTCGTTAATGACGATAATTTCGTATCGATCCCGAGGATAATCCAGCGCCAGCAGCGATTCTACAGTCGGAATAATAACCTTGCCTTCATTATGAGCCGGCACCATGATGCTGACGAAGGGAGCATCGCCTTCCTTGCACGGCAGAGAGGGCTCCGGCATGACCTCTCCCTCCATGTAATAGACATACCCTGCGATGATGAGGGCAATGTTGACCAGCAGCAGGCTCCATATGCAGAAGACAGCCAGAACCATCAATATATCGGCAGTCGTCATCTCCCCATGCCCTCCTTGTCATTTCATGAATTTGCGCCGATACAGCTGTATGCCCAGTGTAAGAAATACCCCGAACAGAATCAGACTGAAGCCGATAATGGCCAAATAGATCGTATTCTGAGCGGAGAACCAGCGCTGAAGGCTCTTGCGCTCCGTTTCCTTATAAGCATAGTTCTCGCTCACCGGCTTGATTGTGTCATTCAGCCCTATGGGCTGGCCATTGATGGCCAGCACCCCATTCAGCGAATGCATGGCATGTCTCTCCGTTCGCGTCCAATGGGAGCCATTCTTGAAATCGTCGAATAGAAGCCAGCTGCGCTTCCATTGGTCGAGCGAAGCCTTCAGCTCCCTCTCGTTCTGCCAGATGCCCTGCACAATCGCGACATTCACCGGCAGCCGCCGGAATCCAGCATCGTCCCAATAGGGCGCCAGCTCGCTCCACTCCACACACAGCACGGAGCCGGGAAACGCTTCGTTGCTGCCCGGATGCTCCAGCGCATAAGCATCATGGTCACCCCTATAGAGAGCCGCCGATTCGAAAAAAAACATCCCATCCGCCAACTCATCCTCGTTCCTCAGATAGCGGCCAGCATCCACTCCAATGCCAAGCGGTACGATCCGGCTCTCCGCCAGCAGGTCGATGAAGCCCTCCATCCTCGTCTGAAGCGGGCTTGTCTCCATGCCCGCCGCCTCTGAGACGACGGGAGCCTCGGTGAAAATAGTGCCATTGCGGGCCTGCACGTACTTCAGCGTCTCCAGGTACCGTCGCATGGCGGGGTATTCGGTATTGGCGAATACGGGCCGCACGCTGAATATGAAGGGAATACCGGCCTCGTACAAGCCGTCCGCTCCCGCCAGCAGCAAGGCTTGTTCACTGAAGGGATAAATATCGTGGAACAGCAGATACAGCTTGCCTTGTCCGGCCCCTTCGGAGATGCCCAGCCAGCTCTGCAGCGTATAAGCCATAGCAAGCTCGGCTGCAGCGCCCTCGAAGAACGACGGCGTATAGGCGACCCCGCTGCGGCTGTCCAGCACGGCGAACGGCGCCGATACGCCGGAGCCCCGCCATTCCAGCTCACCGATGGCTTCTCCCTCTGCTGCCCCAATATAAGGTATGGGCTCTGCGCTGTCAGTCAGCGGAGCCTCCTTAAGCGGGCCAATGGTCAACCGCGCCTGCTCCGCCCCAGACATCGCCGTCTGCAGCTTGAGCTGCTGCGCAAAGCGCTCCGGCATGTGGTAGCCGGTATGGAGGTACAGCCCTTGATAGCCCATTAATTCACGCGCAACATTAGGCGGCACCCTCCCTTCCTCTCCAGCCCTGTTCGACATCACAATAACGCCATCGTAATCCGACAGCTCTCCTTCCCTTACGACAGCAGCCCGCTGCAGCTTGGAGCGCACGCCCAGAGACGCTAAGACGCGAAGCATCGCTTCGACATTCCCCTCCCACGGCGTGCCGGCTGCCATGCTGTCGAACAGCACCAGCACATATGGCGGTGGCAGCTCCGCTGCCTGGGCTGAAGCAGCCTGCGGCGCGAGCGGAAGCATGCTGGGCAGGACGATGGCTGCTGTCAAGGTCAGTAGGAATATTTTCGCCCATAGTGCCCCCCTCATCCTGCGCTCCTCCTGCTGAAGGCCCGTATCGCAAGGCTTCGGGTTCGGATCAGATCCGCAAGCCCAACAAACAGCACCAGATCGAACGACACCGTGAACAGGAACTCATGCTTCGCCAGATCGGCATCGCCAGCCCCGATCACTGAGACGGCCATGCTGGATAAGCCGATAAGCATCAGCATAAGGAGAATCGGGAGCTTCAGGGCGCTGCGGTAATCCTTGGCTCTGACAGCGGTCAGGAAGGAAGGCGTGTACAAGCCCAGCACAACGATCGCCCATATGACGATAAAGCCGAAGGTGTTAGGCAAGGCCCTGCTTTTGAACCAGCTGTACAGGGTGAAGAAGTGCGTATGCTCGCGAAACGCCCTTCCTTCCGACAGCTCGAAATTGCCCATCGCTTCCGGCCTGATAGTGAACGCGTGTCTGGCCGCCAGCCGCAGCATGTCCAGCGCTTCGGGCGGATGCGCGAGGTAATAGCGCAGGATGGAGAAGAAGCCGTATTGGCTGTAGAAGCCTTGTTCCAGCAGGGGTGAATTCACGTCGATTGTGGGATACCGCTCGTAGTAGAGCCCTCCTGCCAATATCGCGTATTGCTCGTCGATCCCGAAGAACGCCAGCGCCTCCTCCGGATTGCCGGAGGTCATCAGCGGCCCTCTTGTCATGGCATGATATTGGTTAATGTTCACGAATTCCTGAGGAATAAGGGCGTACACGCCGATTCCCGCTGCCAGCAGCAGCAACAGGGACGTAAGCGCGGTTATTCGGAACACCTTCGTCCGGCTTAGCAGCAGCAGGGCGATGCCCACAACGGCTGCGATCACCCCGACCGGAGCGTTCTGCTGCTTGGCCGTCGTTAACAGAAGCGCGCTTGCAACGAATAAAGCCAGCAGCGCGTAATCGTTGTACCTTCTCCGGTGAAGGAGCAGCCCCGATGCCGCCATGAAGACCGACATTATGAGAACGACGCTCTCCCCGTAGAACGAATGAAAGTATGCCGTATATCCGGTGTCGCCGAACTGCAGCACAGCCAGCAAAGCTATCATGTTGCCCCTCGCGCGAGGCATTTGCCAGGTGACGCTTTCGACCAGCAGATAGACGGCACCCATATACAGCGCCAAATAGAGCGCGCCCTGGAATCGAATATCGAACGTAGACGGAGAATAGAGCAGCGTGTTCAGCCAGACCGCCAAGCGAATAAACAGCGACTGCGAGGACAGAATGGCCGCCGCGTGTTCGTTGTAATGCTGCAGAATGCCGAATCCCTTCACGAAATAGCCAAAATATTGCCCGGCGTAATCCGGCGCGCTGAAATATAAGCCGTTCCCATACAGGATCCGGTAGAAATCCCCGTTGTCCGCCATCCCGATAAATGGCTTCACGAATAGCGCAGCCGAAGCGATTGCGGCCAATGCCATTGCGGCCAGCATTGCCGGTGTGACGCGGCGCGAGAGGCTGGCAGCAGCTTGCCTCGCAAGGCTCCAGGTGCCGGGACGGATGATCATGGTATCTCTCCTTCCTTCTGTCTTATCGATTCGCGGCATAAGCGAGCAGAGCCATCAGATTGTCGAATGAATAGGCCTGTCCCGTTGCGGGATCGCCGAATCCCCCATACAGGCGGCTTCCAGGGTCCTGGATTTGGAATGCCTCCATTCTCCGGATTGACGCTGTGTAGAGCTCCCCATCGCCAACCTCGTGCCCGATCAAGGCGGCAAGCGCATACAGCGCCGTTGAACGAACATCCGTTAAGGGCTCGCCTCTCCGGGTGTAGCGGCCGAACAGCGTATCCTCCTCCACCCGCGCCTTCACATACGCCACGCTCGCGGGCTTCTGCTGACCGATTTCGGCCAGCGACAGCACGGTCAGCAGCGACTCCACCGTCTGGATGCCTCCATCCGATTCATATTGTCCCGTGCCGTATCGGTATCGGGATTCGTACAGCGGGAACTCGTCGGATAGATACCCACGCTGTACGAGGTCCAGCATCCCGTCTCGAAGCTCCTTGTTCGCTTCCTTCACCTGGCGGAGCGTAAAGTGGTCGACGTAGCATAACGTAATAAAGTCGTTGGTCATCCCATAGTGCTCATCGTAAAAGTCATACAGGCGATGATCCTTGACATTGTGCATCAGGAGACGCCCTCCGAATTTATCGGCCTCGGCTCGATACGCCTTCTCCCCGAACACATCAGCAGCCTCGTATAAAGCGCGAATCAATCGAAGGTCGTCAACCGCGGCATTGACGCTGTATCTTTTATTTAGCTTTGGACTGTACCGGTAGCTGAATCCGCTCTTCTGGTTGAATACACGCCTGGCCAGATGCCACGCATGCTCGAACGCTTCCCGATCGCCGCTTTTGGCGTAATATCTCATCAGCAAGCCTGCGGATTCGCTCAGCACCTCATGTCCGGAAGCCAGCTCCGCCGTCTGGTCCGTATCCAGCCGATTTGTATAGACGCCATCCTCGCCTAGCTGCTGGGACAGCACATACTGCAGAAGCTTGGCTTCGGCATCCGAGGGTGGTGCCGCCTTATTCGACTGGCCGCTGCTCTCCGGCGGCGCGCAGCCTAATATCGCACATAGCAGCACCATGAGGACGGCTGCCTTCCATTTGGTTAACATACGCCACCTCCCGCCAAATGTTCTTAGTATAGCTAGTTGTCGCCAAAGTTACTTATGAATGCCCTTCCTATGCAAAAAATCCCTGGCGTTCAGCCATGCAGGCCAAACGCAAGGGATTTCTATGTCGTTAAAATCTTCCTCTATTCCGCCTGCGCCTTGGTCTCCTGGTCTTCCTTGTTAATGCCGAGCCTCTGAATAAGCGGCTTCAGCGTAAGTCCCTGCGCAATTAGCGAGAACAGGACGACGCTGAACGTCAGCACGAGCACATCGTCGCGTCCCTCGAAATTGAGCGGCAGGCTGAGCGCAAGCGCAATGGACAAGCTGCCTTTCAGCCCGCCCCAGTTCAGCAGAGCTTTCCACGAGCTCGGGAAGCCCTTGACCGGCTGAAGGCTCGCGAACGTCGCTATCGTACGGGCGATCAGCACAATGGCGATGGCCAGCGCGATCAGACCGAACTTGTCCGAGAAGTCGATATTGCGAATTTCCAGACCGATCATGAGGAAGATGAGAGAGTTGGCGATCAGCGTCACGACGTCCCAGAATGTAATGATGTTCAGCGAGGTTGTCTCCGACATGCCAATACGTTTGCCATAGCTGCCGAAGATGAGGCCGCTGACCACAACGGCGATTACGCCGGACACGTGGAAATGCTCCGCAATGAAATAGCTGCCGAAGAAGAGCAGCGCCGAAAATGCGATTTCCAGCGGATAATCGTCATAGATGCGAATAAGCTGCGAGAAAAGGTAGCCCATTATCGCGCCGACTGCAATGCCGCCCAGGCAAAACTTCAGGAACAGCAGGAAGCCCGCTCCAACACCGGCCCAGCCCATCTCGACGTACGTCAGCAGGTAGATGGAAGAGATCTGGAACAGCACCACCGCGATACCGTCATTGAATAAGGATTCCCCTTCAATAATGGTGACCATCTTCTTGGGCACGCCGAGCGATTTGAAGATGGAGATGACGCTGATGGGATCGGTTGCGCTCATAAGCGCCGCGAACGTAAAGGCGACCGCGAGCGGCAAACCGAGGAAATAGTAGGAGCCCGCGGCAATAAGCAGGAAGGATACAAGCGTGCCGATAAACGCCAGTCCCAGCACAGGCTTGCTCTGCTCCCGCAGATGGGAGAAGGGCAGCTTCAGCGTCGCGTCCCCCAGCAGGATCGGCAGAAACAACGAAATAATAATAGACTGGAATACATGGGATTGGGTAATATACGCCTCCGCTTGCTCCATGAACGGAATATGGAAGATGCCCAGCAATAGTCCCACCAGCACAAGCGCGACGGAGTAAGGCCAGTTAATTTTTTTGGAAATGGCAATAACCCCGACCGATACGGCCAGCAGAATAAGAATTTGAATAAATACTTCGTTAAAGTGATGCATGATTGCTCCTCCTAACGTAATAGTTGCCATCCATGATTATACAACAAAACCTTCTTCCTATACGCTTAAATTGTCAAATCGTTCCTGCACGCCAAAAACGGCTGCAGCCCAAACTTCTGGCTGCAGCCGTCCTATGCCGCGTCTAGCTTCGATTCATAACCACAAGCTTCAGCTCGGTCATATCCTCGATTGCATATTTGATCCCTTCCCGTCCAAGTCCGCTTTCCTTCACGCCGCCGTAAGGCATCTGATCGACACGGAAGGTCGGAATGTCATTAATCATCACTCCGCCGACATGCAGCTTCTCTGCCGCGTCCATGGCCGTCTTCAAGTCGCTTGTGTAGATGCCAGCCTGCAGGCCGAAAGAGGAATCGTTCACCTGCTCGATTGCCTCGTCGATGGAGGCAACCTTGTTCACAACAACAACCGGCGCGAAGGCTTCCTTACAGGAGACCTGCGCTTGGGAGGGCACATGCAGCAGCACGGTGGGCAGAACAACGCCGCCCTCCCGGGTCCCTCCGCAAGCGACCTCGGCGCCCAGCGCCTTCGCTTCCGCGATCCAATCCAATACACGCGTCGCTTCGCGCTCCGCAACCAGCGCGGAGACGTCCGTATCGGGATCAAGAGGATCGCCGACCTTCAGCTTGCCGACAGCAGCAACGAGCCGCTCGACGAAGACATCATACACCTTCTCCATCACATAGATGCGCTGCAAGGAAATGCAAACCTGGCCTTGATTGGAGAATGCCCCAACCGCGCATCGCGCCGACACGGCATCCAAATCCGCATTTGCGTCGATAATAACCGCTGCGTTCGAGCCCAGCTCCAGCGTCACGCGCTTAAGCCCCGCCATCGCGCGGATGCTCGCGCCGACACCGGCGCTCCCCGTAAAGGTAATGGCCCCGACACGCGGATCCCTTACGATGCTTTCGCCCAGCAGCTTGCCATCGCCGGTCAACACATTCAGCGCGCCATCCGGCAGTCCCGCTTCCGCGAACAAGTCCGCGATGAAGAAGGCGGAGAGCGGCGTCTGCGGCGCCGGCTTCAACACAACCGCATTGCCGGCAGCGAAGGCCGGACCAAGCTTGTGCGCAACGAGGTTCATGGGGAAATTAAATGGCGTAATCGCGCCGATCACGCCAATCGGCTCGCGCACCGTATAGCCGAAGCGCCCTTCGCCGCCGGGCGCGGCATCCAGCGCAAGCGTCTCCCCATGAATCCGCTTGGCTTCCTCTGCGGCGAACTGATAGGTCTGGATGGTCCGGTCTACCTCCGCATATGCGGCCTTCAATGGCTTGGCCGCCTCCAGCGCGATTAGCCGCGCCGCTTCCTCCCTGCGCTCGGAGAGCAGCTGAGCTGCCTTCCCCAGGATGGCTGAACGTCTATGGGAGGGCAGCTCCCGCATAACGGGCCGCGCCAGCCCAGCAGCCTCGATCGCCAGACTGACCTCCGCAGCCCCGCCATCAGCAATCTGGGCGATCGCTTCCTTGGAATAAGGCGCATACAGCGTCGTATAGCTTGCTGTCTCTACATGCCGGCCGCCAATCCATAGCGGTTTCTTCATGATCATTCCGTTTCCTCCTCCCTGTCAGATGGACGCCAATAGTTGCATGGCGTTGTTATAAGCAGCTAGACGCTTCGCTCCAGGGCTGCCAGCCCCAACGCCAGCGCGCCGCACAAGCCAGCATTGTCGCCTAGGGCCGGCGCCACGATATACTGATCCAGGCCGGTAATCAGCGGCGCCGCGCTGACATATTGGTTCAGGCTGCGGCTGACCTCGGCGCGGACCATCGGCAGCAGCTGCTTCTGATGCATGACGCCGCCGCCCATAATGACGCGCTTAGGAGACAGCAGCAGCACGGCTGTCGCTACAGCCTGGCCAAGATAATAGGCTTCCAGCTCCCAAGCGGGATGCTCCGCCGGCAGCTCGCTGCCCTTCACGCCCCAGCGCCGTTCAATCGCCGGTCCGGCCGCCAGGCCTTCCAGGCAGTCGCCGTGATAAGGGCAGCTCCCGGCATAGCCGTCATCGGGATGCCGTCTGGGCAGCATATGCCCTCCCTCCGGATGGACCAGCCCATGTACGAGCCTTCCTTCGGCATAGACGCCAATACCAATGCCCGTTCCCACGGTAAAATAAACACAGCTGTCCTGCCCCTTCGCCGCCCCCCAGGTCGCTTCCCCATAAGCGGCTGCATTCACGTCGGTATCCCAGCCCATCGGGACGGGAAACGCCCGTTTCAGCGTATCAAGGAATGGAAAGCCTGACCAGCCGGGCTTCGGCGTCGTTGTGACGCAGCCGTAGGAATCGCTCTCCGGATTCAGATCGATGGGCCCAAACGTACCGATGCCAATCGCTTGCACATCCTTGCCGGTGAAATAAGCCATCACCTGCTCCATCACCCGCTCCGGCTGCTCCGTCGGAAAGCTGACCCTGTCTTCTATAACGCCATTCTCATTGCCAACGCCGCACACAAACTTCGTGCCGCCGGCTTCAATTGCTCCAATTCTCATGCTTGGTGTCTCCTTGTTATTCATAGATCGATTTCATGGTCCACACATCGAGCGAGGATATCATCAGGCTGTGCCTGCCTTCCAGACGCAAGCCCAGTGCATCAAGACGGCTTGGATACACCCGAGTTGTCAAGCTCTTAAGCCCGTTCGCATAGGCTTCCACCATTGAACGGTCCACATATACGCGAAGCCTCAGCGGCTCGTCCTTAAGCTTTAGCTCGCCTTTCTGCACGCCGCGAGAACGTTCCTCCGCAGACAGCGTCGTCTTCTCCCGGTTCACGCCAAGCTCCTGGCGCGCGCGATCGTAGAAGATGAGCGTTTCCTCCTCACGCCCCGGCGATTGTCTGATCCACAGCCCTAGCGGCTCTTCATCCGCGACCTCGAATTCCACCAGAATTTCGAGCATATCTCCCGCGATCGAAGTCAACGCCTGATTAGCTTTCTCTAGGGTTACACTGCGGAGTGAACACAGCCGTTCTCCGCGCAGCGACTCCAGCTCCGCAATCGGCTCTATGCCTAGCCGGCCGTCTTGACGCAGGTAAATGCAGACGGGCAGGCCGGCGTTATGGGCCCAGCCGGAATCGTAATCCAGCTGAGGCGTCCTCTCGCCTTGCGCAATCGTGAAGATGATATTGCGGCCTGTCTTGGGGTCGACCATACCGCTCGGTCCGGTGAAATGGAAGTCGCCAACATCCATGTATTGCGGCTCCGCTTCATCCGGCACAAACCGAATACGCTTTCTGTCAAATCCACCGATCCAATAGAACACCTCGACATCGGCACCTGGACCAAGCGGACTAATTAAGAACACGTGCTTTTCCCGTCCGTCAGCACCGTATCCAAGCGGCAGCAGTACGGGCAGCTCCCACATGTTCCCCAGGTAGGGAAAAGCCTCCGGATCGCTGACATAGAACGGGCCGTGATAGGTCCAGTCCAGCATATTCTTTGATGTATACGCAAGTGCTGTTCCGCCCTGTCCCTCTGTTCCCGAGCCAATGAGAAGATACCACATCTCGCCTTCCTTCCAGACAAAGGGGTCACGGAAATCGCCGAACATCCCTTGCCCCTTCTCCTGTACGATTAGCGGTACGGGATGCTTCTCCCATATCGTCAGATCGCTGTCCCCGTCCTTCAGATAACGGCTTCGGGCCAGGCCGACACGCTGATTCGGCGTCGCGCTGTCATCCCCTGCCGTGAAGAAGAGGGCTGGAATGCCGTTCTCATCATAACAGGCGCTCCCCGACCATACGCCATCGGGATCGACGGCTTCCTTCTCAGGCGCAAGAGCGATGGGCATATCCCGCCAGTGCACCAGGTCATCGCTTACCCAGTGCCCCCAGTGGATCTGCGCCCAATAAGGGCCTTGCGGATTATGCTGATAGAAGAGATGATATTTGCCTTGGAAATAAATCGGCGCATGAGGCTCGTTCATCCAATGGACCGGAGGGCTCGCATGGTATTGCGGCCGGTGCCGGTCGCGTAGCAGCGGCGTTCGATCAAGCCCAATAACCTCAAGAGCGATAGCTGGAGCCGCGCCGCCATGAGGAGCTAAAGCTGCCTTACAAAGAGCAGCAATTTCAGCCACGCCAAGAGCGCGGCTGTATATGCGCACATCGTCCATCAAGCCATCGAACATATTATGGCGGAACGCCTCAGCCAGCACGGCCGCTTGATTATTTTTCCCAATCCATAGAGCCTCACGGCTTGTTGTCATGCCCTCCCCTTCAGGGAGTGCCAGCTCAGCCACCTGCGCTCCGTTCAGATAAAGCTTCATCGTCGCTTGCTCCGTGCTGAAGGTGGCCGCAACATGCGACCATTCTCCCTTCGCAAGCGGACGGTGCAGGCACCACAGCTCATGCCACTTGCCGCCCGCTCCTACTTGAAGCGACCAAGAGCCATGCCTGTACATGCCAAGCACATAGCCCTCAGCAGCTTCGCGATTGTGCTGGTTCACAATGGCAGACAACCGTTTCTCCGCGCCCCACTCATAAGATCGAGGCGCGACCCATGCCGCGATCGTAAAGGCTTCCTTCAGCTTAGGAGCCGTATCCGCTTCTCTCGTTATCCACGTGGAATACCCGTCGAACAATAGCGCGCCGCCTTGAATGCCCGGACGCCACTGCGGGTCGGCTTTCTCTGTAAATCTGCCCTGTAGCAGAGCATAGGCAATGGGATCGCTTATGCCGCTTACCGTATCCAAAGCCACTGCGCCTTGGCCTTCATTCAGCTGCCAATGTGCGGCGAGCCCACTATCTGTTATTGGCATCTTATTGTCATGCTCCATATTGAATATATCCCTCCCGTCGGATAACCGCCTAACCAGCCGCTCCCGTGGTCTGGGAGGTGTAGATGGATTGCAGTGGGTAGATCCGCAGCGATCGCAGCACCACATCACCGCCATCCGCGTAAAGGCTAATCCCCTTCTTCCCTTCTATCGGGAATATCTGATCCGTCATAACAAGTCCGCCATCTCCTGCGAATACTTCCAATGAAGAGCGGTCCAGCCACAGCTGCAGCTTTATTCGATGATCCTTCGCCGCCAGAGGAGCGGCATGCTTGCAGCCGAACTCAACGTGAAAATCCAATAGGCCGGAATGTGTGCGGTCAATGAACAATTCCTCTTCCGCCGCGTCATAGCCGACGCTCGTCCAGCTGCTACCCGAGCTCAGGCGAATGCCGAATTCAGAGGCTGTGCCCAGCTCGAATTCCACCTCAAGCTGAATCAGCCCATCTTCAGCTTCGTCCAGCTGGAGGTGCTGCGAATCAACCCTTTTGTCTATCCAGACACTTCCTGGCAGCCTGAGCCCCTCATAAGCCTCAACAACTTGCTGTACTAGGCGCGGGCCCTGCTCCTCCTGCCGCAGCGTCAGCTTTCGCGTCAGCGTCATGGCACCTCTCCAGCCTTCCGTCGGAATCTGATTCGCGTATTTCCAATTGTTCATCCAGCCGATGAACAATCGTTCCGACTCTACGCCTGGAGCGTCAGACCAGGTGACGCCTGCGTAATTGTCCCGTCCGTGATCCAGCCACAGCACCCTGTCCGCCGGATTGTCATTCGAGAACGCCCAGCCGTCGAATTCTCCGATAAAATATTGCGTGCGCGAGCCTTCCGGACAATTGGGATTGTCGCCTATACTAACGATCATAACCCACTTTGACGCGCTTGCGCCATCTTCAAGCGGCAGCTCGAACAGATCCGGGCATTCCCAGACGCCGTCATGGGACCCCTCGGCACTGCCAAATTCGCTTGCGAACGTCCATGCCTTCAGGTCGGGCGAGCGATAGAGGAACAGCCGGTCTCCCGCAGCCAGTACCATGATCCAGCTTTGCGACGGCTTATGCCACAATACCTTGGGGTCCCGGAAGTCGGGATATCTCTCGTCTGCTAGTACCGGGTTCCCATCGTAAGGAATCCACGTGCGGCCTTTATCTTTGCTGTAGGCGATGCTCTGGCGCTGCTTGGACAGATCGGAATTCGGAATCATCTCCGTCTGGGTATAGATGGCGACCAGTCCGGCTCCGCCGTCGAAGAAGCCTGACGTGTCATGCCAGTCCACAACTGCGCTGCCGGAGAAGATCATCCCGTTGTGATCGGGATATAAGGCGATAGGATAATGCTCCCAGTGAACAAGATCCCTGCTGATGGCATGGCCCCAGTGCATGGGTCCCCACACACTGCTGTCGGGATGATACTGGTAGAACAAATGATATTCCCCGTCGTAATAGACCATGCCGTTAGGATCGTTCAGCCAATTGGCGGGCGGGGTGAAATGAAGCTGCGGTCGCAGCGGATGATCAAGATTATGCTTCATCGGTTTCTCTCTCCTCTACTCCACTATCGATAGAATGGGCCGGGAGCATGAAGCCTTCCGGGAAGGCTTCATGCATCCGGCCGCAAGTTATGTTATTTCTGAGCTTCCTTGTAACGGTCAAGCGCTGTTTGATAAATGTCCATCAGCTTATCTAAGCCCATATCCTTCACCGTTTTTACATAGTCGTCCCACACCTTGTCAGTCATGCCATCTACGATAAATTTCGCGCGCTGCGTGTTGACATATTTAATCAGCTCAGGCTCGATTTGATTGATCTCATCCAGCTCCTCCGGCTCAAAGAAGATTGTCGGATAGTTCTCAGCCTCCATATAAGGCTCATAATACTTCTCGAGATCGGCTTTCCGCTGCTTCGCGCGCGGCTCCATATCGACAATCGTCTTGAAATGCTCAGCCGTAATGACGCCCGCGCCGTTCGGAGCGACCTTCTGGCGGAATTCGCCCATCGACACGCCTTCCTCAAGCGGCAGGTTCACAAGCTTGCCGCTTGCATCCTTTTCATAAATGATGCCGATTGGACCCCAATGAATCTGGGCCGCCATATAAGGCTCGTATTGCTGATCGATCCAGCGCATCGTAATTTCCGGATTATCGTTAGCGCTAGTGATGACAAACGCGTTCCGTCCGGGACCGCCGCCATTGCCTCTGCCAATTGTTTTCTGTCCCTCAGGACCCGTAAGAGGGGGAACAAGCGCATAATCCGCAGCGCGGTCCGTTCCGACAACCTCTTCAACCTCCCACCACACGTAGGAGCCGAGCGTCACCTCCGGCGTCTTGCCCTTGGCAAGATATTGAGGCGCATCCTGTGTGAACGATTCCGGATCAATCAGGCCTTGCTCATACCATTTCTCGTTAAAATAAGTCAGCGCCTCTTTGTACTCCGGCTGTGTCGCCGTAAATATGACCTTGCCGTCGCGGACGATCCGGTGCTCCAGATTGTCCGGCATGCCGAACGCTCCGAACAAGCCGGCGATGTCCATGCACCACTGCATATGCATGAAGCTGAGTGGAATTTCGTCAGCCTTTCCGTTGCCGTTCGGGTCCTTCGTCTTAAATGCGACAAGCGCTTCCGTATATTCGTCCAGCGTCTCCGGAAACTTCAGCCCCAGCTTATCCAGCCATGCCTTGTTAATCACATGGAAGAATGGATTCGTGCCGAGCTCATTCTCCTCCCAAGTCGGCAAGCCGTAGATATGGCCGTCCGGCGCCGTAATCGCCGCTCTAATGTCAGGACGCTCCTCCAGCAGCTGCTTCAGGTTCGGCGCATATTGCTCTATCAGATTCTCAAGCGGAATGATCGTGCCGTCTTCGCCATACGTGATTAACTCAAAATCGGAAAATTGCGAAGCATAGAAGGCATCAGGCAGATCGCCGCTTGCGAGCAGCAGGTTTTTTTTCTCGGCATAATCGGTATCCGGGATGTTGTTCCATTCAATGTGTACATTCGTATCAGCTTCGAGTCTTTTGAAGATTTCCATCTCATTGTATTCGGGAGCAAGCGCCGCCTTCGGCGAAACGATGGATAACGTCACTTTTTCGTTTACAATCGGAAGCCCTTCCTTGTTGAAGCTCGTGACGGCGTCTGCTTTGCCTTCCTTCGATTCCTGATTGCCGCCATTTCCGGTGCAAGCCGTTACCATCAGACTTGCGGCCAGAACAATACTGACTACCATTGACCCTGTCTTTTTCATTTCAGGTGATCCTCCCTTTTAGGTGCTATATCTTTGTTACATCTATCATCAACCGAGCCGTTCCGCGGTTTAACGAAACTCGGCGATAACCAAGCGAATGCCTCTAGCCTTTGATGGAGCCGATCATGACCCCTTTGACGAAATAACGTTGAAGGAATGGGTACAGCACCAATAACGGCAAGCTTGCGATAATAATGACGCCGTATTTGATCAGCTCCGTCACTCTGAGCTTCGCCGCATACGATTCCACGTCGATCATCATGCTGGAGTTCACCTGGTTCTGCACCAGAATATTGCGCAGCACAAGCTGCAGCGGGTACTTGGCTTCCTCATTCAAATAAATCATGGCGTCAAAAAATCCATTCCAGAAGCCTACCACATGGTAAAGCACCATAACGGCGATAATTGGCTTCGACAGAGGCAGCACCATGCCAAGGAAAAATCTTGTATTGGAGCAGCCGTCGATGAACGCGGCTTCTCGCATTTCGTCAGGGATTGTGCTCTGAAAGAACGTACGCACGATAATAATATTGAACACGCCCGCCGCGCCGGGCACGACCAGCGCCCAGATTGTATTAATCATGTTCAAGTCTTTAATCAGCAAGTAGGTAGGAATCAGTCCCCCGCCGAAAAACATCGTGAACATAAAAAACCACATAAACGCGTTGCGTCCAACAAGATCCTTCCTTGCCAGCGGGTACGCCGCCATAAGTGTTATGGTCACACTGATTGCCGTACCTACGATCGCATACAGCATGGAGTTGCCATAGCCGATCCATATGGACGAATCTGCGAATATCCGCGCGTATCCATCCAGGGTCAGCCCTTTTGGAACCAGCCATATTTCGCCGGAATAGATCATATTAGGGTCGCTGAATGACGCGATGAGAACAAAATAAAGTGGATATAAAATCAGCAGCATACCGATTGTCAGAAGCGTATAGTTGATGGCGTCGAACACAACATCGCCTTTTGATTTGCGTGCAAACCACGTATTCACAGCTATTCCTCCTACCACAAGCTCGTTTCCGTCAGCCGTTTGGCTATCCGGTTCACTGTTACTAGAAGCACAACATTGATGATCGCGTTGAACAGGCCGATCGCAGCGGAGAAGCTGTACTGGGCTTTCTGAATGCCGAGCTCATACACGTACGTCGGGATGATATTCGAGGCCGCGTAGTTCAAATCGCTTTGCATGAGATACGCTTTCTCGAAGCCAACGCTCATGATGCTGCCGACTGCCAGCACCATTAGAATAATAATTGTTGGCATAATGCTCGGTATATCGACGTGCTTGACCCGCTTCCACTTGCTCGCTCCATCCATAATCGCCGCCTCGTGAAGCTCTGGGTTGACGCCAGCCAGAGCAGCCAGATAGATAATGGTCGCGAACCCTGTCTCCTGCCAAATACCGGACAGCACATACAACGGACGAAACCAGCCTTCGTCAGCCATGAACAGAATCGGTTCCCCGCCAAAAAAAACGATGATATGGTTCACAATGCCGCTGTTCGGAGACAGGAATACGCCCAACATGCCCACAAGCACAACCGTAGAGATGAAATGCGGCGCGTAGATAACCGTCTGTACGAATTTTTTGTAACGCTTCGCCAGCATCTGGTTCAGCATAAGCGCTACAATAATCGGAATTGGAAAGCTGAAGATGAGCGAATAGACGCTTAATAGAATCGTATTTTGCATAATCGGCCAGAAATTGTACGCTTCGAAGAACCGGACAAAATGCTCGAAGCCCACCCACTCACTGCCCCAGATCCCTTTGCTTGCTCGGAAATCCTTAAACGCAATTTGAACGCCATACATGGGGTAATACTTAAACACTAGATAAATCAGCACCGCAGGCATTAGAAACAAATACAGCTCATAATTTTGTTTGATCTTAACCCAGGTGCGATTGCCGCGTCTGGATGCCGAGCTTTCTGCAGGCTCTGCTGTTCTCATTCTTTCATTCCACCTTCCACCCTCTTGCCCTTCTAATACGAAAACGTTTACGTCAATCGCAAAAATAAATCTGGACCTGCTTTTATGATTCCGTAAAATCAGATTTATTATGCAGAAAAACGTTTACGTAAACGTTTGTCTTGATTATAAGCGCTTTCACTTGTGGTCGTCAACCCTATTTTACAAATGAAATAGTTGTTGTTCAGCTTTCACATATTGTGAAGAAAAAATCCGCTCCCTATGCGGCAACGGACGGTTGCCCTGGGAGCGGATTTCAAGAAGACAATCAGCTGGATTGTCTGACTATAAGATGAGCTGTCAGTCTATGCTCCTGAAGCGGCGCGTCCTCATTGTCGATACGCTCCAGCATCACCTTGGCCGCCTTCACGCCAAGCTCGAAGGAAGGCTGCTCAATAACAGAGAGCGGCGGTGACGTAATACGCGTCCATTGAAATTCATCGTAAGCGACGACCGCGATTTGATCAGGCACGGCAATTTTTTTCTCTTGCAAATAAGACATCACACCCATAGCCATTACATTGTCCGCAACGAATATAGCCGTAGGCCCTTGTTTCATTAAGGTCTCCGCCATCTTGTAGCCGCTGTTCAACGACACTTCACCCATACAGACAAGCGCCTGATCCTTCTCTATGCCGGCTTCGGACAATGCTTCGAGATAACCTTCATAGCGCTCCTTGGTCGTCGTAAGCGTGTTCGGCCCGGATATATAAGCAATTCTTGTATGCCCCTTGCCAATCAGCGTCTTGACCGCTTCCAACGATACCATCTTATTGTCGACGACAACACTGTCTCTCTTGCAGTTGTTCGGTACCCGATCCAAATAAATAACGGGATAATCGCCAAACAATCGCTCATAATCGACTTCCATGCTCGAAGGCGCCATAATAAGCCCGTCGATCATCTGGGAGCCGAGCATTCGAATCTCATCCGCCTCGAAGCTCTCTTCCTCATGAGAATCGCTTAGGACAAGATGATACTGGTTGGCCTTCAAGACGCTTTGAATGCCTGCCGCGACCGACATGAAGAAGTAATTCGAGGTCTCCGAAGCCAGGATCGGTGCTAAAAATGCAATAACATGCGACTTCCGGCTTCTTAACGAACGCGCCACGGCATTGATTCGGAAGTTCAGATCATCCATTGCCTGATGCACCTTCCTCTTCGTCTCCTCGGACACGAAACGGGTGCCGTTGATGACATGTGACACAGTCGCCGTCGATACGTTAGCTTTTTTCGCAACATCTTTGATGCTTATATTTTTATTCCCGCTCATAGACTCACACCCATGCTTCGCATTCTTTTGTGCAAATCGTTCAGCTAAAGCGCGAATAAGCACGCGTAAACGTTTACACAGGTCTACTTTATGTGAATTGCGCAGGTTTGTCAATGACGATCGTCTAATTTCAGCAAATACGGCCTGGCTTTTCCTACGACTTCTTCCGATAAAACAATGGATGGTTGCCCGTCAGCTCCTTGAACACTCTTCCGAAATGCGTCACGCTGCCAAAGCCGACCCTTCTGGCAATCACATTCACCTTCAGCGATGTGCCCTCCAGCAGCTTCTTCGCCTCCTTAATCCGCACGCTGCTCACATATTCCGTGAAAGCAAAGCCCGTGGCCGCTTTGAAGGACCTGCTCAGATAATAGGGGCTGATATAGAACTTGTCGGCCAGAAGCGGGAGCGACAGCTCCTCCATATAATGGCCGTTAATATAACGGACAATCTCCGACATCTGGTCATGCATCCGGCTGGGAGAAGACGGCTGCTTCTCGGTCTCCTGCCGAGCCTGACGGCAGCAGGCGATCAGGAGCTGAACGGCTAGCGCTTGGGCGAACAGCTCGAAGCCCGGCTGTCGCTCCCGCATCTCCAGAAGCATCTGACGAGTGATGGTATCCATTGACAACCGGTCGCGCAAGGAGCCGTTCACGATTAAGTAATCACGTTCGAATAAGGGCTGGAGCGTTTCTCTATGGGTGCCGTCAGCCGAAAAATACCGTTCATGCAGGTTCACGATAAACCGCTCATGCTGCGGCTTCTCCGTATTGGTCGTCCGGTGCAGCACGTTCGGCGCGATGATGACGATGTCCCCTTCGCTGATCGTCAGCGTCCGGTCTTGAAGGAAAAACTCCCGCATGCCGGACATCAAATAATAAATCTCGAACGTATCGTGGAAATGGCTGACTGGCATATGGTGGCTAAGCGCCTTCCGATGGGATACAACGAAGGTTTCCGTATCATTGCGATAATTCAATTCTTCGATTTCGCTCCCCTCCCCTTCCCCATGTATACACTCCATTATAGCGCAAAATATAAGAAGAAATCATCAAAACAAGCAAAACAAGTACATTTTCCAATGATAGAATGTAGTTAAGATACAAGTTCAAAAAGAAGGGAAGATTGTTATGACAGCATCCACATCCGTAATGACGCCCATCGAATGGGCAACCAAAGCTTGCGAGGCGCTTATGGCTAAGTTCGAGCCGGAGCAGCTTCCTCCCGACCGATTCCATTATCACCAAGGCGTATTTCTGTCGGGCATGGAGAAAACGTGGCGGCAGACCGGCGAGCAGCGGCTGTATGACTACATGAAGCGTTGGGTGGACAGCCAGATTCTCCCCGACGGAAGCATCAAAAAGTTCAATCCAGACGAGCTTGACGACATTCAACCGGGCGTGCTGCTGTTCACGCTGTATGAGCAGACCGGCGACGAGCGTTACAAAAAAGCGCTGCATACCCTCGTACCCCTGCTGAAGTCGTGGCCAACCAACCCATCTCGGGGCTTCTGGCATAAGGGTCGTTACCCCAATCAAATGTGGCTGGACGGCCTGTACATGGCCGGTCCAATCGCTGTGCAGTTTGGCCAAACCTTCGGCGATAGCGAATACTTCGACATGATGACCTTCCAAGCCCTTCTCATGGAGAAGCATACCAAGGACCCTGTCACCGGCCTGCTGTACCACGGCTGGGACGAAACGAAGGAAGCGGCTTGGGCGGATCCCGAGACGGGACTGGCGCCAGAATTCTGGGGCCGCGCCATCGGCTGGTACCCTGTTGCCCTGCTGGAGATGTTCGAATACATGCCGGAGGATCATCCCGACAAGCCTAAGCTTATCGCCATCCTGCAGGATCTGCTCGTCGCGCTGATCAAATACCAGGATCCCGCCACTGGCCTCTGGTATCAGGTCATCGACAAGGGAGACCGTCCGGACAACTGGCTGGAGAACTCCTGCACAGCGCTGTTCGCGCATGCGATCGCCAAGGCCATCCGTTTCGGCTATCTGGACGAGAAATACCTTCAGTACGCCTGGAAAGGCTACCAAGGCGTCATCGACACGCTAACGTTCGACGACAACGGCAACGTTGTTATCGGCAAGATCTGCATCGGCACGGGCATCGGCGACTACGCCCATTATATTGCCCGCCCGACAAGCGAAAACGATCTGCACGGCGCCGGCGCGTTTATCCTGATGTGCGCGGAGATGAATCTGGCTGCGGCCGCGAAATGAGAAATCCTCTATCGAGGCCTTTCAAAGATGAGCGACCGCGTTTAGATGTAGGATTTATCGCCAAATAGAATTTCCGTTTTCGAATGCTCGAAAACTTATAGATTCTATTGTAGTAACATAAAAAAGCTGGGACCCTGCATGATGTGCGGGTCCCAGCTTTATTGTTAGGGCCTGATGAAGCCCCTCCGAGCCAACCAGCGCTCGCACAGCTCCGTCCAGCGAGCCGAGTCCGGCACTGTCTCGCCGAGGCCAATGCCATGCACGCCTTCCTCAAACACGTGCAGCTCGTGCGGAATACGATGGCGGGCCAGCGCCATGGCGAACAGCATGCTGTTCTCCGGCGGCACCGGAACGTCCTCGGCGGTATGCCAGAGGAAGGCAGGCGGAGTCGCCTCCGTAACCTGAAGCTCGTTCGACAGCAGCCGGATCATGTGCTCCTCCGGCTCTTGGCCTAGCTGCACCTCTCTGGAGCCAGCATGACCGTAAGGCTCCTGGAAGGAGATAACCGGGTAGCATAGAATCAGCGTGTCCGGGCGGCAGCTGTGACGCTCGATGGGATCTTCTGCGGAAGGCTCGCCGCTGTCGAATTGCGTGCCGACCGTCGACGCCAGATGTCCTCCGGCTGAGAAGCCGAGGATGCCGATGTGGTCGGGATCGATATTCCATTCATTCGCGTGATGTCTGGCGTAACGAATCGCCCGCTTCGCGTCCAGCCATGCGGCGGGATAAGCATACGGGTGGACGCGGTAACTCAGGACCGCGGCGGACACGCCGATTGAATTGAGCCACTCCGCGATAGGAGTCCCTTCATAGGAGGCGTGTCTGTGATACGCACCACCAGGGCACACAATAACAAGCCCCTTACGCTCGGAGCCGGGCAGCAGGAACAGCTCCAGCGTTGGGATGTCCCCTTCATTCGAGCCTAACGCCAGCGGCGCATCGCCTGGCCATAATCGTTTGATTGTTTCTGTCATTCTACCTGTACCTCCACGCCATCAGGCGCCTCATATGTAGTGCGAACGCTGCCATCCTGCATGCGTTCGTGACGGACGGAAATCGCCCCGTGCGGGGTCGGGTACGTCCCTTCGACCCACTCCAGATCATGCAGATTTGGCTTGATGCGGGCCTTGCGGAAGCCCGGTTCTGCTGGCGTAACGCCGAGCACGTATTCCGACAGCCAGGCCGTCGGACCAGACGCCCAGCCATGGCACAGGCTGTGGCGATATCCCTTATAGCAGTATCCGCCATAAGTGCCATGCACGTCAACCTTGCCAGGAGGCGTCAGCTCGTCTATGCGGGCCGCATTGTTCATCCACGAGATGTCGAAATCCTCCCAGAACGTCGTTGCTCCGAGCTCCAGCATACCGCCCCAATAGGAGCGAATGCTGTCCAGGCAGCCTCCGATATCGCCGGCCTCTGCTCTGGCGCGCAGCATATAATAGCCATAGAAGGTAGAATACCCCTTAGGCGCGTCTGGCGCGATAACTTCGCGATTCGCTTCGGCGGGGTCCAGAAGTCCTGCCAGCGCCTGCAGTGCAGCAGCTTGCTTGCTGTTCGCATGGTGGGGCACTTGGCCTCGCAGCCGCCGTTCGAGCGACTCGCACAGGCTTACACATTCTTCTTCGCCGAACAAGCGGGATAGCCTGGCGCCCGCCTGCATCGCAAGCACGAACAGCGCATGGACGCCAGCCGTCACGCCAGCTGGATTGGAGGACGCCGGCCAGTCGAGGAACGGCCGGAACACGTCAATCTGACCCTGGTCGTCCACCTTTTCCGCCAGCTCCCGCAGCAGCCCGGTTATATACTCCCGCTGCTCCAGCAGGTAGGCCTCGTTGCCATGCTGCATATACCAATCATGCTGAACGAGCAGCCACCAGATGGAATAGGTCGGCATGTCCATGAACATAGGCAGCGGCGAACGATCCTTTTTGAAATCCATACTCTCCGTCACAACTTCGCTCTCACCAAACACCGCGCTGATTGTCGCAACCTCGGGATGCATGTCGCCCGTCCACACCATCCGATCCCGCTTGATGCCGTCCCAGAGATAGTCCTGCATGTTCAGATGGACCGTATAAGCCCCCGTATCCCAGATACGGTTCAGGAGCGGATCACTGGAACGGAAGCTTCCTATATATTCGATATCCCGGTAGACGAACACAGCCTGCACGCTTTGAAGCTGAAGCGAGCCCTCATCCAGCAGATCGATTCGGGCGAACCGGAAGCCTGATGTGCCGAACTCGGTATAGCCCAGAAGCGCGACATCCACAACGCTGTCTCTCGCCGCATGATGATTCGTCGCGTTGCGCTCTCCGCCTAGCTCGCTCATCGCTTCCATGGCGGATTCGCCTAGCCGGATGCGCACGCGCGCCGTTCGGTTCGCAGGAAATTCCCCTTCAACAACCGCAATCCGAATGCCGCCATGCAGCTCCACTCCGAAATCCAGCAGAATGCCCGGCGCCTCACCATTATTTGTTAACACGCAGGCGTTCGGCGCTTCCTTGGTCACTTGTCCTCCATTCGAGCCGAGCAGCCCCTCCGGATTGCTGATTGTGGACGCGTTCCCGGATGCCGTCGTCCATACGATGCGGGTCGGTTCGATATAAGCTCTCACGCGCGGATCTACGGTGAATCCTCGTTCCTTAAGCGCTTTTATACTCATGCGACTCATCTCCTCTCTCAAGAAAAGCGGCAGCAATCAGTCGATGGCCACTGCCTTAAACTTACGATAAAGCAATCAACCCCGAACTCCTTCCGTTGCGGAAG
This sequence comes from Paenibacillus sp. PL2-23, assembly GCF_040834005.1. Lineage (NCBI taxonomy): Bacteria > Bacillati > Bacillota > Bacilli > Caryophanales > Paenibacillaceae > Paenibacillus > Paenibacillus sp. PL2-23. The sequence goes on from NZ_CP162129.1 coordinate 4,277,285, forward strand.
GAAGAACGGGGTTCTGCTTATTTCAACACCAAGCGGGGATCACTCCATTTTGAACGATATTTCGTTCAAACCGCTGCTGCACATCTAGCTGTTGGGGTCAGTTGTTCGGTGCCTTCTCCATCATCTAAGATACATCGTTAACGGCATTAGATTCAGCTCACGAATACCCTGTACAACGAGCTCCGCAATACGAAGGCTGCCGTACTCCTGGAAATGCGTGTTATCCTGAACGCCGCTGGAATAGTTGAGCCACTCGCCCGGCTCTCCCCATAGGAGCAGCTTCTTCGTCTCCTCCGGCCCCAGCTCTTCGTACAGCCGCTTGCTCTTCTCGGCCAAATCGATCAGAGCGACGCCTTCCTCCTGTGCAAGCTCTCTTACCGCATCCAAATACGCGCCGTGCGTATCCTTCAGCTTACCGGCTTCATCGAAAAAGCGTCTCTGCACGGATGTGATCAATACAGGAGTCGCGTTGGCAGATCGGGCCGCATCGACATAACGCTTCAAATATTCCTTGTACGTCGTCTCCGGGTCCGTGAACCGTGCCTCGTCCGGCTTCTGGTCGTTATGCCCGAACTGGATGAACAGGAAGTCGCCTTCCTTGATCTCCTCCTTGATCGCGTCCAGCCGCCCCTCTCCAATAAAGCTCTTGGAGCTGCGGCCGCCGACCGCATGATTGGCAACTGCTACATCATGCTTGAAATAATACGGCAGCATCTGTCCCCAGCCGGACTGCGGGAAGATGCCGTCGCGCGGATCCGTCACCGTCGAATCACCGGCAAGAAACAGCGTAATCAGCTCAGGAGAATGGGCGATCCGCAGCGCGTTCAGGCGAGGCGCTAGACCGCCGAAGCTGAGCTTCAGCTTCCCGCCGCGCACGTTGACGGCGAATTTCTCCCACACGATCTGCCCCTGAATCGTTCGGCGATCCTTCAGTATAAGCCGTTCACCGTTCGTCTTCAGGGACGTGTGGGTTGGGGCGAGCTCATCGCTCAAGCTTAGGTCTACGATATAATTGCCGTCTGGCACATCCACGACGAACGTTGCGTCGAACGGGATGCAGAAATCCCCGACAAGCGGCTCGCCGCTTCGTCTAACCGCCGATACCTGCGAGCCTTTCACAAAGCCGTAGCCGCGTTCGGAATCATAGCTGTCAGCAGGCGTTACTTTGCGATAGCCTTCTCCTGCTACGCCTTCCGGGCCAAAGTCGAATTGGAATGTCATAGCGTGCGTTGTCCCCTCTCTAGCTAGAACTTCACCAGACCGTCTACGTTCACCGGAAGGCCTGTACGCATAGAGATGTTGCCCGCAATGCCAGTCAGAATCGACATAGCGCCGTCTACGTGGGAAGCTGCGCGCTTATAAGGGTCGTCAGCCGGCACGCCAAAAATATCGTTCAGCAGAATCGGGTCGCCGCCGCCATGGCCGCCAACGCCCTCTTCAATCTCCGCGTCATACGCCTCGCCGAACATCGGAATAACCTTGATGCTCTTGGACTGCAGCGCGCCCTCGTCTTCCTTCTTACCGCCGGAGTTCACGTACGATTGCTCGACGATTTTCATCTCAATACGGCCTTTGGAGCCGTTGATGTTCACCTGGAAGCCCTCCCACGGCATATAGCAGTTCAGGGAGTAGGTCATGATAGCTTTGTTTTTGTAACGAACGAGAACACCCATCGTATCCTCGATGGAGATGCCGTCGCCGAATACGCTTTGGTCGCGATAGTAGCCGTCCTCATGCTCCGCGTCCGCGTACATGCCCTTCAGATCAGCGCTTTTCTCCAGATCCAGCGCGAACGGATCGTTTTTGGCCGCTTCGCTGCCTCTCGTACGACTGTAAAACTCTGTTACGCTGCGCTTCTCCGCGTTCTCCTTGCCGTAGAACAGCAGTGAGCCTTGCGCGTATACCGACTGCGGCTGTGTACCCAGCCAGAAGTTGACGAGGTCAAAGTGATGCGTCGACTTGTGCACGAGCATACCGCCGCCGTTGCGCTTGTCCCGATGCCAGCGGCGGAAGTAGTCCGCGCCATGCTGGGTGTTCAGCAGCCATTCGAAATGAACAGAATGCACGTCGCCAATCGCGCCGCTCATGATCAGCTCGCGAACCTTCGTGTTGTGCGGGGCATAACGGTAGTTGAACGTGACGCGAACATTTTTGCCCGTGCGCTTGACCGCATCCAGAATTTCCTGGCATTTCTCCTCGTCGACCGTCATCGGCTTCTCGGTAATGACGTCGCAGCCCAGCTCCAGCGCCTTCACGATATACGTATGGTGCGTGCGGTCCACCGTCGTTACAATGATGGTGTCCGGCTTCTCGGCGCGGATCATCTCTTCGAACGCATGGGCTTTGTAGGTCGGAACAGCATGGTGGCTGTAGCGCTCCTCCAGCACCTTGTTCGCGTAGTCCATTCTTGTCTGGTTCGTATCGCAGAACGCGACCAGCTCGGAAGTATCGCGGTAGTCTCTTGCAAGGGAACCGTAGAAAAACTGAGCGCGGCCGCCGGTGCCGATTAATGCATACTTTTTCTTCATGGTGGGAGGTCTCCTTTTTTGAACATCATATATTTGATAACGTTTTCTTTTACTCTAACGTAATATTCGCTTATAATCGACTATAATACTTGCTCTTTTTTATGGAAAAGTCGCAAATCTTGCACACAGGGAGGCTGCATCCTTGGATAGAGTAGGCGTGTATTATAATGAAGCGGGCACCATTATGCTGGATCATACCATCCGGACGGGCAACTTCACGATGACGATCCAGCATGCTCACGACGAATACGAGCTGTATTACTTAATGTCGGGCCAAAGGGATTATTTCATACGGGATCGGACGTACAGAGTGGAGAAGGGGAGCTTTGTATTCGTAGAACGCGAGGAGTTGCACCGGACCATAGATACGGGGGTGGCGAATCATGAGAGGGTTGTCTTCAACTTCTCTCCTTCGCTTCTTGCGGGCTTTCCGCTGATCGGAAGCAATGGGGTTATTACTCTGCCGCTGCAGGAGCAGTATAAGGGCGAGGCGTTAATCGCTGAGCTGATCGAGGAGGCCAGGGGGCACGCCACCGGCAGAGACGTGATGATGGAATCGCTGCTTCGGCAGCTTCTGCTGCTGTTATTCCGAACCCAGGCCGAGCATGTTACGACGGAGGAGCAGCCATCGTCCGCTCACCGGGTCATCTCGGAGGTCGCTTCTTATATTGGCGACAATTATCACGAGTCTCTAAGGCTGAACGACGTGGCGAAGCGCTTCTACATCAGCCCCTACTACCTGAGCCGCAAGTTCAAACAGTGCACGGGCTTCGGCTATTCGGAATACGTCCAGCTGGTGCGGGTAAGGGAAGCCCAGCGGCTGCTAAGGGAAACGGATTTGAAAATGATCGAGGTAGCGGCGCGAATCGGCATCCAGCCGGTCGCGAACTTCTACAAGCTGTTCAAGTCGGCCAATGGCTGCTCCCCGCTGCAGTATAGGAAACGGCAGCGAGGGCAGCAGTGGGTTGAGGATTGAGCTGTAATTCGTAAAGCTTGGCTGAAAGATTCATCCATGCTTCCTATAGATGACTAGCTCTCTCTCGTAAACATATGCTGATCCTTTAATCGAATCAGAACCTTGCCGTAGCGCCCGCCTTCTCGAATGACAACCTTCCCGGAAGGATAGGCCTGCTCCAAGTAATCGGCAACTATCCCTCGATTCCGCTCATCTTCCGGAATGCGATGATGGCTGAGCCAAGTCATGGCTTCCTGCAAGGCTGCGGCGCTAGAGATTTCTTTGGTCTTCTCTTCCTTCGTAATGAGCGATTCATAGGAATATCCTTTGAGATAGAGCAGGTGAAGCAAATATCCCATTTCGGATAGGATGGTTTGGTAGGCTCGGCCTGTTACAAGAGGCCAGATTTCTTCAACTAAGCTGTGCTGTGAGGGAACGACAGGCATGCTGATATAACAATAATTCCGGGAGCATTGCAGCAGCTTCTCTACACTTGGCCAGTTGTATACGACCGGGCTCATGGACACAAATACGAGGTCGAAGGCCTTCTCCCATCCATGCTCAGCCACATCAATCTCTTCAAATGGCATTGGCACAATGTTGACCTGCTCCGCGAATGGCGAGGTGTTCTTCCGAAGAAGCTCTACCAGCGGCGGCGACGATTCCACAGCCGTTATTCGAGCTCCCCGCTCAGCGAATGGTACTGTGAACACGCCTGATGCGGCGCCTATATCGAGTATAGAAATATTTTGAAATTGAACCCCTTGTCCTTCCATCCAATTCATTATACGCTTGCTTCTCTGTCTTCCCTCTTCACTAAAGGATTGTTCATTGAATGCCTCGGCCTTAGGGTCAAAGGAACGCGCTAGATTAACGCCGAGCCTCTTCATACGCTCTAGCTTCAGATCCGTATCCTTTTTCCAAGCCGCTTCCCATAACTCAGCAGAGAAAAAATCGTTCATAAGCTCTCCTTTCATGATACCCCCTGCTCCTGCTCGGCAGCCTTTCCTTTTCCCAGGAAAAGTCCCAGAAGCAGCGCTGCAATGGCAGCAGCAACACCGAACCAGAAGGCTTGATGGATGCCAACGGCCAGGCCGTTAGTCATTTCGATGGGGGACGATGGATCGTTTACGTTGCTCAAATAACGCTTCTGCCCATTCGACATGATACTAATGTAAAGGGCAATCCCTACTGCGCCGGACACTTGCTGCAGTGTATTCAGAATCGCGGTCCCGTGAGGATGCAGATGGCGGGGCAGCTGATTAAGCCCGGCTGTCTGTACAGGCATCATCACTAAAGCAATGCCAATCATAAGGATGATATGTGACGCCATAAGAAATCCGGTCGACGTTGCGGCATCGAATCGGGTAAACAGCCACAACGAAATGACGGTTAGGGTCAACCCGGGAATAACCAAAACCCGTGGTCCAAATTGATCAAACAGCTTGCCAGAGATGGGCGCCATAAGTCCGTTCAGAATGCCGCCTGGCAGCAGCACCAACCCCGACTTGAAAGCCGTCATCAGCAGCACGCCCTGCATAAACAACGGAAGCATGATGGCGGACGAAAAAAAAGTCATCAGGAGCACAAACATCAGTACTGCTACAAGCGCAAATACGGGATAACGGAATACGCGTAAATCCATAACGGGGTTCTTCAGCAGCAATTGCCGCCAACTAAACAGAACCAGCGAAACGCCGCCCGCGGCGATCATCCAAATCACCAATGGCTCCGACCAGCCCCTTTCGCCAGCGCTGCTGAACCCATACACGATACCGCCGAAGCCGATGGTAGAGAGGAGAATAGACAAAATGTCCACTTTCGGCCTGGTTACTTCCGATACGTTCTTCAATACAGCGGCTCCAACGATAATGGAGAGCAGCGCAAAGGGCAATACCAGATAGAACAACCAGCGCCAGGAAAGTCCGTCAACAATCAAGCCCGATAAGGTAGGTCCGATTGCTGGCGCAAACATCACGACAAGCCCCAGCATCCCCATCGCACCCCCGCGTTTTTCTGGCGGATAGATGGTCATAATAATATTCATAATTAGAGGCAGCAGCACCCCTGTTCCAATCGCCTGAAAAATACGTCCTGCCAGCAGCACGCCAAATGCTGGCGAGATCGCTGAGATAAGCGTGCCTGCAAAAAACAGGCTCATGGCAGACAAAAACATTTGACGAGTGGTGAACCACTGCTGCAATACCGCCGTCACCGGCACTAACACCCCAACGACTAGCAAATAGGCCGTGGTTAGCCATTGAATCGTAGTCGCAGATGCATCAAAGGATGCCATTAATGCAGGGAAGGCATTGCCCATCAGCGTCTCATTCAAGGCGGCAACAAACATGCCTACGATCATTGCAACCATGATTGGACCACGCTTTAAGTTGGTTACATCCATTATAAATTCCCCCTCCAGGCCTCACTATTCAGCTCATTGTTTATAACCGCGGCAACTAACGCCCCATTGGAAGCTGCTGCTATGGCCTGGTGCAATCGCGATGCGACATCTCCGGCGCTATAGACGCCTGGAATGTTTGTTTTGCCAAATTCATCAACCTCAACCGATCCCATGTCCGTCATCTTGCAACCCAGCCCCTCCGCCAAGTTCGAGCCCGCAACAAGCTCTGGTCTGAAAAAGATGCCTCTGCACGCGACAGCCGTGCCGTCCTCCAGAACGACCTGGCGGACAATGCCGTCGTCGCTGGAGTCAATCTGCCTAATAGGAGACTCAAGCAACGGCACTCCATTGCTTCTGAGCTCCTCTCGCTGGCTCTCCGTTAGTTCATCGGGGCCATTGGTGCAGACCGTCAGACGCTTCGACCAGCCGGAGATGACCGGGGCAAAATGCATGAGCTCAGCGCCTCTATTAATAATAACAAGCGGCTGATCCCTTAGCTCCCAGCCATCGCAATACGGGCAGACAAAAGCGCTTTTCCCGTATACGTCCGCAAGTCCGGGGATATCGAGGGGGCGATCCTTCATGCCCACCGCCAATAATATTTTTTTGGCTAGAAGCTTCAGGCCATTCGTGGTTTCTATGGTGAACCTGCTATCGGCGCCTGTAATGGCCCCTGCTGCTTCTGCCAGGATGGATACAGAGGGATAAGCAGCAATCTCCTCCTTCGCTATTCGCCGAAACTCGCCAGGCGCTATTCCGTCCCGTGTAAGAAACCCGTGCATCTCTCCAGTCACAGCATTGCGGGGACGGCCCTCATCAAGCAAAACCACGTCTTTCCTTGCCCTTCCCAGCACCAAAGCCGCGTTCAGTCCAGCCGGTCCGCCGCCGATAATGACCACATCATACAATTGATTCTCCATGTTAAATTACCTCCATTACCGATCTTTAATATCCATAATTAAAGCGCAAGAAGTGTGTTACTTCTTGTTACCCCCATGGCTGCAACGCTTGAGCGCCTCATCCAGTACCGTCTGGATCGTATGCTCCCGTAAGTATTGGTGCAGCTGCTGCTCCGCGCCGTACATGATTTTCTCAACCAGGCAATCCTTCTTCTCCCCTGAACACCTCTGTTCCTCCGGTGCAGCTCCCTGCTCCGCTAACAGTTGATGCTGCTGCGAATTCGAATTGGAGCATTCGAATAACTGCTGCCTTCCTTCAATCACTTGAATCACATCTAGAAATGAAATCTCTCCCGCCGGCCTGGCTAGCTCATACCCGCCGTTCACGCCAGGTACGGCGCGTACAATGCCATCCTGTCTCAGCTTCGACATGATCTTGGACAAGTAGCTTTCGGACACACCAAGCGTCCCTGATAATTCCTTGATGCCAATATGATGGGAGCGCTCTGACAGTCCGAGATGAATTAAGGCGTGTAGAGCATAATCGGTGCTTTTGGAGAACTGCAACACCCCTCCCTCCCTTCATAAAACTTATTATGGATACAATATATCCATAATAGCAGATCCATTTTTACATTGCAACCATTCTTATTGAATTTATGGATGTCTCGTTGCAAACAAGCGTAAACGGCTGCGCCGTCCTTTGGCGGTGCAGCATACGTTTCGCGTTGAAATATAAGCTCAGTATAGAGAAAACTTATACTTTCTTATATTTTGAAAAAGGAGCCGCACCGCCATTCCATATCGGTATCAGCTCCTTGATCCCCTTAACGGGTTTCCCTATGAATCGTAACCTTCTTCAGACGCGGAGAATACTTCTTCATCTCCAGCCGGTGAGGCGTGGTGCGTTTGTTCTTGGTGGTCGTATAATTGCGGTCTCCACTTTCCGTGCAGGCCAATGTAATAATGACACGCATTCTGGACTCCTCCTTTCCTGTTCTTCCCCCGGTCGGGGAGCTGCATGTTTAGTGGAGCTGCTCCTCCAGTTGTACATCCGACTGATTCGGGAACTCGTCCTGGAACTCGCTCCAGTCCATAGCCATCTCCTCGTCCGTCAGCAAGCATTGGTCAAGCTCGCCGGTAATGGCCGGTCTGTCCATGTCAAGACCAATAAACACGAGCTTGTTGATTCGGTCGCCATATTGATCATCCCAATTGTCCGCAAGCGACGGCTCTTCCATAAGCAGCTGCTGACGCTCCTCCTCCGGAAGCGCTGCCGCCCACTTGCCAGCGGGTCCGAATTGAATGGATGGTCCTGCCTGGCTGAAGCTTTGGGCCATATCGCCGCGGGTTGCGAGCCATACGATGCCTTTGGCGCGGACAACCTCTTCCGGCCACTCGCTCATCCAATTCATCAGACGTTCCGGATGGAATGGCTTCACGCGCTCGTATACGAACGATGTAATGCCATATTCCTCCGTTTCCGGCGTATGGTGCTCCTTCTCCATCTCCTGCATCCATCCTGCCGAACGGCTTGCTTCATCGAAATTGAACAAGCCCGTATTCAGAATAGCGGAGGGACTGACTTGCCCCCGTTCGGCGCGAATCAGTCTGGCGCGCGGCTGCAGCGTTCGAAGCACCTTCTCCAGATCCTCCAGCTCACGCTCGCCGACCAGGTCGCATTTGTTCAGTATAAGCACATCGCAGAATTCGATCTGATCAATGAGCAGGTCCACCACATCGCGGGTGTCATCCTCCCCTACAGCCTGCTTGCGGTCCATAAGCGACTCGCCTGAGGCGAAATCTGCCCAGAAGCGATAGGCATCCACGACGGTGACCATACAATCAAGCCTGCAAAACTCGGTCAGATCAATGCCTTGCTCCTCATCGATATACGAGAAGGTCTGCGCAACCGGCACAGGCTCGCCTACGCCGGTGGATTCGATCAGAATATAATCGAAGCGTCCCTCCTTGGCCAGCCTCTCCACCTCGCGAAGCAAGTCCTCACGCAGCGTGCAGCAGATGCAGCCATTGGACATCTCGACCAGCTTCTCCTCCGTCCGCGACAGTCCTCCGCCGTTCTGGATCAGGTCTGCGTCGATGTTCACCTCGCTCAGGTCGTTGACGATCACCGCAACCTTGAGCCCCTCGCGGTTGTTAAGCACATGATTCAATATCGTGGTTTTGCCCGCGCCTAGATAACCGCTCAAGACTGTAACGGGCAGCTTTTTGTTTTCGTTCATTTCCCCACACCTCAACAGGCCAATCAGATTTCGCCTCTAACCGCCCCAAAATTGTAATCGTTACGATTACTAATTGTAATGATTACGATAGACAAAGTCAACTCATATCGACAGAGTCTCTTTGGTTCTCTTGCTCCTGCAACGCTCTGGCACAGCTCTCCATCAACAAGCAGAAGGAGCGATTGTGTCCGATGTAGAAGGAGGACAAGTCATACCGGTTGCGCCCCGGCTCATAGGAGACCTGCAGCCGATGTCTCATTCTCTCCATCGCAAGCTTAACAAAAGCATCCGCTTGGGGGGATGCGGGAAATGTTATGTAAGCATACAATGAATGATCAACGGGCTCATCCCGCAGACTCACTCCCGCGCAAGAATATTCCGTTGCGATCCCCAATTGGTTGAGTATTGTAAGCGCCGGCAGCAGCTCCGCATCCACATGGGTCCCGCTGAAGCATATGGTCCGCTTGGCTCGAATGACAGGCTTAGGAGTTGCGATCCACCTGCTCAGCTCTTTCTCCCTGTCTCGCCAACGCTGCTCTTCATGCTTGCTAATCACGATTTCCGATTCCTCGATCCCTTGTACGTAAGCCAATCCATCACGCTCCATTGCCATTAGAATGCCGGCAGAGGGTCCGCGAGTGAACGCCAATTGCCGCTCATCTCTTCGGGGGTCAGCAACGCTCCGTCCAACGATTGGCTGATGGCTTCCTTATCCAAGTCAATGCCAATCAATACAAGCTTGGTCACGCGGTCGCCCCATTCGTCGTCCCAATCAGGCGATTTGGGATAATTCTCTCCGAAATAAGCCTTTCTCTCATCCTCCGACAGAGACGCGACCCACAAGCCTGCCGGGGCAAGCTGCCGGGATACGCCCGCCTGACTGAAGGAGATCGCCGTGTTGTTGCGAGTTGCCAGCCACAATATCCCCTTGGAGCGGACCACCGCCTTCGGCCACTTCGCCATCCACTTCAGCAGTCGTTCCGGATGAAAAGGAATTTTGCGCGTGTAGACAAAAGAAGAGATGCCGTACTCCTCGGTTTCCGGTGTATGGTGCTCCTTCTGCAACTCCTGAATCCATCCGGCCGACTGGCTTGCCGCATCGAAGTCGAACAGGCCTGTATTCAGGATCTCCTTGGGATTAATGTTCCCCTGACTGGCCCTGATGAATTTCGCGCGCGGCTGAAGCCCCCTCAAGGCGGTTTCCAGCTTCACGAGCTCTTCCTCGCTGATCAGGTCGCACTTATTAATAATCAGCACATCGCAAAACTCTACCTGATCGGTAAGCAAATGCACAACATGTCTTGTATCCCCTTCGCCAGCCTCTTGATTCCGCTGGCTTAAAGATTCCGAAGAGTTGAAATCCTGCCAGAAGTTGAAAGCATCAACGACCGTCACCATACAGTCCAGCCGGGTCAGCTTGGACAAGTCGATATTTTGCTCCTCATCTACGTAAGTGAAGGTTTGGGCGACCGGAAGCGGCTCGCCAATCCCTGTCGATTCAATGAGGATGTAATCGAACCGCCCCTCCATCGCCAGACGCTCCACCTCCTGCAAGAGATCGTCTCTGAGCGTGCAGCAGATGCAGCCGTTGGACATCTCCACCAGCTTCTCTTCGTTCCGGCTTAAGCCGCCCCCCTCACGCACTAATTCCGCATCGATGTTCACTTCGCTCAGATCGTTGACGATAACGGCAACCTTAAGACCCTCGCGGTTGTTCAGAACATGATTCAGAATGGTCGTCTTCCCCGCGCCGAGATAGCCGCTCAGCACCGTCACCGGGATCCTGCGTTCTGCCTGCAGAGTGCTCATTCCATATTCCCCCTTCAAAATGCGTAATAATTACGATTAATACCGAAAGAAAAAGTGCCGAGCTTAAAAGCTCAACACATCTTGGGCTGATATTCGGCCAGCGCTTCGTCGATATGAGCCGTCCGGAGCACGCAATCCTCAATAATTGCCTTCCTCTTAGCCTTGAGGACGATCTGTTCCATATCCGCATAGCTGCAGCCCGCCAATCGCTCTGAAGCGATTTCCCTAACGCCATCTTCATGTTCGAATTCGCCAAGCAGCAACGAAATATATTGCTCTCTGCCCGCTTCATCGGGCAAGCTGTAAGACATCTTCGTATCGAAGCGACGCCAGATCGCATTGTCCAGCTCTGTCTCCAGATTGGTAGCCGCCATGAAGATGCTGTCGCCCTCGAATTCGTCGAGACATTGCAGCAGCGTATTGACAACCCGAGCCATTTCCTTGACTTCATCGTTGTTTTCCCGCGTTCTTGCAATAGCGTCGAATTCGTCCAGAAACAATACGCATGGCGATGCTTTTGCATACTCGAATATCTTGCGCACATTGCTCGCCGTTTCGCCAAGGTGACTGTGGATGATAGCATCCAGCCGAACAAGAATGAGCGGCAGCTCCAATCTGGAGGCCATATAGAATGCCGTTAGCGTCTTGCCCGTCCCTGGAGGGCCGAACATCACCACTTTATTCGGTATCGGCACGTCGTGCTGCTGGAATTTGTCCTTCATGGCCAGGATCGTAATAAACTCCTCAACGATCTGCCGGTTCTGAGGCGGCAATACGATCCGCTTTACTTTCTTCGTGCATTCCTTTGCCGCATAATAAGCGGCCATGTCTATGCCTTTGGCCCGCGGAAGCCGCGAGTTTGTTGCCGATTTAGCCATCTAACTTTCTCCCTTGATGTGAAAATTGCCCCATAGACTGGCTGACTAGTCATACCTAGCGCTTCCGATACTCAAGAAATCCAGAACAGTCCTTCCGCGTCGAGCTCCACCTGTTCCAGCTGCCGTTCGAAGTCAGGGTCCGGAACGATGGAAGAGACGGGCTGGAAGCTCCCGTCCTCCTGCTTCGCGTAGACGCGCCAGCTCCCAGACTCCAGTCGAAATTGCGCGATGTTGGCGCGGCTCCATTCCCGCTCAGGATAGGCTGGCCTTCTCTCGCATAAGGTTAACAAATCGCCGTCCCACTCGTACACCAGTCTGACGGAAGAACGCACGTTATGCGGAACCTTCAGTTCTATGTAGCCGTCCAAAATTTTCTCAAGCCTTCTGACTGTGAATAGGTCCATCATCCTTCACCTCGAACAATTACCAGCTAGACTTCTTGATACCAGGAATTTGGCCCTTATAGGCCAGCTCCCGGAACACGATACGAGACACCTTGAATTTGCTCAGGTAGCCATGCGGTCTGCCGGTTACTTGGCAGCGGTTATGCAGGCGAGTCGGCGATGCGTCCCTCGGCAGCTTCTTCAGACCCTCGTAATCCTTGTTTTCCTTCAATTGCTTTCTAATCTCGGCGTAACGGGCAACGGTAGCCTGACGCTTCATTTCTTTGACAACCTTCGATTTCTTAGCCATTAGGATATAGCTCCTCACATAATAGTAATTATTACGATTAATTATAAGCGCAAATTATCCACATTGCAAGTACTGAGCAAGCCGAACTTAGCCCGAATGTCAGTGTCCGGCTACAGCAACAAGATCGCATCAAGAAAGGAGGTATAGGTAAGGGCCCCGATACCGGACAGCACGATCAGACTTGGCGCTTAACAGGATAACTGGAATATTGGGGGGGGGCTTCCCGTCACCGTCACTATGTGGTAGCCCTCATTGCACCTTCAGCATGAAATGATATGCGACAATAAAAACCCACCATCGGCCCGGCAGCCTAGGGGTGGGTTTTTAGTTGCATTTGCTCACTCTTCAATTATCAATCCAGCGCGGTACGCCGTCGGGGACTCTCCCATTGTCTTGCGAAACATCTTGGAGAAGACGAGGGGATCGTCGTAGCCAACAGACCGGGCAATATCGCCAACCGCGAGCTTCGTCGAGACCAGCAAGTCGCAGGCCCGCCTCATCCGGTAAGCAATGAGATGCGCCTGAATACTGCTGCCCATCTCGTCGTGGAATAAGGCGTTCAGATAGCTCCTCTGCAAGCCAATGCTCCGCGCGATGTCTTCTACTGTAAGATGGCTTGCATAATTCGCTTCAATGAGATGAACGACTTGCGCAATGTAGCGCTCCCGCGATTGCGGCACGAGAATGGCGGGCACAGTCGATCCCGTCTCGATGATACCGGACAGCCACTCGTACAGCAGCCCTGTCAGCCTCATAACACGACCGGCCTTCATATAGCTTGTACTCTCCATTCGCTGGATTAAGCCTTCATAGAAGGCTGCATCTTCTGCGCGGAATACAGGCCGCTCGTTGGACAGCCCTGCCTGGCCAAGCAAAGTCGCCGCTTTGATGCCATCGAAGCCGATCCAGCAATAACGCCAGGGGCGCACCTCATCCGCCGCGTAGCGGGAAACGGTGCCGGGACTGATCAGGAAGCCTTGTCCCGGACCCAGATGATAGGCATTGCCCGCAATTTCGAAGTCGCCCTCCCCCTCCAGCACGCAATGAATTTTGTAATAATCCCTTACGCCGGGCCCAACGGTATGATTCGGCGGGCATTGCTCCATGCCGAATTGAACAAGATGAAGGTCAAGCTGATGCAGGTTAGGGGGCAGAAATTCGATCATCCTTCTCCTCTGGAAATCTCATCGATCAGCCGCAGCTCCTCGTCCGAGAACGCGAGATTGTCCAGCGTCCTGACGTTCTCCTCAATCTGGCTCACTTTGCTGGCGCCGATCAGAGCGGAGGATACGCCGCCTTCACGAAGCACCCAAGCAAGCGCCATCTGCGCCAAGCTTTGGCCCCGCTGCCGGGCAAGCTCGTTCAGCTTCTGCACAATTGCCAGCTTTGACTCTGTGATGCTGTCCTTGCTGAGGAAGCGGCTATGGCCGGCAGCCCGAGAATCAGCCGGAATGCCGTTCAAATATTTGTTCGTCAGGACACCCTGGGCAAGCGGCACAAATCCGATAATGCCGACGCCTTCCTCATTCATGGCGTTATGAAGGCCATCCTCAATCCATCGGTCCAGTATGGAGTAGCTGGCTTGATGAATGAGACACGGCGTGCCTAGTCGCTTCAGGATGGCAGCGGCCTCGCGGGCCTCCTTTTCCCTGTAGTTGGAGAGTCCCACATAGAGCGCTTTGCCTTGGCGAACGATAAGATCCAGAGCAGCCATCGTCTCTTCCAGCGGTGTGTTGGGATCTGGACGATGATGATAGAAGATATCCACATAATCGAGCTCCATCCGACGAAGACTCTGGTCGAGGCTGGCCACAAGATACTTCTTGGAGCCCCAATCGCCGTAAGGCCCCGGCCACATATCATATCCCGCTTTGGTAGAGATCAGCAGCTCATCCCGGTAAGGCGCCAGGTCCTTCTTCAATATTCGACCGAACGACTCCTCCGCCGAACCGTAAGGCGGTCCGTAGTTATTGGCCAGATCGAAGTGTGTAATACCCGCGTCAAAGGCCGCCCGTGCGATAGCCCGCCCGTTCTCGAACACATCCTGTCCGCCATAATTGTGCCACAGACCAAGCGATATGGCCGGAAGCTTGATGCCGCTTCTTCCGCAGCGATTATAGACCATTTGGTTATATCGGCTTTCGTCAGCTGTATATGGCATAATCTCAATCCCTCCGCAACGTTTAGTATCGTATTCCTACGATTTATTATGACAACACTCCGGCCAAATTCATATAGCAAGAAGCTCGAACGATATGGCGAAATGCTTGTTACCAAGCTCAGACCCTTCAAGCAATCAATCGATTCGTCTGAGAAACACTTGCAGCAGCCCTGCCAGCAGAATCGCATGGAGGATAAGCCCGCCGGCGAACCATCCGAAAGAAGCTGCAGGAAATCCGGACATCGATGCCAAGTAGCTCTGCGCCGGCCAATAGGAAGGGATCCATAGGCCAACATAAGTCCACGGCTCCGGGACAAAATAAGCGGCGACAGGTCCCAGGAACAAGATCCCGCTTGCCTTGGAGAGCGCCAATCCCTCGACTTTATTGGAGGCAAAAGCGGTAAGGAATAAAGCAAGCAAAGGCGCCTCCAGCATAAGCAGCACGATGCCGTAGCTGCTGTCCGCCCCTGCATCGGCAATTCCGGAAAACAGAATAAACAATCCGCACATGAGCAGCGTCAGCAAACTGGGCAAAAACAATCGATAACGAAAGTAGCCATTGCGCGCTAGCGGGGTCACTCCGAAATAAGCGATCATGTTCTCGTCCCGATCGTCCAGCATCAACAGACCGGCCATCGACCCCAGAAGCAGCGGGATCACCGTTAACAGAAAAGAAGCAATGAACGCGGCATACGCCGATAACTGAAACCCGTAACGTTGGTCCAGCCAATCGTCAAGCGGCGGAAATCCATATTTCACGATGAACAAGAGAACAAGCGGGCCGATCAGACTAGCCATCAGCATCGGGTCGGTAACCATGTTCCGAACATCGTTCATAAGAAGCATGCGGTACTTCTTCATCCAAACACGCCCCCATCCCCTAATATTTTACGACTGAAAGACCGCTTTGCCCATACGTAGACGCCGATGTTGCCGAGCAGCAAGATGCTGATTGCATATACGACCTCTCCCGCGGTTACGACCGAATAAGAGGAACGCAATAGAATCAGCGACCCCGATGTGGGGATAACGGCGTACGGGCTGGCTGGACCGATTCCGAAAAAGCCGATTAGAGGCACTATAAAGGGTATGGCGTACAATTGCGACAGCAGAATAAAGCCGTTAATGGATTCCGTCCGGACAACCACGCCGATCGATAACCATGTAATCATGCTTGAGGTCAGCACCACGCCAAGGGAGAACAACAGCGGATGATCCGGCATGCCTAGCGAGGACACATGAATCGCCCAGGCCGCCGACAAGGATAGAATCGATAAGGAAACCGCCTTTGCCGTCATATATTCCCGAAGCCTTAGCGGCGTAACGAACAAGCTCGCATGTATGCCCTGATCCTTCTCCAGCAGCACAATCCCTCCCGCCAATATCAAACCTACAGCACTGGGATCAGAAAAAGTCAGCAGAAGCGTGATCTTCTCCTTGTACCCGGCAGGTACGAAATGCAGCAGTAATCCGTATACCGCGCAGATGATGGCATAAACCCAGTAGAAGCCGTGACGAAGCTGGAACCGAATGTCGTATACAATGGTGAGGAATGTTCTTCTCATACCAAGGCTCTCCCCGTGACATCAATAAAAATCTGCTCAAGCGTCGATTCCCGGGAATGCATCGTCTCGATCGGATACTGACGAAGCAGCTGTAAGAATCGTTCGTTCTCTCCAATCCCGTCCATTGGGAATTCTTCGGCCAGCAGCCCGCCGCCTCCATCTCGATACTCTACGCAAATTCGTCTTGCGCCCAATCGAAGCTTCAGCTCTCTGGGAGAATCGATCAGCTTGATCTGACCATCCACGATGAACGCGACACGGTCGCAGAGTTCCTCTGCCGCCTGCATGTTATGCGTCGTAATAATGATGGTGGTGCCGGACGCCTTCTTCTCCAGAATCAGCTCCTTCATGATCTTGGCATTAACAGGGTCCAGACCCGACGTGGGTTCATCCAAGAATAATAGATCGGGACGGTGCATAATGGAACGGCAAAAATTCAGTCTCATCTTCATCCCCTTGGACAGCTCCGACACCTTCTGATGCGCCGCTCCTTCCAGACCTACTTTCGCCAGCAGCGACCTCGGTTCTTCTGTTGGTCCTGAGTAGAGCGATTGGAAAAGCTTCAAGTTTTCAAGCACCGTCAATTTGTGATAAAAGTTAGGAAACTCGAAGGCGACTCCGATTTTTTCATAATAATCTGAATTCACATCCCGGATTTCCTTACCCATTACCTTTGCTTCGCCTTCGTACTGCTTCAGGGAACCTATTAACAGCTTTTGCATGGTGCTCTTGCCAGCACCAGATGGGCCAAGGAAGCCGAACACTTCCCCTGCCTGGATAGAAAAGTCGAGTCCCCTCAGCGTTGGAGCAGCGGCTTGGGGATAGGCGAACCGAAGCTGTTTCACTTGAATCATCATGAATCTTCACTCCTTTGGCGTTAACGGCAATGGGCAGCCCGAAAAAAGACAAAAAGGAGCCTGCATTTGAGCAGGCTCCACCGGTCTTGCACGTTATTTTATTGAGATAAATCGAGTATAGCATATGACCTGCAAAGCAGGGAAGTGCCCCTATTGCTTCGCCAAGAATGCGTCAATCTGGCTTTGCAGCTCAGCTTGAATTTTATCCAAGCCTGCTGCTTTCAGCTGCTTGTTGAGATCGGCGATACCTTTATCCAGATCACTGATCAAGCCGTACTCCAGCGGAATCGCGTAGCGCAGCATGACGTTGCCGACATTGGCCACTTCAGACTTCACATTGCTGTTGTCGAAGACGAAGGTTTCGAGCGGATAGTGGTACACATTCGCTTCCCAGCTCTTCACGAGGTCAGACGCTTCCTGAGGGAACGCTTCGTTCGTCAGATTGAGCGGCGAGTTGAAGTTCCAGTTCGAGAAGCCCGTGAAGTTCTGCTGCTTGTCGGTCGCCGCGAATTTGTCTTCGCCAACTGGCGTATAGTGTACGCCGTTAATGCCATACATCATCAGGTCATGAAGCTCTTTGTCGTTCTGGATCAGATCGATGAACATAAGCGAACGCTCGATGTTTTTGGAGGTCGCATGAATGGACGTTCCGTTCTGAGTCGAGATCGCAACGGATTTTTTCTTGCCTTGGTTAATATCCGCAAGCTTAACCTCGTACGGAGAGTTTTCCATACGCATCAGAGCCATCAAAGCGCCAAGCGTGCCGCTGTTATGCGTAATGGAAGCCGTTTTGCCCGCTTTGAAGTCCGTTTGATGATCGTTTTTGCTGTTCAAGACGTTTTTCGACCAGGCGTTGTTGTCTGCCAGATCCTTGTAATAGACGAGCAGGTCCTTGAACTCCGGCGTTTCGTATACGTTGAATATTTTGCCCGCCGCATCCGTCAATTGAAAGGCAAACGGCATATCCAGGTCGAACATATTCCATTCGCTCTGCTGCTTGAGCAGGACGCGGTCGAGGTTATGGAACTTCCAGTCGCCCGTCTCCGGCGTAAATGGCACGACGCCTTTTTCGTTCGCGGCGATAGTCTTCAGATAAGTGGCATAAGACTCAGGGCTATTGATTTCAGGCAAATTATATTTCGTGCGCAGATCCTCGCGGTACAGGATCAGCTTCTCCACGGACTCCCCGCTATTCTGCGGAACCATGTACAGCTTGCCGTTCACCTTCGCTTGATCCCAGCTCACCTGCTGCATCTTCTCCCAGGTTAATGGCGCATAAGTGGACAGCAGCTCATCGGTCAGCTCCAGGAAGCCGCCCTTCAGCGCTTGGTCGTTGTAGCCAGCCCAGTTCGCGGAGTAGATCAGGTCGAAATCTTCATTCGCCGCCAGCTTCAGCGGATACTTCTGAGCCCAGTCGGACCAGTCGAGGAATTCGCCTTCCACAGTAGCGTTAATTTTTTCTTTGAGCTTTTTGTTTATTTCCGCGAATACCAGATCGTAATCAACCGGCTTCGGACCAAGGAAGATCATCTTCAATACCACTTCCTTCGAGGTGTCGATGCCGCCAGTCGATTCGGATGTCTCAGAAGCTCCTGCGGTCGGAGACTCGCTAGTCGAGGACTCCGTACCTTTGTTGCCGCCGCTGCAAGCCGCCAATACGAAAACCATCATCATCGCAAGAGCTAGCATACTTAATTTCCATTTGTTGAGCATGCCTTATTTCCCCCTATAATAATTAATGTATGATAATCCGAGGCGAGCCGGCTGCGTCTCCCTGCGGAGGAGCAGCGCGCTTATGCCTTGGGGTCATCCTTTTACAGCACCAATCGTGAGGCCTTTGACAAAATAACGTTGAACCAGCGGATAAGCGAGCAGAATGGGACCGGTCGCGACGACCGTCATCGCCATCTTCAAGCTTTCGGTCGGAACGGCTGTCGTCACAACGGCCCCCGCGCCCATCATTGCCTTGCGCATGCCGTCCATATTGCCCAGCATCTTGTACAGGTAATACTGGAGCGGCATCAGCTTCTCGTCCGAGACGAACAGCAGCGCATTATACCAGTCGTTCCAATACGCCAGCGCCAGGAACAAGCCAATCGTTGCAAGCGCCGGCTTGGAGAGCGGCAGAATAAGCTGGGCATAGATTCGGAAGTCGCCGGCGCCATCAATCTTGGCCGATTCGACGATCGCTTCCGGGATGCTGCTCAGGAACGACTTCATCACGATAATGTAGAAGACGTTCAAGAGCATCGGAATGATCAGCGCCAGCACGGTGTCCTTCATCTGCAGGTAATTCACGATAAGCAGATACCAAGGAACTAGCCCGCCGTTGAACAGCGTCGTGAAGAAAAAGAAAAACGAAAATTTGTTGCGCCACTTGAAGTCCTTGCGGGACAAGGCGTAAGCCGTCATCGAGGTCAGGAACAGCCCGAAGAACGTGCCCGCCGCCGTAACGCCTATCGTTACCAGATAAGCATTGACCATCTGGTCGGGATATTTGAACAATATCTTGAACGCTTCCACTGAGAAATCCAGCGGGATAAACTGATAGCCGTCCATAATGATCTTATCCTCGCTCGTCATGGAAGACGATACGATCAGCACGAAGGGCAGCAGGCAGAGCAGCGCCAGCATCGTAAGCGCGATATAGCCGATGACCGAAAAGATGGCGCGATCCGTCTGCTTCACTCCCGTAGCTTTCGAGAACGCTGTATCTACATTCATATCCTGTGTACTCATAATTCTACCTCCTGCTTAGAATAACGCTCGATCCCTGTCATACCGGCGAACGGCATAGTTGACGGCCATAATGGTAATGAAGCCAAGAACGGATTGGAATACCCCGGCAGCGGCCGACATTCCCATATCATTGGACATAATCAAGGAACGGAATACGAAGGTGTCGATAACATCCGTCGAAGAGAATAACATGCCGTTGTTGCCGACCATGTTGTAGAACATTCCGAAATCTCCACGGAAGATGTTGCCTACCGCCAGCAGCACCAGAATGATCACCGTCGGGAACAGATTCGGGATCGTCACCTTCATGATACGCTGGAAGATGTTCGCTCCGTCGATCTCCGCCGCCTCATACATCTCCGTATCGATGCTCGTGATAGCCGCCAGATACATGACCGTGCCATAGCCGAGGCTCTTCCAGGCGGATACCAGCACCAGCAGATAAGGCCAATAAGCCGGCGTATTGTAGATATCGACAGGCTCCATGCCCAGACCTCGCAGCAGCACGTTTACGGTGCCGATATCGTAGTTCAGCAAATTGTAGGCAATCGCCCCTACAACAACCCATGAGATAAAGTAAGGCAGGAACAACGCGGATTGAATGATCTTGCGGAACCATTTGCCGCCAACCTCAAACAGCAGAATCGCAGCAACAATCTGCAGGGCGTTATTAATAACAATGAACGCTATGTTGTAGAGCGCCGTATTCCGCGTCACCCGGTATGCGTCCCCGGAGTCGAAGAAGAAGCGGAAATTGTCGAATCCGTTCCACGGACTCCCGAATACGCCCCCGGCATAATCGTAATGCTTGAAAGCCAGCACGATGCCCCCCATGGGAATGTAGGCAAACAGGACGTAGAACAATACCGCCGGCAGCAGCATGATCAATAGAACCTTGTATTGCTTCAGATCTTTCCAGAATGCTTGTAATTTCATCTCTGTCCCCTCCATGAATCCTATTATACAAGCGGTTTCATTTCGGCATAATTCAGCGGTTCAACTAAACCTTATACTAAATCAACGATTCGACAAAAATACAAAAAAACCGCTCCTTGCCGTGGGAGGATGTGGACCCCATTGGCGTTAGGAACGGTTGTTGACTGCCGAGCCGTCAAGCTCTCAGATCTTGCGCTTCTTGCGATATTCGCTAGGCGACATGTTCATATAGTCCTTGAATTGCCGGTTGAAATAAATGATGTTTTTATAGCCGACCTGCGCCGCGATCTCGTACACCTTCTTGGTGGGATCCTCCAGCAGCTGGCAGGCCCGCTGCATCCTGAGCTCGTTCAGAAAGTCGCTGAACAGCCTGTTCGTCTCCAGCTTGAACAGCTGGCCCAAGTAATTCGGCGTAAAGCCGAAATGCGCGGCCACCTCGCCCAGCGTGATCTTGTGCTCCAGACGCTCCTTCACGTAATCGCTGATCTCGGCGATCAGCTTGCGCTTCTGTCTCTGCCGCTTCAGGTACAGCAGCTCGGACAGCTCGAAGAATCGCCGCCGCAGCCACGAGATAATATCCTGCACCGTCTCGAACTGAAACAGGACAAACGGCTGATGAGCGTCCCAGTTCAATATTTCGTACAGATGCTCGTTCATCTGGCGCAGATCCGCATGGAGCTTCGACGTGATCCGAATAATGAGATCGTAAATCTCGTTCTTCTGGATATCCCCCGTGAACAGCTGCATCAGACAATCGTCGATGACCGTCAGATTATACTCCAGCATTGCTTGCAGCATCCTATCGACGATTTCTTCGTGATTGGAGGCGATCTTCTCCTTAGGCTGCCACTCCGAAGCATCCTGAATGAGCCTGTTTTTGCCCACCAGCCACTTGATGCTAAGCGCCGCCTGCGCTTGCCGGTACGAATCATGCAGCTTGTCGAACGCATGGGTATACGTCCCCATTCCGATCGTTATCGAGAACGAGAAGGTGCGGTTGAACGCCTCAATCAGCTCCGAGAGCAGCGCGGAGAATGAGGCCTCCTGAACGGCCGCAAGCACGACGAAATGATGATCATGCGTCGACATGATCGTACCGGCATGCCGCTCCTGCAGATACTCGCGAATGAAGCGAGCCGCATTGTCCAGCCACAGGCGTCGGTCCTCCTCAGTCGAATGGCGATTCCTCCAGGCGAGATCGTCAATCTCGATAATCGCCACCGCCGTTCCAAGCTGCAGCATCGGTTCAATAAAGCCGTGAATATGCGGCTCTATGCCCACTGGCGCCGATTCGTTGAACCAGCGAAGCAGAAGCTCCTGGTTCACGAGCGACATCGTCTCCGTGATGGAGTGCGCCTGCCTTCTCTCCTGCTCGATCTTTCCGCACAAGCCTTGCAAAGTCTCCTCCAGCTCCCGATCCTCCACGGGCTTCAGCAGATAACCGTAAGCATTCAGCTCAATGGCCTTCTTGGCGTAGCCGAACTCTTCGTGACCGCTAATAAAGACGATGTGGACGCCGGGATTCAGCTCCTTGGCCCGCTGGGCGAACTCCATGCCGGACATGATGGGCATATTAATATCGGATAATAAAATATCGATTCGCTGCTGCTCCATCACCTTGAGCGCCGCAAAGCCGCTGGATGCCGTCTGAACGCTCGTGAAGCCTCGGAAGCCTGCCACCCGCCGTCTCAGCCATTCGAGATCGACCGCTTCATCATCCACCAGCAGCACGTTTACTTCATTAAGCATGATTTGGCCTGTCTCCTTCATCTTGGTGAATGGGCATGGGATCGACCGGCAGAACAAGCTGCACGGTCGTTCCTGCGCCGTAGTGGCTGCCGATTTGAATGCCGAAATCGCTGCCGTAGCTCAGCTTGACTCGCTCCTCTACGTTTCGCAGGCCATAACCGCCGCTCGGCGCCGCGCTGGCCCGCATCAGACGGAGCGTATCGGGCCGCATGCCGATGCCGTTATCGATGATGCTCAGCTCGATTCGATCGCCCGCGCGCCTGCCGACAACCCGGATCGCAATCGTCTCTCCGAACCAGGCATGCTTGAATATATTTTCGACAAAGGGCTGCAGAATGAGCTTGATGACCGTCACCTGCAGAATCGAAGGATCAATGTCGTAATAGACCTGGAACGTATTGGCATACTTGACCCGCTGAATGTCCAGATAGGTCCTGACCTGCTCCAGCTCCTTCTCAATGGTGATGTAGACCCGGCCGTCATTGAGCGTAAGCCTGTAAAACCTGGAAAGCCCGTGCACCATGCGGGTCACCTTCTCGACCTCCCCCATATTGGCCAGGCTGCCGATCGTGGACAGCGTATTGTACAGGAAGTGGGGGTTGATCTGAGCCTGCAGCACGTCCAGCTCCGCCTGCTTCTTCTGGATGCCCTGCTCATACACATCCCGGATCAGCGTCTGGATGCTTTCGGCCATCTGGTTGAAGGCATTGGCAATGTACACAAATTCATCATTGCCCTGGAACCCGATCCGCTTGTGGAAGTTGCCCTCCTGGAACGATTGAATGAGCGTCACGATCCGTTTCATCTTTTTGCCGGACAAGCGGGCGACGAGAAGCCCGATCACCGCCATCACCAGAAAGCTGATCAGACAGACGGCGCCAATCGCTTGCTGCAGACGGCTGGCGTCCTTGTTCAGATACCGATGGGGCACCCAGGTCTCGATGGCATAGTTGGAGCCTGCGATCGCTTCGCTAATAATCAGATATTCCCCTTCGCGCGTTTCCTCGCTCACGGTGCCCCGCTCGTACAGCTTGGCCCCGGTTGCTTGGTCCATCAGGCGAAGGGCAATGCCTTGGTCGATCGGGAAGGAATCGAAGCTTCCCAGCAGCTCGTCAAGCCTGGCGGTTACGCGAATGTAGCCGATGAGCGATTGATCGCCGTTCGAGGCGAACAGCTTGCGGACATACGAGATATGCTCGAGCTCGCGGTCTGTCTCGATTTGACGCCACATTTTATCCTGATTAAGGGTCTGCATGGCCCTGAGCCAATCCGTATGCGACACGCTGCGGTAAGACAATACATAATAATCGCTGCGGCCGATCGGCTCCGACATGTCGTCGCCCGGGATCTCCAGCATCTCCTCGTTCATCGCATATAACGTCAATCGCAGCTTGTTCCCGTACAGTTGTAGAGGAGCTTTCATATAAGGCACGATATCGTCCTTCATCTTCAGCATGATCTCCCGCATATCTCCGCTGAACTGGAGCGCGTTCTGGAAGGTCGTATTGAGGAACAGCATATCGGTCATGCGCGTAATTTCTTCCGTCTGGTACTCCATGTTGCTGCGCGTCTGCTGCAGGGCAGTCCGTATGTTCGTCTCCGCCATCTCCGTGCGGGACTGCACCAGCATCGTATACGCGATATAGCCGATCAGCAGATCAGTCAGCAGCACCAGGACAAGATACGGAATCATCGTCTTGTACGTGAAGGGCATGTATTTCCTGCTCGCCAGCCATTTCACCATCGTTGTCTCCTCTTACGATCGCAGTTTGGGTACATGCCCCATTGTATCAATTTTTATAAAATTCTACATCATCCGCGTTCATCCAATTGCCCGCGTTGGCGTCGGTCCAGAAGCCGAACTCAGCCTGGCCGTTTGTGACATTAATGTTCGGGATCGTAATTTGCGTCCATGTGCTCGTCGTCGGGATCGAGACATATTGCTCGGCACCGCCAAAGTTCTTGACGAACATTCGGGCTGTAATGAAGCCGCCGCCGCTTTTGACCCATGCCTTCATCGTATAGGTGCCGTTCGCCAGCCCCGTCTTGATCTGATACGTGCTCACCTGGTAAGCCGTGCTTCTCCAATGCGACAAGCGGAAGCTCCCCGTATAGCCGCCTGCCTCCGAATAGTTGGCCGTTGGATTATTGTTGGACCACGTAGACCAGCCGGATGGGTCCTGCGAAGCGGCTCCTCCCGTCTCGAAGCCAGGGTTCGTAACGAGATTGCTGCCTTGCTGGGAACCGGCTGCGAAGGCATCGAGCGCGGTCGTAAACTTTAACACTTTCGTAGAAACAACGCTAGTCGCACCCAGTGGATACTCATCCGGCAGAACGCTGGAATGAGCCGCCGGCTCCCAGTAGAACACACCCGTGCCTTTGCCGTTCGGAACGGCCTTCACCGCTTGAATCGTATCGTAGATGGTCCAGTACGAGTCGGTCGGATTGGTCTCAAGGCCGCCTACCTCGACCACCATCACTTCCTTGCTGTAGCGCGCGGCCATGTCGTTAAGATTCGTCGACAATGCGCCAGTCAGCTGCCAATACGCCTGTCCCTCCCAGTAGGGATAAAACGACATGCCGATCACATCGGTTTTGCCGCTGTTCGCGAAGAAATTATCGAACCACCATCTGAAGAGCGAATTATCAGTCCCGTGCGCGAGGTGGGAGATGACCTTCGAGGAGGGGCTTACGGCTTTGACCGCGTCGTAGCCCTTGTTCAGCAAGGCCGTCAGCTTGGCGAAGTTGTTGGTGCTTCCGCTAGGCAGCAATATGCCGGAATTCATCTCGTTGCCGACCTGCACCCAGTCCGGATATATATTGTTATTGGCCAGCGTAGTCATCACGTTGTACGTATGGGTGTAAACCGCATTCTGCAGCTGGGTATCGTTGTAGCTGTTCCATGCGGCCGGCTTGATCTGATGCCCTGGATCGGCAAATACGTCGCTGTAATGGAAGTCCACCATAATGCTCATGCCAAGCGCCTTGGCTCTTTGCGCTGCCGCAAGCACGCCGGCCGTATCGCTGTATCCCAGCATGGTCATCGTAACGCCGTCCTTCAGCCAATAATAATTGCTGGGCGGATTCACGAATACGCGGAGACGAACGGAATTAATGCCTTTATCCTTCATCAGCTGAAGCGGATCTGCCGCCTGATTGGCGCTGTTGACAAAGCTGACCCCTTCGTACTCCAGCTACTTGAGCCAGCCGATATCGGCGCCGTAAGCAAATGCCGGCGCTGCCGAAGCTGTGGGCGCAGGCCCAGCCAGATTGGACAGCACCGTAAATGTAAGCGCCATCATTAGCATGTAAAGCGTCATCTTTCGGATTGATTGTTGAATCATTATAATACCTCCCGCATGTTTGTTGTGGGTTTGGCCCCTTTCTATTGTAAAATTAGACGCGCGCCGCCAATATTGAGCTAAGCAACTAAAACTTATACGAATTCAACGAATCCGCCTCGCTGCCGCAACAATTAGCAATAGAAGCGGCAGCATCGTCTGAACCAACGTGCCGTAGAGGGGAAACACCTCTCTCAAAAAAAGGGACACGCTATGGAAGCCAGGCAGTCCCCAGACGCTCAATATAGCGATAAGCAAGCCGATAGGCAAGACGATTGGCTTATAATCGGACAGCTTGAGCCACTGTGCCGTGCCCAGTACGATGGCATAGTAGAACACCGATATTTTGACCAGATTGCTCATCACCCAGGTCGCCATAATAACGGATTCGAAATTCTCGATAAAGCCTGCGATGCTGATATAACGAAAGGCGTTCAAGACCGGGTACACCATCGAAGCCTCGTCTCCGCCATATAAACAGATGAGCACGAGATTGGTATAAGTGAGTATAGCCATAGTGACAAACACGGACAGGAAGCCCCATCGCCGGCCTTCGCCGGGCTTGATCAAGAACGGAAGCACAAAAGAAATAACAAAAAACTCGCTGAACCACGCCTGGGGAACATACGCCCCTTGGATAACAGGCGTAATCCCATGCTCCATAACGGGAAGCAGCTCCTTGGGATCCAAATCCGGATATAGCAGAACGCTGATCGCTACTGGAATGACAAAGGAGATCGCTGTAAAAATAAGCGCG
Source organism: Paenibacillus sp. PL2-23 (assembly GCF_040834005.1). Classification (NCBI taxonomy): domain Bacteria; kingdom Bacillati; phylum Bacillota; class Bacilli; order Caryophanales; family Paenibacillaceae; genus Paenibacillus; species Paenibacillus sp. PL2-23. The sequence goes on from NZ_CP162129.1 coordinate 4,303,799, forward strand.
CTCCTGGCAATGCTCTCTATCCCTCCCCGCACGTTGTAGGCCGCTACAAGAAGCATGGTCGAGATGACCACGATGAGAGGCGTGCGGGGCAGGAACGATTCCACAATAAATTCCGCGTATTCACGCACTACAATTCCGTCTACGAGCAAATAAAAGCTCAAAAACACGAGTCCGATGGTTTTTCCGCCAAACCGTCCTGCGATTTGCTGGCTGTACTGAATAACGGTCTGTCCAGGGTACAGCTTATGCAGCGCGCTGGCTATATACACCGTGGCGAAGCCAACAAGTGAAGCGATGAACGGAGACAGCCATGCGTCGATTCCCGCATATTGCGACGTTATCCCTGGAACGATAAGAACCGCCGTGGCAATAATCGTCACATATAGCATAACGGCCATCTGGAATGCTGATATTTTGCCATGTTCGATCACGATTATCGCCTGCCTTATTGGAGTTTGAGCCTGTTGGTCAGCGGCTTGAATATCTGTTCGATAAGTGCTGTGGGGCCCTGTATATTGGGCAAATCGAGCATGGCAAGCAGCCATCCCATCGTCAGTATGGCCATGAAGGCCGCCTTATCTCTGACGGGCTTGTCCTTCAGCCTTGGCCACTCGATAGCGATTATACATAGCACAATCAACGTTACGCCTGCAGCCTTTCCCCATCTCATCTGGCCATCACCTTCTCTTCCTGAACGCCGGCAGGTCCTGTAATCATGCCGGAGCGTCGAATAAAGACGGTAATATCCAGCGGCACCTCAACCTGGGGAAACTCGGCATCCCAGCGCTCCTTCATTTCCTTCCATTCCTTCGGGTACTTGCGGTGGAACGCCTCGCCAAAGCCGAATATATCCGCCTTCATCTCTTGCTGCACCTTCTGAAGCGCCAGCTCAATCCTGTCTCGAATAGCGGCCTTAACGGCTGCCTCCATGCTTGCAATCGCGCCTGGCTCCCCCGGATTCATATCGGTCCCATTCAATACCAGATCACCCTCCGAATCAATACGCATACGGATGCTATAGCGCCCCTCCTCTATAACAGGGATCAAGGTTGTCGACTGCCTGACGGGAAATATAGATACGAATCCCTCTGCTTGATCCGGCTCAACCGTAATGGTGGCTCTCTCCACTTCATCCCTGATCCACATCACGCCTCTGGTCGCCAGATCCGATAAGGTTCCAATCAGCTTGTCTCCCTTGAATACCGCCGAGCCCACAATATACGGGATGGATTGTAGCTTCTGCTCCCCTTCTCGCGGCGGCAAGATATCAATGAATGGCATAATGGCTGCCCCGGCGTCGGCTTTGACCATCATATTGAAATCCTTCACCGTCACTCTCATGCCCATCCCCAGATTGGAGATTTCATGAATGACCTCGCCTGAATTTCTTTCTAGCGGAGGAAGCAATTCCAGCACATCCGAAGCTCTTCCCTTGCTGACATACATGTAAGCCCGTTCTCTCGGCTGGGGATAACGAAGCAGGAAGTCCATCTCATCCCGAACCCCTTCCTCCGCAATACGTTTACTGTATATAAAAACCGAGCAATGTCCCCAAAATATTTTCCGCGGCAGCTTGATTTGGAGCTTGGAGGCGGCTTCAGCGATATTCCGGCCGACTCCGGATCTGACAAGGGTCATCGTGCCGGAGCCGGTGGAGCCGCCTCCGCTAGAGCTCCCGCCACCGCTTACCGCGCGCGGAATAAAAACTTGCACCGACAGCTCGATCTGCTCCCCTTCCTTCTGATCCACGCCAGCCGCGGTAACGATTGCGATATCATTAATTTCCGTACGATCCCAGCATCCGCTCAGCAGAGGAATCGTCACAACAAGCATGATGGCCATCTTGAGGAGTTTCACGCTTCCGCCGCTCCTTCTTCATTCTTTTTTTCGGGGCATAATCCGCATGGCTTGGCTCTACCTCCGCGCCTTCATCCTCCACCATGGCGCTCGAATCGCGATATCCTTCATATCGGCTTTCTTGAAGGGAGCGACCGGGGAGAGGTACGGAACGCCGAACGATCGCAGGTTGCACAAGTGAATAATGATTGTGGTTAGGCCGAGCATCACGCCCAGCAGACCTAACATGCCTGCAAGAATAATAATGGGAAAGCGAAGCAGGCGGAAGGAGACGCCCACTGCATAACGCGGGACCATAAAGGAAGCTATCCCCGTAATGGCGACAACGATGACCATCGGCGGAGATACGATTCCGGCCTGCACAGCAGCCTGTCCAATAACTAGCGCGCCAACGATGCTGACCGCCGGTCCAATCTGCTTGGGCAGCCTGACTCCCGCCTCGCGCAGCACCTCAAACGTAACCTCCATAATGAGCGCCTCCACCAGCGCCGGGAAGGGCACGGTTTCTCTAGTGGATGCCATTGTAACGAGCAGAGCGGTCGGCACCATTTCCTGATGATAGGTGAGGAGCGACACATATAAGGACGGCAGCAATAATGACAGCGTCGTGAATAGATACCTGAGCCAACGGATCGCGGTGCTGGCCCAGAAGCGCTGATAATAATCCTCTTGCGATTGAAGCAGGGAGAATAAGGTGGCAGGAACGATCAATACAAACGGGGTTCCTTCTGTAAGAATCGCTATGCGACCCTCCAGCAGGGCGGCGCAGGCAATATCCGGCCGTTCCGTCGATTGCACCTGCGGGAACGGCGAATACGGATTGTCCTCGATGAATTCCTCAATGTATTCGCTCTCTAGAATGGCGTCTATCGAAATACCTGACAAGCGGGTTCGGACATCCTCAACAAGCTTTTTGTCCGCGATCGACTCCATATAAGCAATAAGCACCTGTGTATCGGTATAATCGCCAATCGTCATCGCTTCCAGCTTCAATGCCGGACTCTTAATAATTCGCCGCAGCTGGGAGGTATTCACTTGCAAGGTTTCGGAGAAGGCTTCACGCGGACCCCGGACACCCGCTTCCGCCGACGGCTCATCGATGGAGCGCTTCTCCCATTTACACAGACCGAGGGCAATGCCTTGCGGCGCTCCTTCATACAGGAGCACTGGATTACCCGTAGAGACGGCTCCCGTACAGCCAGCCAGCGTTGTCACTATATCGACCTTGGATAGGGATAATCCATGGGCGAGCTGCTCGACGGAGCATTCCTCCTCATGCGATAACTGCATGAGAGGACCAAGCACATACTCATTCATTTCTCCCGTATTGCTCAGCCCTTGGATATAGACGATTACCGCCTTCGTTCTCCCGCCGATCAAGAAGGAACGAAAGATCACGTCATAGCTGTTGGCGTAGATCGACTGAAGCCGCGCGACATTCCGATCCAAGTCCGATGTAAGCGCCTCGTCCAACCCGGCATGGCCAGCATCCGTTTCGCTGCTCCGCCATTTCTGCTGCTTATGGCTCATCCGCTCGCGTCGAAACAATGGCATCGCCCTCCCGGAATAAACTTTACCTTATTATGTAATTCATTCTGGGAGGATATTCATGGCCAAGCTCTACTTGCGAAATTGAGAAGGCGTTACGCCCTTATAGTTTTTGAACAGCCTTGTAAAATAATTGGGGTTGTCGCAGCCGACTCGGCCCGCTACCTCGGTAATAGTCAAGGTACCGTCCAGCAGCAGTCGCTCCGCCTCGTTCATCCGGCACAGGTTGACATATTCGATAAATGTCCGTCCCGTCAGCTTCTTGAACATTTTGCAGAAGTGATGCGGGTTCAGATTGAGGCGCTTGGCTGCGTCCTCTATCGTGATTCGCTCCGCGAAGCGAGCTTCAACATATTGGATCAGCGACTTGAAGCGCTCCCGGTTCTCTATATAGCGGCTGCTAGCCCGCTCCGGCAATTGCTTCGGGAGGAACGTTCGGGCGAGCAGCGTAACCAGCATGTGCAGCTGCGATTTGATGACAAGCTGATAGGCCGGCTGCCCCGCCTTAAATTCAGCAATCGCCTGATCCAGAAGCCTGAAATGCTCTAAACAAGAAGGCTCGTGCACCAACGGCTTCACCGGAAACTGCACTCGTCCTTCCAGATAGGGGCTTACATACTTGGCATGAATGGCGTCATGCACCCAATCGTTGAACAGCGCCCCATTAAATACGATCGAGATAAAAGCGACAACCCCATCGCAGGTGCTGTAGCCAACATGCAGACCGCCCGCCGGCACAAGGAGCACGTCGCCTGGCTCGGCCTCATAAGGCTGGCTGTCGATATGAAAGATCGCGCTTCCCTGCCGCATGACGATGATTTCAAAATGCTCATGCCAGTGGAGGAACAAGATGGATTGTCCAATCTTGACTCCCTTGTGTCGGTTGAAAAAAAACATATAGGGATAACTTTTCTCCGACAGCCGAGTCGCTTCCCGCAGCTCCTTCGGGTACGTCATTCGTATTCAACTCCCACAATATCGTACTGGTATTGCACAAGATAAGGCGAGAAAGGCGTATGGGATCCCGCTATACTGAAGGGGATTAAGGATACTGTATACCAATATAGGAGTGATTCTCAAGATGACAGATCAATTGCGCATTGGAACCCTTATCGGCGGCGGCGATGCCGTTCGCGTCATTCCGCAAATCGCGCAGCACGGCTTTGAATCCTACAGCTTAACCTTCTGGCAGACGACAAGCCATATAGATCTTGTTGAAACGGCCAAGCGGGTACGCGAGCTGTCGGAGGAATATGGTTTTATCATCTCGACATTGGGCATCTTCGGCAATCCACTGACTGGAGCCGGCAATAATGCCGACACTATTGCAAGCTGGGAGCGTCTAATCGACCATGCACATCTGTTCGGCACGGATATCGTATCCGGATTCACGGGCAGATTGACAGGCGAATCCATTGACGCCTCCATTCCGCGGTATACGCAAGTATTCGGTGAGCTTGGGAGACGAGCCGCGGACAAAGGGGTCCGGATCGCCTTCGAGAACTGCGATATGGGCGGTACGTGGACTTCAGGGGATTGGAACATTGCCCACAATCCGACGGCATGGGAGATGATGTTCAATGCCATTCCTTCCGATAACATCGGCCTGCAATGGGAGCCCTGCCATCAGATGGTATCCTTGATGGATCCCATTCCGCAGCTGCGCAAGTGGTGCAACAAAGTATTCCACGTTCACGGCAAGGACGCAACAATCGCCTGGGATATCGTCAAGGAATATGGCATTCACGGTCCCAAGCCGTTCGTCTGGCATCGGACGCCGGGCTTCGGAGACACGAACTGGACTGACATCATTACGATATTGCGGCAAGCCAATTATCAAGGCACCATTGATATTGAAGGATGGCATGATCCTGTGTACTGCGGAGAGCTGGAAATGACAGGCCAGGTGCATGCCTTGCAATATTTGAAGCGCTGCCGTGGCGGCGATTTTATTCCCAATCCTGTATAAGCCAAGCGCAAATGAGAGGGGAGTTTATTAGTGACAGCCATATATAAAGTCGTGGTCGCCGGCTGCGGTGTCATGTCAAATCAATGGATTGATTATGCTATGGAGCGATCGGACACCGAGATTGTTGCACTCGTCGATATTAAAACGGAATTCGCCGAAGCTATGCGTGAGAAAAAAGGGTTGTCCTGCCCGGTCTTCACCGATGTTGAGCAAGCGATTACAAGCACCGGGGCCAACATCGTCTTCGATGTGACGATTCCATCCAGTCATTATCAGATCAGCCACACAGCGATGGCGAATGGCTGTCATGTGTTTGGTGAGAAGCCGCTTGCGGAATCCATGACGGAATGCAACAACATTATCCGAAACTCGGAGCTCACGGGCAAATCCCATGCCGTTATGCAAAATCGCCGCTTCGACCCGCGTATTCGCGCCCTTCGGGGGCTTATTGTCGACGGAACGATTGGCAAACCTGGCTTCGCAGGAGCAGACTTCTTCCTCGCTCCTCATTTCGGAGGGTTCCGCGATGCGATGGAAAGTCCGCTGTTAATCGATATGGCGATCCATACGTTCGATCAAGCTAGGCTGATTCTGGGCTCGAATCCGGTCTCCGTCTATTGCCAGGAATTTAATCCGCCGGGCTCCTGGTACAAAGGGAACGCCGCGGCCATCTGCATCTACGAGATGTCCGACGGCTCGATATTCAATTACCGCGGTTCTTGGTGTGCGGAAGGCGCGCCTACCACCTGGGAAGCGCAATGGAGAATTACAGGCGAGCATGGCACGGCCATTTGGGACGGCAAGAACGCCCCTTATGCAGAAATCGTGGCGCCTGGCGACCAGTCTGGCAAGTTCATGCGGGAATTCGTTCGCGTCGAGACAGACCTCAGCCTTTATGAAGGCGCGAGATCAGGCCATGTGGGATGCCTGGACGAGATGTTCCGCTCTCTCGAAGAGCAGCGCCCTGCGGAAACGGACTGCCGCGACAACCGCTTCAGCATGGCCATGGTGCTGGCCGCACTGGAGAGCGCGAGATTGAAGCAGAAGGTGGATATCGCTTCGTTTTTGAAATAGGGTGTAAGGGGAAGACCCTTGATGGATCAGAAGTACTGATTCATCAATATCGCCCAGGATACTCCCGTCTTCTATAAGCGGGGGAGGAATGGGCGTTCGGCGTTAGCCGGAATGATATTTGGTGTGTTCTTGTTCTCCCTACTATGCTAAAATTAGTATAGCGAGGAGGCGAACGTATGATCGTTACCGTGACGGCGAAAATCAAAATCAAACCGTCAGACAGTCAAATGATGGCCCTGCAACAAACGATGATCGCTTATCGTCAAGGCTGTAATTTTGTCTCTGCCCTTGTGTTTGAGACGAGCGAGCGCCGGCAGTCTGTCCTGCACCGAATGACGTATCGAACCCTGCGCAGCGCGATGGGCCTGCGTTCTCAAATGGCTCAGTCGGTATTGAAAACGGTACGGGCTAAATACAAGACCATCTTGAGCAGTGGGCATGCTTGGACTCTCGTACAATTTAAGAAGCCGGAATACGATCTCGTCTGGAGACGGGATTACTCGCTAAGCGCAAAGCTATTCTCCGTCAATACGCTGCAAGGCCGCATTAAGATCCCCTTCGAAGCCAAAGGAATGGAGACCTATTTCGACGGCACATGGACATTCGGTACAGCCAAGCTGGTATGCAAAAAACAGAAGTGGTTTTTGCATATTCCAGTGTCTAAGGAAATGGCCTCTCCTGAGCTTAAGGAGATTGAACACGTTGCAGGGATTGATCTGGGCATCAACTTTGTAGCTACGGTGTATGACACCGAGGGGAGAACGCTGTTTTTTCGGGGAAGGGGACTGAAACACAAACGAGCCAACTACCAACGATTGCGTTCCGAGCTGCAACGCAAACAAACGGCTTCGTCCCGCGGCAGGCTGAAGCAAATCGGAGAACGAGAAAACCGCTGGATGACCGATGTGAACCATCAGGTAAGTAAGGCACTCGTTACCCGATATGGGGCGAATACGCTGTTTGTGCTGGAGGATCTGACAGGGATCCGCCGCAGGGCGGAAAAGTCAAAGCTGAAGTATCGGTATGTGACGGTATCGTGGGCGTTCTATCAGCTGCGTCAGATGGTGACGTATAAGGCGAAGCTTGCAGGATCGATGGTGATAGCCGTGGATCCGAAGCACACTTCGCAAGCGTGTCCCCTATGCCGCCACACGGCCAAAGAAAACCGGGATAAACGCAGGCATCGCTTTCGTTGCCAGGCATGCGGATATGCAAGCAATGATGACCGGATCGGCGCCATGAATCTCTGTTTGAAGGGAAAAGAGTACCTTCTTGAAGGTGCAGGCTTAGCATGACTAGGCTTGCAGGGCAGCTGTCAATCTGCCCATTGGTAGGCGAAGGCTTACTCGAGGATGTAACACCACGTTCTTCGGAACGCCAAAAGATCGGAGTCGCAAGACGTTCGTACGATCGGGTCGTTACAAGCTCCCACTTCAAACGTTAGTTAAGTGGGGGTCATTGACCAAGGGTCTCAACATCTTCTAACTGATATAACCTGATTGCCTAAGCAGCTTTACATACTCATGTAACCTATCCTCATAGGCTTGACGATTCGGGAATGAGAAACCCCAATTATAGATGCCATTAAGTGAAAGAATGTTCTCTTCTAGCTCACCATCTTTAATAAAACAGCCTAAACCGATAGAGAAGTCATTATGTTTAAATATAATTTGTAATCGCTTCTCCTTATTCAAATACGACATACATCCACCTTTAAGCGAAAAGTCACTGGAAGTGCGGGAGAAGCCATCTTTGGCTAGAGTAGAATCGAGCTCAGCATATATTGGCTCTCGGGTAAACTCCTCATATTGTTCAGATTCAATATAATCAATTCCTGCCGAAAGAAAAGCATTTCGAATATATTCAAGCTGTTTAATAAATGTCTCTCTGTCATGGTAAAATAATATTTGGTGTTCTCCCTCTTTCAGATAAACGACTCGTTGAGGCTGGTATACGGATCGAACCGATGCTTCAATTCTATCATGATCTATGTCTACAAGTAGACCAACATGGAAACCATGTCGTTCAGTAAGAAAGGCGAAATCATTTGTGAAATAATGTCCGCTCGTTATACTGAAGCCCGCATTTGCTAGAGGTTTTCCGATAATTTGTGCGACTATAGCTTTATCACTTGACTTTGTATTTTTATTCCCAACAAATTGTATATCATACTGAGTTTTTTCTGCTTCAGACATATCTGTTAAATCAGCATAGGTAATCCAGGCCAGCAGCGTCAGCCCAAAAGCATTAAGAAATAGCTCAAATGGTTCGGAAGGATCCGTACAATCTGTCATATTCAATGCATCATCAATCATTTGGGCTTCCTCTGAATAAGCCTTTAATCGTTCTAGCTGTAATGTACGGTCGCTTTCGTCAATGATTTCGCCATCATTGGTCAGATATTTGACAACCTCGTGACCGTCTAAGTAGAGTGAATAAGCCCAACCATCGTCTTCACTAGCTCTTACAAATAACACGGGTACACCCAGAATTCGACTCAGTTCAGATGCGGCAAAAGGATATGCATTCTCATCCCTTAATGTAACTGCATTCCAACGAGTGTTTGCTTTAAATACGTATGCTTCTAGCATTAACTTCTTTATTTCCTTCGCTACCTTTTTTCCACTTTTTTCATTGATAGCCAGTGACGACGACAGACGACTCACTTATATGCCTCCTATATAATAAATAGCCTCTCGGTATTCGCCGAGGCAGATGGGACAAGGGTTTCCTCGTACCACCAAACTTACTCTCCTCCTACTTCGTAGGGGGATTTTTTCATATAATTCCTTTTTTCATTATGGGAAATATTCTAGGAATATTTGGTCATTTTCTTCGAAAAAGACTTGACAAATTCTCCATTTTTCCAAAATCGCGTTGTAAGGGTTTGTTTTTTAACCCATTAATCGCGATTGGAGGACTTCTCATGAAACCTATTTTTGTTCCGCATGCGGACTACCAAGGCTTTGTTCTTAAGCAACTTCGTACTCATGTTGGACCCGGTATCGTCATCATCAATAAGGACTGGCCGCTTCTTGCAAAACTATGGATGACTGATCTTTCCCCCATCACGACGTTTCTTCGAGACGCTTATTCTGATCGAGGCCCCGAACCTCGAGATCCAGCATCTATGTTTCGATCCTTTCTCTTGTTCCTCATGACCAACCCTGAAAAGGGATTAACCGAATGTGTGAATGTCTTGAAGCGGACACCTATCTATGCCATACTTTGCGGCTTCGACTTTGACGATCTTCCTGGCGTCGGGACCTTCTATGATTTCTTCAGGCGCCTCTGGCCTGCGGTAGACAAAAATCTGAAACCGATGAAGCAACCCAAACGCAAGAGTAAACCGAAGAAAGGGAAGAAAGGAGAGAAAGCACCTACGGCTACACCGGGTAGAGTGAAACGTCTCGTCACATGGATGATGCGTCATGCAGATAAGAGAACAGCCTTGCCTGCCGATCCCTTATTCGAATTCTTCCAGTCACAGATACTCAGCGTATCGGCGAATCTGGGATTGCTTGGTGATCTTTCAGCGCTCAGTGCTGCCGGTGATGGAACACCCATCGTCACCTCTGCCTATCCAAGAAGCAAATCCACTTGCGATTGTTATGCCAAAGGTATGATAGGTTGTAACCATCCTCGTATTTACTCCCAGCCCGATTGCGACTCGGGCTGGGACAGCGCCAGAGAGAAGTATTATAACGGATACCATCTCTACATGATGTCAGCAGCTGATAGTAAATACGACTTGCCTTTGTACCCTAGACTGCAGCCTGCTTCCCGGCATGACGCTGTCAGTCTAGTTATGAGTATGATGGAATGCAAGCAACGTTTCAACCTTGGCGTCATCGATAAGTTATTGCTTGATGCCGCTCATGATGCTGAGGCGATTTACATGCTTCTGGATCACCAAAACATCGAGCCATTCATCGATCTCAACAACCGTAGCAAGAAGAATACGGCGACGGAAAGCGACATTCAGATTGCTCCAACAGGTATTCCGATCTGTCCGAAAGGCAACGAAATGAAGCCAAACGGCTTTGACAAATCCCAGAATCGTCGCAAGTGGAGATGCTCTGTAGCCTGCGGGTGCTCCGATGCCAAATACGGGCGGACGTACCATACATACAGCAGCGATAATCTTCGCCTGTTCCCCAGAACCGCTCGTGGGTCGGAAAAGTGGAAGTTGATTTACAAACGCCGCACATCCATTGAGCGTTCCAACAAGCGGGAGAAGATCGATTACAAGCTCGAATCCGGTCGGCACCGCTCGACGATGATGTGGTACATACGCATCTACGCCATTATGATCTGTCAGCACATGGATGCCTGGTATGTGAGCCAGAAAGATGAATGGGACAAGCTGAAAGCTACCATTTGCCCTACAGTCGTTTAATTTTTTTAAAAATGCGATCCGCCTAAATTGGTGAGGTCTGTCTTTTTTTGAAAACTGGTTTTCATTATCCATATTTTCCAGAAACAAAACTCTTGTACTCCCGCTTTCTCCTTTTCAGCCAGGCTCTAATTCCGAGAGGCTATATAAAGAAACATAGTGTATATGAATACACTATGCTTCTTCGCTGCTGCGTAATCTATCCTTCTGCTAGTTATAAATTCTCCATCACAAGCAATAGTTCCTTGTTCTTCCATAAAAAATTATAGCAATTGCCGTGCGGTTAACCCCGGCACATTAATGCAGCCCGCGTACGTTTTGATCGTTAATCAATCGAGCTTTCTCCACGTCACTTAATTGCCGGGCTGCTCCCGCTGCTTTCAACTTGCCCTCTTCCACTGCCGGGTCCTGATCTCTGCCGGCCAGTGCCTGTGTCAGACGATTGCGCCAGCGGAGGGCAAGCTCCGTGTCAGTCTTCGCTCTGTTGCTCAGCTCGTCTGGATCCTCCGCTATATGAAACAACAGCTCCTCGCCATCCTCCTCGAACCAGATATACTTCCATAGCCCATCTGATATCATGAATGAACGTTGGCCTGCTATGCCGAATTCACCCAGAACATGTTCCCGGACACGGCCGGACGGATTCTTAACCAGCTGGTTCAGGCTGCGGCCATCCAGGCCTTCCGGGATCGGTACGCCGGCGATGCTCAGACAGGTAGGAAGAATGTCCTGCAAGCCCACCGGCGAATGATTCAGTCCAGGCAGCCAGTCTTCGCCCATCACCTTCCCAACATCTCCGCGGATCGGCGGGGTAATGATGAATGGAATCGTACAGGCGCCTTTTGTAAAGTTGGACTTGAACCACAGCCGATGATCCCCCATGTTGTCCCCGTGGTCGGAGGTGAAGATGAACCAGGTGTTGTCCAGCATCCCCTCTTCCCGCAACGTTCCGATGATCCGGTTCATCGCCCTATCGACATGTGTGATCATGGCATAGAAGGCGAGGCGGGCCAGCTCCGTCTGTCTCGGGGTCATGATATCGCCGCCGTATTGCGCCACATTCCTCTGGTGGTACAAGGAATGATCCTCCGCCCAATCCCCCATGACCGGTTTGGGGATCTCATCCCGTTCGTACAGGTACAGATCCTGCATCAACGGCGTGAGCGGAGGATGCGGCGCCGTAAAGGACGTCCAAAGAAACAGCGGCCGTGTCCAATCACGACGCTTGATCGCTTTGCACGATTCATGTGCCACCCACTCTGTGGGGTGCAGATGATCCGGCAGATGCCATGGTGCGATCGAACCATATTCATTGCTGGCGACGCCATGCGCAAACGCTTGTCCGGGATAGCCTTGCTCTGCCAGCCATTGCTCATAGTCGTCATAGCCGCGTATACGGCCCGAGCCTGCGCCGAACGGCCTTCCCTCCTCACACAGGAGCATGCTGTCAAAGCCATAATGACAACGTTCAGGGTAGAGGTGCATTTTACCGACCGCCCGTGTCTCGTACCCCGTATCCCGGAGCAACTGCGGCAGCGTCTGTGTCGTCGGCAATTCAAAGCCTTCACGGTAACTCGTGATTCCCAATGAATGCCCTTCCAGGCCGGTCATGATAGTGGCGCGTGCAGGAATGCACACCGGTGTTGTGGAATACGCCTGCGTAAATCGCACCCCGCGCCGCGCCAGAAAATCCATATGCGGGGTGCGAATGACAGGGTGTCCCGCGCACCCCAGCAGATCTCCACGCATCTGATCCGTTGTAATCAGTACAATATGAGGTTGATTCATGCTGCTTCACTCCCAGTTAAGGCGCTATAATTTCCCATTTCAAACTTTCCCAACTGCTATTCCAAGGTCTGACGATGACATTCGGATCACTGGCCGTGCTCCGCAATACGTATTCATTCGCATCATTGGGCTTGGGGATGATCTTATAATACGTCTTCCCGCCAGACGTCTCCACCGGGAGGATCTCAAACTTCTGGCTCTCCCAGGCGTTCCATGTCTTCTGGATGACATTCTCCATATCTCCTGTCCCCGCGACCCGAAGAGCCTGATTGGAAGCGCTCTGTGGAGTCAGCCTGTAATAGGTTTTGCCGCCGCTTTGTTCCGCTACGCTGATCTCCCACTTCTGTGAGCTGGCTCCTGTATACGCGCTGGTATTTACATTCGCGTCATCTGCAGTCCCGGTCGAATTCAACGCATATCCGCTGTTTTTATTGATGATTTGTTTGATCCCGGCAATGGTAGAGCTGATCGGGATCTGAATGCTGACCACGCTCGCTCGCGGGATCGTCACATCAAATGAGCTGGAAGCCGCTACTGTACTTGTACTGATGGAGACCGCATTCGGATTTTGAGGTGTGTTGGCGGTCAGATATCCTCCACTTCCACTCAGTACTCTGACCGTCGCATTGCCGGTAGGCGTTGCATTCTGCATTTGAATCGTGACCGGTACATCCGTTGTCCTGTCACTGTTGGTAAGCATGACGTAGGCATAATGATCGTCTTTGCTTGCCGCTGCCTGGATATACGTCAAGTTGGACCCGTTATAGATCGTTCTTGTCGGATTGCCGCTTACCGTGGAAGCGATCCTGTTCGGCCCGAAATAATTCGTGAACATCTGATACACTTTGGCCGATGCCGATTCGACAAAATCGGGATACTCGCCTATGATCGGATTGCCGCCAGGACCAACCAGATTATGCTTGGTGGCGGTTTCAAGTCCAATCTCACCCCAGTACATCAGACTTCTTGCGACGAAGACAGCACCGCCCATATTCTGCTGCGTATACGTAACTCCACCCAATGTGCGCAGATTAAAGATCCCATATTCCGAGACAAAAACATTCATTCGAGCCTGTCTTGCCGGATCGCCGGTAAACTTGCCACGCACATTGTTAATTTTGTTGTTCACTTCATTTCTGTTCGCATACGGCTGAGTCATATAAAAATCGTGAAGCTCTTCTACGGTTGCAGCTCCGCTGGCATTGCCATGCGTATAGGGATGCATGACCACACCATCATAATTGGTCGAAGTGCCGATGAGATTGATCGCCGTATTGGAGTACAAACAACTGTAGATTTGGATCGAAGGATCAACAGCCTTCATGGCAGCCACATACTGTTTGAAGCCATCTCGGGTAGAGGTATAGGTGACGGTGATCATTTGTCCGCTCGGAGGGATTTTCCCTTTTACCCCATCGCCGAAGGTGATCTTGCCTGTCTGGTAATCTATAGTATAATGCGCACTATTGGTACCGCTTCCATTAAAGTTGGCCACTTTGGTCCATGTTCCGCCGTTCACCTTTACCGTTTCAGTGCCGGCGTTTACAGGGGCGTATTTCGCGTATTTTTCCTGATTGGCCGAGCCATTACTTTCCGCAGCCGAATCTCTCCAATCGTCATAGAGGGCGGCCGTTTGGTCCGTGAATTTCACGGTGTCGCCGTTGACATACTTGTCTTCATAGCTCGTTTTACCTGTTTGCGATTGACCGTCAAGCCAATATTTTTGGTTGCTCAAATACATCTCGTTGCCGATTTCAAATACTTTAATGTTATATGGCAACGGGTGTCCGTTCGCAGCGCGTACTGCCGCCCAATCCGTACCGCCATTGGGATTGCTGCCGTTATTGGGTGCATTCAAATATTCGACCAGGTCGGCAGCATCGGCGGCGTTTCCGATGCCCATGCCGTACATGAAGGTCATCTTGCCGTCGTTATGCGTTTCTGCGAATCGGGCTGCCTCGTCTACACCAAAGTTCGTCGGAACGGGTGCTTGGTCTGCGCCGCCGCTTACGTTATTCGCACGGTTGCTGCCGATTGCCCTTTTCCACCAAAAGAGGTTGGCTACTGTACCGCCGGGATATCGAAACGCCGTCAAACCAGCGTTATTGTAAGCCGATTCAAATGCCGGATACGCCGTATGGTTGGCCACATCCCACATGCCTTGGCCATGGTCGTCGAATCTCTGATTGGAGCCGTAAATATCTCTGCTGATGCCGCCGGTGACCTGGGATGGATCAACAGTAATTACGGTGCTTTGCTCTGCGTTCACTTCGGAAGCGTCGTCTACCATGGTAAAAGCTGCGGTCATGCACAGCGTAAGCAGCAAGGCGATCATTTTTTTGGGTGTAACCCTCATAATGGACATTGAACATTCCTCCCTTTCGCGAATGTAATACCAAGCGGCCCCCTTATGCATGTATTTCAAATGTGTCTACACGGCGCTGGCCCGACTGGATCGCAGGGGCATCCCGGACGACAGGTACGGCCTCACCCGCTTCCTCCATCCTTCGCAGCAATCGCGCCTTCAGATGGTCTGCCGTCTTGCGATGGCTTACCATGCCGATGAGGTTGGTCAGCTCATAGGGATCGGAGAGAAGATCGTACAGGCAATACTCCTCGTACTCGTCCGAGCCCATATCTGCCCAGCCGTCCTTATGCGGGGCATGAACACTGTACTTCCATCGCTTGGTTCGGACGGCTCTCTCCACCTGGACTTCACTGATCTGGATGAATACTTCCTCCTGCCAGCCGGACGCCTGTCCTCGAATACAAGGCATCAACGATTGCCCTTGCATCGCATCCGGGACCTCGATCCCGCACGCATCCAATAAGGTGGGCGGCAAGTCGATCAGACTGACCAGATTCTCCATATGCCCGCCCCGCCAAAACCCGGGGCCTTGCACGGCAGTCGGTACACGGATGGAGCTGTCATGGCAAGAGCGTTTGTATTCGCCATTGCGCGTCTTGAAGTGATTGCCGTGATCGGATGTGAACAAGACGATCGTGTCTTGCTCCAGATCCATACTGATCAGAGCGTCCAGTATCCGGCCAAGCGCTTCATCCAGACGCTTCACCATGCCGTAATAACCTGCGAGGTGTTGGTATACACTGCCCCCCAAGGCTTGCAGATCCGGCGGCGTCCACCCTCCCCGATAGCGTTCTTCGTATCCTATAGGAGCCGGATAGTCGTCACGATGGTTCTGATGATGGGGCTCCAGATAGGAGACGAACAGGAAGAACGGTTGATCCTTATGGTCATGAATATAACGGATGGATGCATCGGTCATGGCGTCTACCCGATAACCTGGCAAGAACACCTCCTGATCGTCGTTGTCATACAGGATGGTGTTGTAGGCGTCAGATACGCTCTCCAGACAATTTGCACCCAGCCACGCCTCATAGCTGCCTCTGCGCTGCGCCGATACCGGTTCTTGGCCTGCCAAATGCCATTTGCCAATATATCCGGTATGGTACCCCGCTTTCTTGTAGTAGTGAGCTAAGGTAGGCGTGTCCTCCGGCAGCGCAATCCCGTTGCGATAACAGCCGGTCGTGGTGGCATACATGCCGGATTGCAGGCAGGAACGAGCCGGACCGCAGACGGGCTGGCAGCTAAAGGATTGTGCTAGAAATGTCCCGCGCGCCGCCATTCGGTCGAATACCGGGGTCAACCCCATCGGGTTGCCGTGGGCGCCAGTCGTGTCCCAGCGTTGTTGATCCGTGAAGAAGACGATAACATTGGGCTGCTTCATGGTTAACCTCCAAAATTTCCGACGAGAGCACCGGTTATTGCTGCGTGGCGCTCTCGTCGAAGTAGTTTAAACTATTGATTTTTATAAATGGTCGTCAGCTCTTCCAATATTTGTTCGATGCCCTCTTTCTTCACGTTCTTCACCAGCTCATCGTACGAATCGATCGGCGATTGACCCAAGATGATTTTGGTGATGGCTTCTCTCGACATTTTGTCGATATCGGCCATTTTCTTCGCTGCCAGCTCGCTGTTCGCGATCAGCTTTTCTGTATCCACATACATGCCATAGCCTTCGACTGCTTCGAGTGCGCCTTCCAGCACAGGTACCGGTACCGGCAGCTCATGCTCAAATACGCTGGTCAAGAGCAATCCGGGATTGTAGAGCTTCGACAGTTGATCATCCAGGAATACCAGTTCTCCGTTCTCTACCTTGTAGGTTACGCCTTCTTGGCCAAGGCTGGTCAGTCTTTGACCTTCTTCGCTGGCAAAGAAGCCTAGTACTTGTGCGGCGCGTTCTTTATCTTTGGTAGTGTTGCTTACATAATAGTCCAGTTTATATCCCATTTTGGCTCTGTAGTTGTTGTACTTCTCCCCCTGCACCGAAGGCAATACGGCAATATTGGCTTCCGGGAATTGCGCCGTAATCTTCGTATGGCGCGGCAGGATGAATTGCGGCTGGAATGAGAACACACCTGTTTTCCCTGTAATGAACTTATCCTCTACCGAAGCAGGCTTATCGAGCACCCATTCCGGATCCAGCACTTTCTCCGCATTTGCTTTGCTGAACCAGGCCAGCGCTTTCTTCATGCCCTCTATATCAAGCAGAGAGGATTTCACGGTGCCTTGCTCTTCATCTACATACAGCCCCAGCTTGGCTGGTTTGTTCTGCACGAACATCATCCAGAACGGGTCAGAGTTGTTGAAATCTTGATTCATCGTAAATCCGAATGTATTGTTCTTGTCGTCGCCGTCCGGGTCGTTCTGGGCAAATGCTTTCAACATCTCAAAGAGCTCATCCGGTGTGCTAGGTGTGCTCAAACCAAGCTTCTCCACCCAATCGGTACGATAATACAGCGTCAGCGGGGTGATGCCCGCTTTAGGCAAGGTGTAGATCTTGCCGTTCATCGTCGAATCGATGAACATCCCCGGGTCCAGTTGGCTGAACTCCGGATCATTCTGGACGTAATCATCCAGAGGCACGACGGCTCCATTCTGGATCGCCTGCGTCAGAAACTTCAGATCATTTGTAAAAAATATATCTGGCGCGTTACCGCCCGCAATCGCTACATTCAGCTTTTCCTGATACGTATTGCGGTCTGCGAATTCGAAGTTCAGGTTGACGTTAAACTCTTCCTTGACCCTTTGCGCGATCAAGTCAAAATTTTGTTTTACATATTGATCGGTTGTACCAAACACCATAAATCTCATATCAATCAATTCTTTGGTCTGCGCACCTGCTTCCGTTGTTGTATTCGTTGCCGATGGTGCGTTGGTTTCCTTTGTTCCTGTGTTTCCGCCAGTTCCACCGCTGCAAGCAACCGTGATCATCAGCATAGCGACGATGAGAAGTGATACAAATCCATTGCGTTTCATTTTTGACCTCTCCCTTTCATTTTGAACTTTTCTATTATATTCGCACGGCTCTTATTCTCAGGGTGCGATTATAACCTGTACTAACCTTTAACAGCGCCCAACAGTATGCCTTTTGTGAAGTGTTTCTGCAGGAAAGGATATACCAATAAGATTGGTACAATCGCATACACCGCTGTAGCCATCCTCATGTTTTTGCCCAGTTGAACCATATCCATCCCGCCGCCGTCCGCTCCTTGAATCAATAGCTCTCGCAGCAGGACTTGGAGCGTTTTCTTATTCTCGCTGGACAAGTACATAACCGAGTTAAAATAGTCATTCCAGTACTCGACGGCATAGAACAATACGATCGTCGCCACAATCGGAGCCGAGACGGGAAGGATGATTCGGAAGAAGATGCCAACATCGGAACAACCGTCGATCTTCGCGGACTCGGTCATTTCCTTTGGCAAATTCTCGAAGTATACCTTCATCAGGATTAGATTAAATGCGGCGACGACATGCGGGAATATGACGGACCACAGGCTGTCCAGCAGATTCAGGTTTTTCATTAATAGATACTGCGGCATGATCCCGGTCTTCAACACCATCGTCATCAGCACCAGAAAGGTCATCATTCTCATGAGCGGAACCTCGCGTTGGGCCAGGCCGTATGCCATAGCTGCAGTGACTACCACCGCCAGCGCGGAACCGATAATCGTAATAAACGATGAGTTCAGGAACGCTTGCTGGATGCTCCCGTGGTTCCATACTGCTGCATAGGCATCTAGTGTGAACTCCCGGGGAAACAAATGAATCACGCCGGTTTCAGAAGCGATATGCTCCGGTTCCAGAGAGAGGGTAACAACGTTCATGAACGGAAGGATCGTGATGGCAGATAATAAGATAAAGAATGAGATAATTAACGCATCCACGTACCGACTATCATACTTGTGCATGTTCCGGCCTCCTATAATACTGATGTACCGCGGACGTATTTCACAAGCCGATTGACCGCAAGCACAAGAATTAACGAGACGATACCATTAAATAATCCTGCCGCAGTCGCGAAGGAAAGCTCGCCCCGGTTAATCCCGATTTGATAGACATACGTTCCCAGCGTCTCCGATACATTCGATACGGAGGGATTGTACATAACAAACACTTGTTCAAAGATACGAAGAATCTTGCTGACCTTGAGCAGCAATACGACTAATATGGTAGGAATCAGAGAAGGCAGTGTAATATAGATCATACGTTGCAGCCGGTTCGCTCCATCCACTCTCGCCGCTTCATATTGGTCTGTGCTAATCCCGACAATAGCAGCAAGATAGATGATACTTTCCCACCCGGCGTTTTTCCAGATCTCGGAGACGACCAATACCCATCGGAACCACCTGGAGTCTGCCATAAAATAGATCGGATCCATACCAAATACCTGCAACAGCAAATTGACTACGCCGCCGTTTGGCGACAGCATCGTTACGAACAACCCGCCGATAATGACCCACGACAAGAAATGCGGAAGATAGATCAGTGTCTGTACCGTTCTTGCGAATAACCGATGTCTTAATTCATTTAACAAGATCGCGATGGCTATGGGAACCCAGAAGCCAAAGCCAATCTGCATCAGGCTGATAATAAAGGTGTTCTTAAGCGCCTGCAGGAAGTAGGCCGTTTGAAACAGTTCAATGAAATTTTGAAACCCGACCCAAGGGCTATTGTCCAACCCCCCAAACACGTTGAATTCCCGAAACGCGACTTGAATGTAATAGAACGGAATGTAGTCGAAAAGCAAAACTTGCAAGGTGCCGGGAAGGATCAGGAGATAAAGAAATTTGTTCATTTTAATTAAGGCCAACCACTTGCTCAACCTTTGTCGGAACCCTGGAGCCGAGTTTGCCTTCCTTTCCAAATTTGCCGGGTCTGTTGTCGAATGCATGGTTACGCTCCTTTGTGCTGTGTTGTGTTACGCGTTCTATATGCCTGACTATACCCACACATTTAAGCGCTTTCAACGCTCCTTTTTTAACAATGTATCGCATTTATTGCTGATCACACGGTGTTTATCGGGAGATTCGATACAGAAAAGACGCCTTCCGATAAAGGAAAGCGTCTCCTGGTCTTCTGCGATGGAACTATTCCATGGTCATCATCTGTCGGTAATCCATGGGGGTGACCATTTCATATTTCTTGAACATTCTGGAGAATTGCTTGTAGTTGTTGTACCCGACCTGCAACGCCACTTGCTCGATCGGCAGCGTTGTACTCGACAGCAGTTGCTTCGCCTGCTCCAGCTTGTACTCTGTCAGGTATTCCTTGAAGTTCTTGCCCAGCTCTTCCTTGAAGAGCTTGCTCAAGTAAGGGTACGACACGGACAACCGATCGGCGATCTCCGTCAAGCTCAGATCCTTCTGGTATTCGTTGCGGATCATATCGAGCGTCTGCTCAATGTAACTATTCATCACTGCAGGACTCTCATTTTCGTGCGCGATTTCCTCCAGCATGTGCGCGATCGAATCCGTCGCTTCGTCAATATCTCGGTATTCACTCTCCAAATGGAGAAATGCCCGGTTGAGCGGGTCGACCCACTTCGTTTTGGCTTGATTGGATTCATTTAAGTATTGGACAACAATCTGAATAATCTGCCGATAGAAGAAGGTGAACTCGATCTTGGAATGCAGATTATTTTTTAACATGGATTGTAACTCGCGCAGTATTTTTGCCGCCTGATCATACTTCTTCGCGTACAGACTCGCCTTGATGACCTGCGGATAATCGTGGCTCAGCTGTGCCTCCTGCTTGGCCCGGATCAGATCGCGTCCCATAATGACCGAGTTGGCGCCAAGGATGAACTTGTACTTCATAGCCCACTCCGCATCGTTATAGGACTGGTGTAGCCGATCAAGACCCGCGCAGGGCAGACCTGCTGAGATACAGATCTCCGTGCCGATCAGTTCTCTGACCGATACCAGAAACTCTGAGCAGCTATTTTTCAATTGCGCGAGCCATTCATCGGTGTCCTGCTCCTGGGGCATGATGCCGATCCCGATCAGCTTATCCGATTGTTCATAGAAGGCATCGAACGTCATCATCAGCTTCATCCGATCCATAAATAACGTGCGCAAGCTGCTCCTCATGGAATCGCCGGCATGCGTCTCGTCCTCCCAATCCATCACGGAACGGGCGCCAACTTGAAGGAGAATGACGATATATTGCCCTTGCAGGGGCAATTCGTAGGTTGCCGCCTGAGCACGGAGTTCCCCCGGTTCAAAGTGCTCGCCGGCAGCCAACCGGAATAAGAAATAGTGCTTCAACTTCGGTATACTGCGTTCCAATTGATGGGACATCTCGGTAATCTTGCGATTGATAATGCCAATCTCATCCGTACGTAGGAATAAATGCCTCTGCTGGCGCTCATTCAAGGCTTCACCCGACAGCATGCTCTTCAGACTGCGAATCGGATTATACAATCCTCTTGCCATCGACAGAGCCAGCACGACGGATACCGTAGTTAAGATGATGATCGCTATCATCATATTGCGGTAGATTGCCCCGGATTTGTGCTCCAGTTCGTCCGTCGGAACGGCCGCTACATATTTCCACCCATTGAGTCGTGAGCCGGTGAATGATACGATCCAGCTCTCGCCAGGCCAATCCTCTTTGACGATCGTTACGCCCTCCTGCTCGGATGAGAACAGCTCTCCCATCAGGGCTTCATTGCGAATCAGGATAGAGGGCGTTTGGCGATTCATAATCACTTCACCTGCCGAATTAACCATGAAGACAGAGCCCGAACGACGAATATACAGATCCTGTATTAAGGTTGTGAACTCATCGCTGGATAATTGAACGACAAAATATCCGGCCAGGCTTTGGGAGGAATTGAAAATGGCTTTAATAAATTGTAAAGGCGGGTGCGGCTCTTCAAATACGCCTTGCTTGCCCGGCTCAAGCCACAGCCCCTCCGGGTGCTGCTCCAGCTCTTGATAGAACTGCTCATGCCCTTCGAGCAGCGTCTCCTGATTAAACCCGTTCGAGGAGACGAGCATCTGATTCTCCAGACTATACATGTGAATACCAGAGATGTAAGGCGAGCCCTCCATGATCGACTCGAGCATGTTCATCAGGGTGTCGATCTTCTGTACTTCATCATAATCGTCAAGGTCATAGGAATTGGCGACAAAGTGTTGAAGCTGCTGGTTGCGATACAGTTGGTATGTAATGTTCTCCGTATGCCCCATGATCGTGTCTACTGCTTCTCTTGTCTGCCGCAGCACATCGAGGTTAGACTGCCCCACCTCATCCTCCAGGTTTTGTTTGGATATATTATAATTCAGCACTGTTGCGACGACCGTCGGAATAACCATAACGAGAAGAAGAGAAAGAAACAGCTTGACGAAGAGCCCCCACTTCTTGCGAAAGAAATATCCGTATTTCAAAAATGCGCCCCCTCATACCTTTGTCTCTATAAGAGTTTTTATTTGATCTAACAATCGTACTATAAAAAAAAACCTTTTGTGAAGCGCTTTCATCACCTCTTTTTTAATTTTATATCGCGTTATTTGCTATTATCTAGTCCCGTGAGTTCCAAGTAAATAAGGGGGCGTTGTATTAAAAAGGGGGGATTGAAAACGCTTACCGCGAAGATTATAGTTTGAAGGGATAACGATGCCTGTTGTTGCCAATTGACCAAAAAAGGAGCTTTCACCTAATGAATCGAACGTTTCATGAGCACTTGATCCGCAAGACAAGCTTTCTTGATGGGCTATGGGATTTCGTCACCGATCCGGAGTGTGTCGGTATGAACGAGAAATGGTATGCGGACTTTCCTGCACCCGAGCGGAAGCTGTATGTGCCTTCCTGCTGGAATAATGAAATGGGACTCTATGATTATCACGGCACAGCCTGGTACCGCACCCGGTTCGAGACGATGCATGACACGCACCTGCGGCTCATCTGCCATGCGATCATGCACCATGGCGATGTCTATTTGGACGGACAGCACCTGGGCAGCCACTTCGGCGGCTTCACGCCGTTCTCTATTCTCGTGCCGAGCGTCGCCAAAGGGGTCCACGAGCTGATCATCCGTGTCGACAGCACGGTCGATTGGCAGTCGCTGCCGACCGATATTGCCGATTGGTACTCCTATGGCGGCATCTTCCGTTCGGTGGAAGTACAGGAGCTTCCAGATGTTTTTATCGAGCACATGACAATTAACTACGAGCTGGACGGAGACGAAGCTGCACTGAATATCGACGTAAAGCTGTCCTCTCTCGCTGTCGAAAGAAAAGAAATTTCCTTGGCTGTGAAGTGGGAAGATACGGTGTTCGGGGAGGCACAGGTCACAATCGAGGCCGGAACTTCGGTATCCCTCCCGTTAGAGGGCAAGCTGCAAGAGATAAAACGATGGCATCTGGGCAAGCCGGAGCTGTACCATTTCTCTGCTTCGACCGGAGAAGACGATCTCATTGACCGCATCGGATTCCGTACAATCCAGACGAAGGACGGCAAGATTCTATTGAATGGCGAATCCATCTATCTGCAAGGGGTCAACCGCCACGAAGAGCATCCCGAATGGGGCTTTGCCGTTCCGCCGAAGCTGATGCTGAAGGATCTGCAAATTCTGAAAGACATGGGCTGCAATTGCGTCCGCGGCTCTCATTACCCGCAGAGTAAATATTGGCTTGACCTGCTCGACGAGAATGGCTTGGCCTTCTGGGAAGAGATTCCTATGTGGGGCTATTTCATGTCCCTCGACACGCTGGCCAGTCCCCTGTTCCGCGAACGCGGCGTGATCATGCTTCAAGAGATGATCGAGCGGGATTACCACCATCCCAGCATCCTGTTCTGGGGTGCCCATAACGAGATTGACACACGATCACAGGAGGCTTACGAAGTAACGGAACTGTTCACCTCCAAGATACGCGAGCTGGACGCTTCGCGTCTCGTCATCTATGCAACCACCTTCCCAACCGAGGATATCGTGTTGCCCTTCTTTGATGTGATCGGCATTAACAAATATTATGGATGGTACCAGGGAAGCGTAACGGGCTTCCGTGACATGCTGGATGAGTACTATAAGCACGCGGAATCGCTCGGAGCCGGAGACCGCCCTGTCATCATGAGCGAATTCGGAGCTGCCGGCATCTACGGCGACACGGGCTGGGAGCCTCGTCTGTTCAGCGAAGACTATCAGGCGGAAGTATTGACAGAGGCACTGAACATCTTCCGTAACGATCCTAAGATTGTAGGCACGTTAATCTGGCAGTTCGCCGATATCCGCGTCGATCTCCGCAGCGACCGCAACTATTTCCGCGACCGTGCCAGAAGCTTCAACAATAAAGGGCTCGTGAATGAATACCGCAAGCCCAAGCTGGCTTACCGCATCGTGCGTGACTTCTATCGAAGCTTCAGTTAGCATAGCAAAAGAATCAAGCATCCACGATAAAAGGAGGGGAATCTTTTGTTCCCCTCCTCCTTCGGCCCTTGGCTATGTTACTCAATTAATTTCCATATACATATACGGACCATATGCCTCGAGTATAGTTGTTAGGATCAACTGATCCGCACTCGCCAAATACAATCTGCACCTTACTCCCGACTGGAGCCCCTTCGATAAAGTCAGTGTAGTTCGCGCGATTTGCACTATTATCAAGCGGCATGGTAAAAGAATCTTCTATGCTAAAGCTCGAAGCATTTGTCGTTTTATAAATATGCTTGATTGCAGGATTGCCTGAATCACCTATGATGACTCGAAAATCATCCCATAAGGTTCCCATTCTTTCTAAATCTGATAAAGCGGCATTCGTTGTAGAAATCGTGGAGATGGTCCATCCCGTTCCATTCCAACTATAAAAATATGACTTTTTACTTCCATCACCCTTAATATTGTAATAACCAAATGCAATGACAGGGTTACCATTACCAATCCAATCGAATGTCCCTCCATAGACATTATGGGTATCCGCATAGGAACCGCCATTGTCACCAGGCGTTGATGAAAACACTCGCGTCTGAGTAAATTCCGAATAGTTGACAACACCGCCGAGTGATGAACCGCCAATGGAGCGCATGGTATTCGTGGCTATATCTAGGTAAGCAAAATGCAAATCCTTAGACTGCTTGTCATGCCCATGAGGTCCGCCTGACATTTTCCATGACATCAGAATACGATTCCGGTCCTTATCATATTTCACTTCATTCGCGTACACCTCATCAAATCGATTCGGGTCCTGCTTACCGGAATCAATAACCGTCACAGGCGAACTCCAGGTGCCTCCGTTATTTGTTGATTTAATATAGCGGAACGTTCTGTACGGGTAGGACACCTCATCATTTTTGGAATAAAATACATAAATATCATTTCCAGCTACAACAGGCATGGGATAGCCATTCTGATCTGTGCTTATGGTTTGCGTTGTCCATGTGCCCGCAATAGAGTTCGGATTTGGTGCTGTAACGACAAAGGCCTTGGTTGTATGCTGTGCATAATAGATTTGCAGCTTCCCGTTAGGCGCAATAATTAACACAGGGTAATTATGATAGTCCCACTTTCCGGTATAACTATTGTCTTTCACCTTCAGGGCAGCTTCCCAGCCTTGAGTAGCATGATTGTAGGCTCTGATATAAATATCCATGTCTGGTCCATTCCATGCTACATAAGTTTTATTTGACACAGGATCATACAAACCATTTCCCATTGCCCTTGGAGAACCAAAGCTGTGATTGGTTGCGATTTTTGTCAATCCAGCTGCCTGTGCCACCGTGCCTGTTAGCAGCAATACAGTGATGAGAATGCCTGCGATGCTGAAGATTCTAGCTTTGTTCATAATCGATACCTCCCAAAATGATTTTTGTAAGCGGTTACGTGATTAGTCTATTACAGTCGTTATATTTCAAACAGGGGCATATTTTATTACCCCTCACTGACCCAACCTAGATATGTTATAGTTTGATATTATGGGATGGGGGTAAATGATGATCTATGTAACCTTCGCTTTTGTAGCTTTTTCGATCTTGTTTATGTACCGCAATTGGCGGCATGTATCCACTCGTTTTTTCAGCGGCCTGATCCTGGGCTGGATTATCTCCATCACTTCTCTCTTAATATATCTAAGCAAATTCAATTACTATTATAATATTATTGCTTATACCTTTAACTTCCCACATTCCTTATGGAAATTTTTGTTGTACTGGGAAATTAATCATGATCTAATCATTCGTTTTTTGCACTTTGGCATTCTATTGTTCATCTATTCTCTTGTCTGCTTTTCCTTGCTCATATCTCGCGGCCAACATGCAAGGCGTTATAGGCTGCAGGTAACAGCGCTTGCCATTATTCCTGTGATGCAGCTTATTTATTACGATCCTTCCTTTCAAAAATGGCTGCAAACCTTGATCTTTATTCACTTCCATCAAAACTCATTTATTAAAAATGTGACTACAGGCATTGAATTTTTTTTCAAGACAGCTAATATTGTTTACGGGTTAATAGCCATTATTTTATTAGCAATAAATTATATAAAATTGCCTAAAATAAAAATCCTTAAAAATTATATGCTTTTTACGATTTCCTTCTTAATACCGATCACCATGATTCATTACATAACGTTTTCTTGGGCACCACAAACGCTAGTGAGAAGCACCATTCTCCATGGTTATTTCAATTACATCATGCCTGATGTAGAATCGTTAATTAAATTTTACCCTTACTTTCCCTATATCGTTTTGCTGTCATTCAGCATTATTATTTTATTGATATTCAAGTACAACGCATTAGAAAGCTATTATAAAAATCAAAACCAAACGATCCGCAAAACTATGGATACTGCATCCATGGGTATAAGAGCCTTCACACACTCTACTAAAAATCATTTACTCGCCATTCGTTCAGAAGCCGAGTACTTATTGGATAAACACAGAGATGATGAAGATAGTGCCTACAGTCTCAAGCTTATTCTAGACTCATGTAGTGTCAACCTGGAGAATATCGATAAAGCGGCAGACAAGCTAAGAAATATTCATCTAAATATGAAATCAACCTTGCTTTCCACACCCATTCGCAAGGCTTTATCCAGGGTCCCTTCCAATACGAACGTAGAGATCGATGTGCAGTTTTGCAAGGAAGTGCCGTTTATCTATGCCGATAATGAAATATTAAGCGAAGCGCTCTACAATATCATCGACAACAGTCTCCAGGCGGTCCGAGAGCAAGAGTTGGGATTCATTCGGGTCATTGTGGACCGACGGAATCAATGGGGCATCATCTCCATTCAAGATAGTGGCCCTGGCATTGATCAGGAAGACATCAATCAAGTGTTTTCTCCTTTCTTTACAACCAAATCCTCTATTCATAACTGGGGGATCGGCCTTTCCTTTACCCAAAAGGTCATTCATGCTCATGATGGAAAAATAGTGATGAACAGCGATAAAGGCGCAGGAACAAAAACTGAAATCTTGCTTCCTATTTTTTAACTGGCCAAAAACAACAAATGACTCCTGATTAGGGAGTCACTGTGGGGGATTAACCTTTCACGCCTGAAGAGGCGATGCCTTCAACAAAATGATCTTGTGCTGCAAAATAAACAATGATCGTCGGGATAATGGCACATACTGAGGCAGCCATTAATTTTCCATATTCTGTATTGTATAGAGAATGAAAGTTTTGCATGCCCAATTGAATGGTATAATTCATTTCTGAATTCAACATGATAAGTGGTCCTAGAAAATCATTCCAGGCAGAGATAAAGCTAAAGATGACTAAGCTTGCAATGGCTGGCCTTGCTAATGGGATAATAATGCGAGAATAGATGCCAAACTCACTAAGCCCATCGATCCTCGCTGCTTCGGACAACTCCTCCGGAATGGCTAGGAAAAACTGTCGGAATAGAAACACGCCAAATGGACTAAAGGCGCCTGTCAAAATTAAAGCCCAGTGCGAATCGATTAATCCTAATTCCTTCATTAACAAATATTGAGGAATCATCATGACCTGATAAGGAATCATCATCGTAGCGATATAGAGTAAAAACAGCTTATCTCTTTCAGGAAACCGCACTCTAGCTAACGCATAGGCAGCTAATGAGCTTGTCAGGACTTGAAGCACGACGACTGAAATCGTGATTTTCACTGTGTTCAGATAGTAGGTTAGAAATGGAACTTCCGTCCAAACCGCAACATAGTTTTTCCATTGGAACGTTTCAGGAATCCATTGGATAGGGAAACCGAAGATTTCACTATCCGGCTTAAAGGATGCGGACAACATCCACAGGAAAGGTACAACCATAGTTAATGAAACAAGGGATATCATCACGTACAGTATCGGTTTCTTAATATAATTTTTGAATGGCACGCTATAAGATGTTTGCATCGCTGCTTCACCGTCCTTTCTTTAGTTGTCGGCCCATTTTTTTTGCAATCTGAATTGCAGCAATGTAAAGATGAATATGATGGCAAACAAGACATAGGAAATAGCTGCGGCATATCCTAATTCAAACCGCTTGAATGCAACATCATAAATGGTATAGACCAACACATTGGTTGAGCGGCCTGGACCGCCAAGAGTCATAATGTAGATGAGATCAAAGGTCTTGAACGTATTAATCATAGAGATCACCACTGTAAAAAAGATGACTGGCGATAACGATGGAATCGTAATTTTGAAAAACTTCGTAACAGCTCCAGCACCATCGATATCAGCTGCTTCATAGAGGTGCTTTGGAATCCCTTGTAAACCGGCTAAATAAATAATCATATAATATCCTATGGTTTGCCAAATGCCCACGAGGGCAACGGCTGGCAAAGCCCATGTAGTCGAGGTCAGCCATCCGGGAGGATTCTCTATCCCAATGGAGTATAAGAAGCTATTGATCGGACCCTTGCTTGGATTGAACAGCAGCTGCCATACCACCGCTACAGCGATTGTCGCTGATATATACGGTAAAAAAACGGCCGTCCGAAACCATTTCACAGCTCTTATTCCTTTATTCAAGGCTACTGCAATAAGCAAAGACAAAAACAATTTAATCGGCACCGACAGCAGCGTAAACCAAATAGTATTCCAGAAAGAGATGTTAAAAGCATCATCAGAAAAGAGCCTTATATAATTATCAAATCCAATAAATTTAGGTGGATTAAATCCATTCCAGTCAACAAATCCAAGAAAAAAAGAAAAGATAACTGGAATCAAAATAAAAATCAGGTACCCCACTATATTCGGCAATAAAAAGGAATAGGCTATAAGCCGATTTCGTCTTACTGAACGTTTCTCACTTGACATGACTCCCACTCCTCCTGCTTGAGAAATAAAGATGCCTCTCGATTGATGGAGAGGCATCTTCTCTTTTTATTATTGACGATCTGCCCATTCCTTCTTAATGCGTTCAGTAATCTTCTTGATCGTTTCCTCAGAGGATTGTTCACTGACAAGATATAACTCGCCTTCTTGATCAAATATCGGGAATATCACCGAACGAATGCCTTTAATAATGGGATATTCCGGGTAGACCTTTGCTTCAAGGAAATAATTGAGATGCTCAGGTTTTTTGTCCGTGCTCGTCGCCAAGTAGATTTCCTTCACTTCATCATTAACATAGCCCGTCATATAACCCTTCGATGCAAAGACTTTAGCACCTGGCTCTGTTACCATGAATTGAATAAATGCGAAGGCTTCATCTTGGTGCTTGCTGCGCTGATTAATCATTAAGGATGTCGGAGTGCCAAAGCTTGTATTTGGTGTCACGCCTTCTGGATGCGGCAACGGCGCAACATCCCAATCAAAGCTGAGCGAGCCCTCTTCCTCTGCTTTTCTCAACTGCGCCACATGCCAGTCTCCAATAATATTCATTGCGATATTTCCTTTTTGGAATGCCGCATTGTAATGAGCGGAAGTGGATTTGGACTCAGCCCAGGACATGATGGAGCCATCTTCCTCTAATGCTTTTCTAAACTCAAGGGCCTTCTGGAATGGTGTCAGATCGGTATCAATTACAGTGTGTCCCTGCTGCACGGCCATCATTTGAATGGATTGAACCCAATGCTGAATGAAGGCGCCATATTGCTTGTTCTCACCTTCTCCGGAGGTCATGCTTTTAGCTAAGGCTCTAAATTCATCCCATGTCATATCAGCCGATGGATATGGAACATTGTTTTGATCGAATAGATTTTTATTATAGTAGAGCATCCAGACGGACTTTCTATACGGCAGTCCATAGCTTTTGCCATTAATCTTCATGCCTTCAAACAGCGGCCCATAACCCGCAATATCCACATTGTTAGATTTAATCTGTGCATCTAAATCCTGAAGAATGCCTGTATCAATATAATCCTCCAAGTTTCCGGCAAATACATCAATGTCCTCGCCGCTGATCAATTGAAGCTTGAGCTTTTCAATATATTGCTTAATAGGTATCGTTGCAAAATTCACCTTGATATGCGGATAAACCTTCTGGAATTCCTCATAGGCTAATTTGAAGGCTTCCTCGTCATCCGGCAGCACAGTAAAATTCAAAGTTACCTCTTCCTTAGGTTGTTCCGGAGTTGCCGTGGCATTATTTTTTTCTGCATTTCCTTTTGTGTTTCCGTTTGCATTTCCGCTTGTGTTTCCACAGCCTGTGACGACGATTGCAATAGCCAGCAGTAACACGAGTAATACTGTCGACATTTTTTTCATTGTTCAGATCCCCCTGTACATATATGGTTTGTTTCACAAACTAAATATAAACGATATACTCACACTGCCATAGGCGTAAATTTCTTTCCCCCTATATCCTCGCGACATACTTCGACACTCGTTGAGTAATCGCTTAAATCTTGTTATGCTTATCTTCATACGAGATAGCATCATGCATCGATGGGGGGGATAATTTATTCCCTATTCATGAATAATGGGGGAGATTAGCATTGAAAAAAATAAGCATCCTGGTTGTTGATGATATGGAGGCTCACCGCAGACGATTAGAACGTATCCTCAAGCAGGAACCTGATATGGAGTGTATTGGGGCTGCATCCAATGGTTATGAGGCTGTATCGTTAGCTACTCAAATAAATCCGGACATTATATTAATGGATATTGAAATGGAGCATCAGTCCGCCGGTATCCAAGCGGCCAAGCAAATTCATGAATCATTGCCGCATATCAAAATGATCATGCTCACTGTCCACAAGGATGACAATATCGTATTTGCTTCCTTTCAAAGCGGGATTGTTGATTACCTTACAAAAGATGCTTCGCCGTTCGAAATTACTGAAGCCGTTCGGGAGGCCTACAACGATGTATCCCCGATCCGACCAATCGTAGCAGATAAGATACGTAATGAATTCCAACGACTGAAAAAAACAGAACAAAGCTTGATGTATGTCCTTCAAATTATTTCAGATTTGACCAAAAGTGAGCTTCAAATCTTAAGCTTACTTTGCGAAGGAAAGACACGTCGAGAGATCGCAGAAATACGTTCCGTTGAACATGATACCATCAAAAAACAAATCAGCTCTCTGCTGAAAAAATTTAATGCAGAGAGTACCCGACAAATGGTGAATGGTATTAATGATTTGAAAATATTTGAGATTATAAAAAAGATAAAGTAATGCCCTTCATTTAACAGTAAAAAACCCTTGGTGCATCAGAACGCTGATGCACCGAGGGTTTTGTAATGTTTCACATTCCCAATCAAATCTTATAAGCCTTCATAGCCTTCCGAATTTCCTTCCAGCTAGGCCGCTTGCCGTACATGAGGACGCCTGTGCGGTAGATCTTGGCAGAGATATATACGGCTATATAGATCGCGACGAGCAGCAGACCGATGGAGATGGCAACCTCCCAGAACGGCACGTCGGTGAGGCCCAGGCGAAGCAGCATAACGAACGGCGAGAACAGCGGAATAAACGATGTGATCTTGACCAGCATGCTGTCCGGCGAGCTCAGGCTGAAGATGGAGATGTAGAAGCCTGCAAGCGAGATCAGCGTCATAGGCATGGTCGCCTGTCCCAGATCCTCCGTCCGGCTGACGATAGAGCCAACTGCCGCATACAGCGTCGCGAACAGGAAGAAGCCAGTGAAGAAGAACAGCAAGGCGTAGATCATAAGGCTCGGTTCTATCTTGCTGAGATCGATATCGAAGTTCATTAACGTTTCCTTGTTATGCGGCAGCGTAACGTTGACGTACAGCACGATAACATAGACCGCCACCTGGCTCAGCACAACGATGAACATACCGAATATTTTGCCGAACATCTGCTTGAGCGGGGATACGCTTGTAATAAGAATTTCCATAACACGCGAGCTCTTCTCAGCGGTTACTTCAGCCGCGATCAACTGTCCCGAGGTCATGATCGCCATGAACAGGAATATAATCATGACGTAGATGAAGCCCATATTGACGCCTTGCTCTGCAGGCGTTCTGCCCGTTGTGCCGTCCTCCGTCGCCGAGATTTGAACGGATTGAATGTTGATGGGCGTATTGAGCTGCATCATCTGCTCGGCCGTCAGACCGGCATCCTGCAGCACCGTTGTCATACGAATCGTTTGCAGCGCATTCTGCAGGGTGCTCGTCTGCGAGAACTCCATGAGCTTCTCCGACTTGTAGGTCATCTCAGGGAAACCATTGTCCGTCATAGCCCCGAAATCGAGGTAGCCCTTAATCTCTTTGTCGGTGAGCGCTTGCTTCAGCTGCGCTTCATTCGCAGCAGCATCGCCTTTGTCCTGGAATGGCACCAGTTGAACGCTGGCATCCTCCATTTGCTCGAAATAAGCCTTCAAGCTGTCTCCGGTTCCGGACCCTGCGGCCAGCTCCTCCCGCGACGACTGAATGTAGCCAACACTCGCCGCTTTGTCTCCGTCCTTGTCGAACTGCTTGATGATATACGGGATGTTGACCCCGATACACATAATGAGGGCGATAACCAAGGTTGTAATAAGAAACGCTTTGCCTTTGACCTTATTGCGAACCGTAAAGCCTACTACCGTCCAGAAACTATTCATGGCGCTCACCTACCGTTTTAATAAAGATTTCGTTCAGCGTTGGTTCCTTAATCTCGAATCTCGTAATCGTCGTCTGGGCCATGGCATGACGCAGAATGTCTCCGCCAACGGCTTCATTCTGAATGCCGATCTCGTACCCGTACTCCTGTGCCTTCACATTCGTTACACCCGTGATTTGCTGGAGTCCGGTCACCTCGCCCTCCGTTGCAAGGATAACCCGTTCTCTCGGGTATTGCTTCTTAAGCTCCTTAATATTGCCCTTCAGCACCGTATTCGATTTGTGCAGAATTGTAATGTTCCGGCACAGCTCCTCTACGTGCTCCATCCGGTGCGTCGAGAACAGAATGCTTGTGCCGGAATCGCGCAGCTCCTTGACCGTCGACTTCAACAGCTCAACATTAACGGGATCCAGCCCGCTGAACGCTTCGTCCAGTATGACGATGCTCGGTCTATGATTGACAGCCGCGATGAATTGGATCTTCTGCTGGTTGCCCTTCGACAGCTCCTCGACCTTCTTGTTGTAATACTCCGGCACCTCGAACCGCTCCAGCCAACGCTTCAGATTCTGATCGGCATCCTTCTTCGACATCCCGCGCAGCTGTGACAGATACAGAATCTGATCGCTTACGCGTACCTTCGGGTACAGCCCTCTCTCTTCTGGCAAATAACCCAGCTTGCTCAGCTGCTCATTGCTGTATGGCTTCCCGTTATACCGAATGGTGCCGCCATCCGGGAAGATCAGACCAAGCACCATACGCATCGTTGTTGTTTTGCCCGCGCCGTTTGCGCCAAGCAAGCCGTAGATTTCTCCTTCATTCACCTCGAAGCTGATTCCGTTCACCGCCGTTTTATCGGCGTATTGCTTGACTACATTTTCGACTATCAATGGTTTCATGTCGCGTTTCCCCTCACTATCGGAATTATCGTCTTCCTATGGATTCCTGCTGCAGCAGCGCGCTCATAATTTCATCGAGCTCCAGCGCCTGCCGGCTTACGATCTGGAGGCCGTTCGCCGCGCACCACGCTTCCGCCTCCAAAGCCTGGCCCGTTGTGATGCGGTATGTCGCGTTTCCCGCTGTCTCGACTCCACAGCTTCCGGGCATGCCGGCCGCCTGCTGTGCGGTTAATCCCTCTCCCGTGACATACATCGTGAACCAGCTGCTGAACAATTCATCCTTCTCATACGTGCCAAGTATTCTCCCCTGCGCCATAAATACGATATAGTCGGCTAATCGTTTCACTTCTTCCACGATATGGGAGGTCATCACAATCGTCCGGGTGCCCGGCTCCATATAACGATGAAGGATCTCAATCATGGACTTCCATGCAAGAGGATCAAGACCCGACGACGGTTCATCCAGCAAAAGCAGCTCAGGCGCATGAGACAACGCAATGGCCAGATCAAACTTCCGGCGCATCCCCTTCGACATTTTGCCAAGCACCATATTATCGTTCACCTGCAGCTTCATGAGAAGGTCCTGATAGCGATTAACGTCCCAGCCTGTGTACCAGAAGCTGTTGAATCTCGCTTTCTCATGCGCGCTCAGCTTATTGTCTTCATACAGCGCTTCCTCTGGCAGATAGCCGAGCTTTTGCTTGACCACATCATCATCGCCTTGCCCAACGGGATGGTCCAGCAAGGTCACCATACCTTCCGCCGGCTTCTCTAGATCCAGCGCCATGCGGAACAATGTGCTCTTCCCGCTGCCGTTCGGTCCTACAATCGCCGTGATATACCCTTTGGGAATATCAAGCGTAATCGGCCCCAGCTTGAAATTCGGCTTGCGCTGCACGATTCCGGAGAACCGGATTGCCGTCTCCTCTTCCCACGCTCCCATTACGAATCTCCTCCCGGCTTATAGTGATGGCGAATCGCCTCTTGGAACAGCTCCTGCAATTCCGCCTCCGTGCATTGCATCCGCTTGCCCGTTGATACCGCCTGCTCTAATGCATCAATAACCGCAGCATATTTGTGCCGGTCTCGCTCCTGCTCGCCAACCTTCGCTACGTAAGTGCCCGTTCCTTGCCTGGTCCGGAGCAAGCCCTCGTTCTCCAGGTCGCTGTATACCCGCTTGACGGTAATGACGCTGCATTTGACGGCTTGCGCCAGCTCTCGAATGGACGGCAGAAGCGCGCCTTCCTCCAGCTGGCCGCTGACAATCAGCGCCCGCAGCTGCACCTCAATCTGATGATAGAGCGGCTCTGCGCTTTGCTCGTTAATCTGTATAGGCAGCCGCATCGCTTCACCTGCTTTCGTCGTCAATTTAACTGGTATAGCTTCTCATCCGCAATCTCTTCTCCAGCACAGACCGACCAATACCTATAGCGGCTATCGCGGATATCATACCGATGATCGCTAGCCACCATCCACCATCTGCCGCCAGCCGGTAGCTTTGGACGAATAAACTGCTTTCCAGCAATAGTACGGTCACAATCATTCCGAACAAGAAGAGGAACGTGATGAGCATACAAAACCAGAAATAAAATTTACCGGAGTAGCCGATTTCCACGTAAACATATACGATACTTGCCATAATGGAATAGCCAATCCAGAAAATAGCGAACGGAATGAATGCGGCAATTTCGATCTCCGACGTCAACGATTGTCCCGCCAGGAAAAATATAATAAAGAACAGAATAAGGGCGGGAATTAAAATCATGAGCATTGTCAATATTCTTCCTAACACGATTTGATCCACCCGAATCGGCATCGTTCGCCAAGCCGCCAGCTTCTTTGTGTAGGTGTCCGTCTTCCAGTAATTTCCGAAGGTTTGTGTCGACATTAATCCCAGACAAGGAAGCAGCGACAAAGTGATGAAATCTATCGCCCAATAGACCATTCCAAGGTCTTCTCCTTCCATACCGTCGGCAAACATCGGCACAAGAAAGATACAGAGATAGCCGATAAAAATAAGGGTCAAGATATGCTTCCATCGCGTTCTTCTGAGTTCTTCCTTGGCGAGATACCAAGCGCCTTGCCATGTGGTCATTCCAGACCGCCTCCCTCTGCTAATCCTTCACCTATTGGTGACAGTCAAATCAGTGTGCATACTGTAATTGTTTGTATACTGTATATATCTATATACACAGTATATGCACAGCTGGCACCCCTGTCAACAGTCTAACCGATATTTTTCCAAAAAAATAAACCGCCCTCTTCCGAGAACGGTTACTCTCTATTCCAGTTATCCAAATATCGCTTCGAACAATGGCTTAGCGTCGGCTGGCGGATATAGCACATACAGAATCAGATATACCGCAACGCCGGTAATCGCCGTGAAAAACCAGATAATAGACGTGATCCGCCCCAGCTTGCGATGCTTCGCGAATCTCTTGCGATAGCCAAGCACGATTGTCGTGATGCCGAATACGGCGGCGACAGTAGCCATCACGATGTGGAACAGCAGAAAAGCAAGATAATAAGGCTTCAAGCCATCCGGCCCATTATACGGTGTACTGCCTATAAATATTGTTCTGGACGCATAGATGATAAAGAACAGCACAGCCGCAATCGCAGCGTACAGCATGACCTTCTGATGCTGCTCCAGCTTGCGCTGTATGGCAAGTCGCCAGCCGATCGCGACCAGAACGGCGCTAAGCACGATAAAGAAGGTGCTGACCGTTGGCATAATGATATTGATATCCATGTTAATCCTCTCCGATTAAGCAATTTCAGGATTCGGCAATTCGTCTTCGTGCTCTCGCTTGAACCATTGCTTGAAGATATAAGCGAGGATAATACCGTACATCAGCTCCTGGACCAGCTTCATCACAATGCCGCCAAGCTGCTGATCATCCACAATGCCAAGCTTGTTGAAGAACTCCGGTCCACCGAACTGCCCAATCAAGTAGTTGGTATCGCCGGGTATGCAATACCCCATGGCCGTCGCCCATACCTGCGGATCGTTATAAGTCGCGTACATGCCCGCATCCGAGAAGATGATCAGCGCGCAAGCAGGCGTCAGCAGCACGCCGTTAGCGAAGACGTAAGCCATACGCTTCACATCGGACAGCCTGTTCCATTCCGGTACAGGACAAGCAATTTGCCACCACATCATGAATGCTGTCAGGAACAATACCGCATAATATACCCGATGCACTGCAAAATTCGTCATCACGTAATCATGTACGATCGGTACATGATAGAGCGAGAACAGCATGTTAAACAACAGCAAGGTAATAACGGGATGCATAAGGAATCGGAGCTTCCGCCAGAAGGGTGCAGAGAACGCCGCGCGCCACAGAAATGCTGGAATGCCAAGCAGCACCATAGGCGGAACAATCAAATAAGAGATGGACATATTCACCATATGGAAGGTGAACATCAGATGGCCCAGCAGATTGAAGGGGCCGCCATGACAGAGATAGATGAAAGCGATCGCGCTGACAAACAGCGTTTTCTGCTTGACGGTCGCCGCGTTCTCTCCAGGAGCATGCTTCTCTCTCCAAGGACCAATCATATAATAATAGAGAATAACGACACCTATCATCGCGAATAGAAACATAGGGTTCCACAGCTCGGCGAAGGAGAAGTATTTGGTCAGTTCTAGCATCCGGGGAAGCTCCTTTCTTCAAGGGCAAAGCAGGTTTTACAAAAGAAGAGGGACCCAAGATCAGGGACCCTCCTCTCTTTAGTTATCAGTCTTACCACCAAACCCAATATTCAGCCATAATAACGGCGGTGAATACAACGAACACACCAGACAAAATGCCGATCAGCGCATAACGATGACCACGATCCTTCATATGCATCCAGAACGCCATCTGAACGAATACCTGCAGAACAGCCGTTCCAAGAAGAATGATGTAGATGAAGTCTTTGTTGATCTCGCCGCTAATGACCGTCGCGAAGGCGATGAACGTCAGCAGAATGGAGAAGATAAAAGCAATAATGTGTTTCTTTGGTCCTTCGACCTTATGACGCTTGGTGTTTTGCTCCGTGGCGTGATGATTGCCAGCCATGTCGTTAAACCACCTTTCCCATCAGGTAGACAACGGTGAAGATGAATACCCAAACAACGTCGATGAAATGCCAGTACATACCGGCTACATATACCTTTGGTGCCGTCACAACCGTCAGGCCTTTCTTGGCCAATTGGATGATCAGCAGCGTAATCCACAGAATACCGAACAATACGTGCGCGCCGTGGAAGCCGACCAACGTATAGAAGGAAGAGCTGAATGCGCTTGTTGTGAAGCCATGGCCTAAGTGCAAGTAATGAACGAACTCGTAAATCTCAAGAGCAAGGAAGCCTGCTCCTAGCACAACCGTAATGATAAGCCAATTAATGAGGCTTTTCACCTTGTGCTGGTGCATCGCCTGGATGGCGAACACACTCGTTAAGCTGGATGTCAACAGGATGGCTGTCGCATATGCGACCAGCTTCAGATCGAACAGCTCATTCGGAGCTGGACCATCCAGCACTTGATGGCGAAGGGCCAGGAACGCCGCGAACAGCGTTCCGAACAATACGGTCTCACCGCCAAGGAATAACCAGAAGCCTAATATCTTATTACGTCCCTCAAGGGTGGCCTTCTCCGGCTCATGAGGCAAATGTCCTTCTACATGCGTGTGCGCGCTCATGCTTTACCCCCCAGATCCCTCTTAATTTCATCTTCTTCGATATGGAAGCCATGATCGTCGATTACGGAACGAAGAAGCATACAGATCAATACCATTAGCAAGCCGACGATACCGATTGCATGGCCGACCGTCAGATCCGTTCCCAGGAAATGACCCCAGTCCGGCGCATACATAAAGCCGAAGCCTGCAATGAAGAAGCCAAGCCCCATGAAGAAAGGCAGAATCGATGGCGATGGCATATGAATCGGACCAAGCGGCTCAGCAGGCGTCATGCCGCTGTGGCCGTCCTGCTTTTCTTTCCAATAAGCGTCATAACCGCGAACAAGCGGCGTTTGCGCGAAGTTGTACTCTGGCGGAGGGGAAGGAATTGTCCACTCCAGCGTACGACCGTCTTCCCAAGGGTCAGCAGGCGCATTCTTCGGCTTCACCGAAGTGACTACTACGTTGATCAGGAAGATGATTGTTCCCAGACCCATCAACAAGGCGCCAATTGTACTGATCAGGTTCATTTCGTTAAAGCCAAGTCCGTCCAGGTACTGCCAGATCCTGCGCGGCATACCCATCAAGCCCAGGAAATGCTGTACGAAGAACGTCAGATGGAAGCCGATGAAGAAGGTCCAGAAGGTCAATTGAGCAAGGCCTTCGTTCAGAATGCGTCCGAACATCTTAGGCCACCAGTAGTGAACCCCCGAGAACAGGCCAAGCACCAAGCCGCCGACAATTACATAATGGAAGTGAGCGACGACAAAATAAGAATCATGATATTGGAAGTCCGCAGGCGCAGCTGCCAGCATAACGCCCGTCACGCCGCCCATTACGAACGTAGGAATAAAGCCTACGGCGAACAGGTTAGGGGATTTGAACGAAATGGAACCGCCCCACATCGTGAACAGCCAGTTGAAAATTTTGATACCGGTTGGTACAGCGATCAGCATCGTCGCAATGGAGAACAATGCGTTCGCAACCGGGCCAAGCCCCGTTGTGAACATGTGATGCGCCCAAACCATGAAGCCCAGGAAGCCAATCAGAATTGTCGCGAATACCATCGAGCTGTAGCCGAATAGGCGTTTGCGCGAGAATGTGCTGATAACCTCAGAGATAATGCCGAATGCCGGCAGGATAAGAATATAAACCTCAGGATGCCCGAAGATCCAGAAAATATGCTCCCACAGTACAGCGTTGCCGCCTGCGGATGGATCGAAGAAGTTCGCTTCGAACAAACGGTCGAACATAAGCGCCGCCAGACCAACCGTCAAGGCTGGGAAAGCGAACAGAATCAGAGCGGAAGTGATAAATGCGGACCATGTGAACATCGGCATACGCATGAACGTCATGCCCGGGGCCCTCATATTGATAATCGTGACAAGGAAGTTGATGCCGCCGATCAGTGTACCGATACCTGCGATCTGCAAGCCCAATACATAATAGTCCATGCCGTGATCATTGCTGTACGTCGAGCCGGCAAGCGGCGCGTATGCTGTCCAGCCTGCGTCAGGCACATCGCCTACAATCCAGCTAACGTTCAGCAGAATGCCGCCGAACAGAAAGGTCCAGAAGCCAAGCGAGTTGACGAATGGAAACGCAACGTCGCGCGCGCCGATCTGGAGCGGTATGACCGCATTCATCAAGGCGAAGATAACTGGCATCGCCGCCAAGAAGATCATCGTTGTTCCGTGCATCGTCAGGAGCTCGTTATATGTATCTGCTCCAACGAAGTCATTTTGCGGCTTCCACAGCTGAATCCGAATTAGAATAGCTTCCAATCCGCCAACCAGGAAGAAGAATCCACCCGCAATTAAATACAAAATGCCAATTTTCTTATGGTCAACCGTTGTCAGCCAGTCCATAATGCCGCTGTAACGTTTGACCGCATGCGCATGTGCATGAGCCAAGGTAGGTACCTCCTTCAATCACTGATGATCTTATTATTGTTCGAAGTCAAGCGTTAGCTCGGACAGATACTGCGCGATACCTTCAATCTCTTCATCGGTGAGATCGTACTGGTTGGACATCAGGTTGCCTGGCTTAACAGCTTCCGGGTCCTTGATCCACTTGTAGAGGTTGTTATATACGGTATCTTCATGCTCATATTGTTTATCATCAGCTTCCACATTAACGAGAATGCCGGCGACGCTCTCGCGGCTGCCGATACCCGTCAGGTTCGGGAATGCAGGACCACCGAAGGCTCCTACCGCATGGCAAGTCAGACATTTGCTTTCGAATACTTCTGCGATGGCAGGATCGCTAGGAAGCGCGACTGGCTCCTTGATTGCAGTTGCCCAGCGATCGAACGAAGCTGGATCAACGGATTTAACCTTGAAGTCCATCAGGCCGTGCGATGGTCCGCAAAGCTCGGCGCACTTACCCAAGTAAACGCCTTCTTTGGGCGCTGAGAAGTACATATAGTTCGTATTGCCGCCCGGGTTCGTATCAATCTTGCCCGCGAGCGATGGAATCCAGAAGGAATGAAGCACGTCAGCCGTCTTCGCTTCGATCCAGATCGTCTTGCCTGTTGGAATGACAAGCTCTTGAGCCGTCTTAATGCCCAGCTCCGGGTATTCGAACTCCCACCAGTACTGATGAGAAGTAACGATGACTTTAACAGCGTCGGGATCGTTGCTGTAGTCCTTGGCCAGGTTGAATACCGATTGTACCGTTGGCACACCAAGAATGATAAGCAGGATTATCGGGATAACGGTCCAAACAATCTCCAGCTTATGGCTGCCTTCCACTTGCTTCGGAATGGACTTGTCTCCTTTACGCCTGCGGAAACGGATAATTACATACAAACAAATTGCAAATACGACAACAATTACGAGTGACATGATAACAATCGCCGTCACCATGAGATCGAATTGCTCTTCCGCTACTGGTCCCTGGGGATTCAGCGTAGACAAGTCTTCCCGTCCGCAAGCGGCCAACACTAATGCCATTATGGCCATTAGGGGCGCAAGCCGTTTAAAATATTGCCACCGATTCATCATTAATCAACCCCACTTTTGACGTTTTCGCAGCTGCCTAAAGTCACGTGGCAAGCGGCTTCGCTGCGTTTCTACAGATGTTGTGACAACTCCTGCAACTTTAAAGCACTTTATTAAATATAAAGTTGGGAACCTTATTTGTCAATGTTCCACAGAGAGTTCACAAATTGTTCTCAAACCTGTCAAAATCGCATGTTTTAGCCGTTTTTCAGCCCTTTTTCTACTGTCAAAATACTCCGCGCACACCCCATGAAGGTTATCTCTCCCTTACATTGTGCACCAATCCCATGGTCGATTATGTATGGGTTCGGAAACGTATATTTCCCCCTCCGTAATGAACACTAAGGACAT
The DNA here is from genome assembly GCF_040834005.1 of Paenibacillus sp. PL2-23. NCBI lineage: Bacteria > Bacillati > Bacillota > Bacilli > Caryophanales > Paenibacillaceae > Paenibacillus > Paenibacillus sp. PL2-23. Next base: position 4,345,644 of record NZ_CP162129.1, read on the forward strand.
CATTTAATCATGAAATGGGGGTCTTGCGGCTATGATGAAACGAATGGCCTTTGTTGCTCTCTCCGCTGCTATGCTCAGCGTCCTCGCGGGCTGCAATTATGAACAGCTTGTCCAGCAAAGCGACTACGACTATGGAAGCCGGAAGCCCGGCGATCCCAAGACGGTTGGTCCTGTCGCTTACGGCAACGTCACGGGCAACGAGCACCATCACCAAAATGCCTTTTTTGAATATAGCTCCGCTCTTTCCAACAAGGTCACCTCGCTTAACGGCGTCGCCTCGGCTATCGTCATGCTTACGGACAAGAACGCTTATGCCGCCATTCTTCTTGACTGGACGGCAGTAGGCACGACTAGCTCAGGAGGCACCGAGGAGCAGAACAATACTGGCTCTAACGCCGGCGTATTCAACGCCGATACAGGCAGTCCTTATTCCGACGGCCGTCTCCTGGCGACGCCTTACAATTCCTTCTTCACGGTCAACGATCATCACAATCTGTCTCATGAGCTCAAGCAGACCATTGCAACCTTGATTCGCGAAAGCCTGCCTGCCGTTCAAGAGGTGCATATCTCGGCGAATATGGAGCTCAACAATTATTTTACGGAATTCGCCAAGGAAGCATGGGGCGGACGCTCTCTCACTCCATGGATCGGGAAGTTCAACGAAGTGGTGCAATATCACTTTGACGGCGGCAAGGTGATGCCCCTGCAGATTACGATGCCTGGACAGAATGTGCCCAACGAATATCAGATGCGCCGCTGACAAAAATTATCTCTTCCTATATATATACAGTTCAGAACGGCAGACTCCGGCTTTGCAGCACGCTGGAGTCTGCTATTGCCGCTGCAGGGCTAGTGCTCGCGTACCGAGGGTGAACGCTTCTCCGTCTGGATCGCCTCCGTCCCTTGGCGCAAATGAAATTGCGCGCTCCGATACAGCTTGCGGTCGCTTTCGTTCTGCGCCAGCCTCTCCAAGCGCCTCAGCTCCTCCTGCATCTGGTTGGTCAGCGTCATGACCTTGTCCTTGGCGTTCGACTTCTTCTCCATAGAGACATTGCGCCCGTCTATCGTTTGGAAGGAGACACTGCCGTCGCTGCCCAGCTGGGACAGGAATATCTCCTCCAGCCTAAGCTTATGCCGCTGAAGCTCATGCTCCAGCCACTTCTCGTCCTTGCCCGCCAGCTGAAGCTCATCATGAATCACCTGGCCGTCCATAACAATCGTATGAGGCGGTCCCTCATGCCCCATTCTCCAACCTAGCATGTCCGGGGTGATGGGCTGAAATTGCTTTTTGAGCTGTATATTCAGCTCTCCGCTGGATTCCATGACAGCAAACTCTACATCAGCTACCCGGTAGACATCCTTTTTGCGAAGCTGCTCCAGAAGCTCGTCCAGCGTTAATCTCTCCTTGTGCAGCTTATCCTTGAACAGCCTGCCATCGCGGATGAGGACTGTTCCCTTGCCATCGATGAAATTCCGCACCTTCTTGCTTTTCATCGTCCAATACTCGATGCCGACGGATACCACTACCCATACGGCCAGAGACACAATACCCAAATACCACATATTCTCCAAATCGAGCGAGACATACGCGGCAATGTTGCCGATCGATATACCTGTAATATATTCGAACATCGACAGCTCCGATATTTGCCGCTTGCCCAGCGCCTTGGTCAGCAGGAACAATATAACAACAGCGGCAAGCGTCCTCCATATAATCTGAAACATCTCCGGCATGCTCTCACCCTTTCCCTTACTAGCATGTCCCAAGAAAAGGGCAGACATGCAGGGCTTGCATTCGGACCACTAATATGATATGGTTATAAGAATGTTATATTTAACCCCCTAATATCCCCCAGTTAGATTCAAAGATTCCCTCTGATTTTGATTTCTTGACTGACCATTCCGAACTCATGTTTCACAAACGTATTCTGATTCACACTGGCGCGGTCATCGGAGCCGCAAGGATGGAAGAGAGGTAGGGCTTCCGTTGTTTTAGGATGTTTTGGGCACAAATCGCAGCTTAGCTTACATGTTGTTTGCAATTCATGCGGGGATTACACACTGGTCCATAGAGGACACAGTCCGGTTAAATATATAATAAGGGCTGCTCGTCCGCCAACGTCTCAGACGTTGACGGCTGGGCAGCCCTGTCCAATTTTATGATGAAATACGAACGGTGAACGGCACTACAAATGTCTCGCCGTTTCGCTTGAATTGCCCCCAGATTCGATACAGTCCAGGCTCTGGGAAGGCGGTCGCGAATCGGGCTACGGGTCCACGAGCCTGCTCATGAACGGGATGCACATGCAAATAATGCTCCAGATCCTCGTCGATCACAACCACATGGCCGATCGCTCCCAAATACGGCTCCAGATCGTTCAGCTCCGCTTTGGTGACGGCATCCCTCAGGGTGAAGGCAAGCTCGGTGTCCTCACCAGCCTTCATGCTCGACAGCTCCAGCTCCACCTCTACACCTTGCTCCTCCCGAAGAAGCTTCTCATCCGGCGACAACGGCTGCGATTGCTCATTCCCCTCAAGCTTGACAGTGGCCGCTGCTGTCATCTGAGCGTGTCCAGCGGGGATGAAATCCGCGAACAGCTTGTAGATCCCGCTGCTTGGCAGCGTCATCTGCTGTGTAAAGGTGTCGCCTGAGCCGCTTGCGCGAAGGGGATGAACGTGATAGAACTCGCTCAAATCGTCGCGAACGACAATAAGATGCATCTCCTTCTCATGTCCCAGCTCGAAGCTCTCGACCCGCTTGCCGCTTGCGTCGGTCACGCTCATATGAATGGCAACCTCTTCTCCTGGGGCGGGATTTGCCGGCTCGAAGCGCCAATCCATAACGATGCCGCTGTCCGCTTCATCGCCATGCTGGCTGTGAGCCCCGCCTGTCTCGTGCCCCGCATGCTCGTTCGGGGTGACGGACGGCTGCGCTTCCGTGACCGGCCCTTTGGTTGCAGCGGTTCCCCCGCCATGACCTTCATGTCCTTCATGCCCGCCGCTGCCGCCGCCGCACCCGCTTAATCCCATAGTGAGCAAGGAGGCGAGAAGCGCTGACATCAGCAAGCGTCTCTTGCTTCTATCCGACAACATCATAGCCCTGATCCTCAATCGCCGCTTTAATCGCGTCAAGCGTCAAGCTGGACTCGTCGTATTCGACCGCCACCTTCTTGCCCGCCAGATCAACCTTGCCACTCGCCCCGATCTGCTCCAGTGCCTTCTCAACTGCGCCCACGCAGTGACCGCAGCTCATGCCTTCTACCTTCAGAATTGTTCCTGCCATTCGTAATTGCCCCTCTCATTCCCTTGGATGTATTACTTCATTAGCTTGTTAATCGTATACAGCAGCTCGTCTACAACCTCGTCTTCGCCAGCTTGAATTCTCTCCATGACGCAGGTTTTCAGATGGCCCTCCAGCAGCAGCTTCGCCACCCCGTTAAGCGCCGATTGCGCGGCAGCGATCTGCGTCAGCACATCGTCGCAATAGGTGTCCTTCTCGATCATGCCTTTAATGCCGCGAATCTGACCTTCAATACGGTTAAGGCGTGAGGTCAAGCTGGATTTCATTCCATCGGAATGATGGCTCCTTCTGACGGTATCTTCTGTATGGCAGCAAGCCTCCGCACCCGACTCGCTCTCCGCTGTCTGTTGATTGTTCTGATCGTTTATTATCATTCTTATATACCTCCAAGGGGTATTAGCTATTGCAATACCGTCATCTTATCATACCCCTATTGGGTATGTAAAGCGCCATGAATAAGCAGCTTATCTCTATTCAAATGGGACTAGGACAATGGAATATTTTGTGATACGATCATTCCAGATCAGATCATGAGTAATACGATTCTCTTTCTCCACCCTAAGCCGCAAGCCCCGTTGACACTCCCGTAACACAAGGAAGCTATATTGGTTGTTGCATGTACAATTGGAGAGGAAGTGCTACTATTGGCGCAATTCATCAACTTTGCCCATCGGGGCGCAAGCGCTTATTGCCCGGAAAATACGATGGCCGCCTTCCGCAAGGCGCTTGAGCTTGGAGCAACTGGAATCGAAACCGATGTGCAGCGAACGGCGGACGGAAGGCTTGTTCTTATTCATGATGAATCGCTGGCCAGAACGACCGGCGACGAGCGTCTCGTTCAGCAAGTGAACGCGGAGGACCTGGCACAGCTTGATGCGGGAAGCTGGTTCGATCCTTCATTTGCCAATGAACGTGTACCTGCGCTGGAGGAGCTTCTAGAGCTAGGCCGACAACATCAGCTCGTTCTGAACTTGGAACTGAAGAACGGAATTGTACCCTACCCCGGCATGGAGGCGGAGGTCATCCGCGCGGTTCGCAGCTTCGACATGAGCCAGCAAGTGATTATATCAAGCTTCAATCATTATTCACTTGCGCTTTGCAAGGTGCTGGCGCCCGACATACGAACCGGCGTCCTCTATATGGAGGGTTTATATCAGCCTTGGAATTATGCGAATACCGTGGGCGCGGACTCGCTTCACGCGTTCAAATACGCGATATTGCCGGAATGGGTAGAGGAAGCGGCGGCACAAGGCATCGCTTATCATCCCTTTACGGTCAACGATGAGGCCGAGATGGAGAGACTGCTCTCCTATGGCGTTTCGGGGATCATTACGGATTATCCCGATCGCTTGCGTGAAGTCTTGAGCCGGAAGGGAGCAAGCGCGACGTGAACAGAACCTGGCTGCTTGGTCTGGGCTTCTTCAGTATTAGCATTACGTGGGCGTTGTACAACGCATTTGTCCCATTTTTCCTGGAGGATTATATCGCTAGTGTTGGTATGATTGCGTTCCTGATGACTCTCGACAATTATTTTGCTATATTCCTGCAGCCCCTCATCGGCAGAATCAGCGACCGCACGAACACCCGGTTCGGGAGGCGAATGCCCTTCCTGCTCATCGGCATGCCGCTGGCCGCCCTGTTCGGAGCGCTTATTCCTTGGCATAACGGACTGCTGCTGCTCATCTTGTTTATGGTGCTGATGAACCTGTCCATGAGCATCTATCGTTCACCAACGGTTGCGCTGATGCCTGACATTACGCAGCCCCACCAACGGACGCGAGCCAACGGCATTATCAACTTTATGGGCGGCGTTGGCTCCATTATTGCATTCGGCGCGGGTTCTATCCTGTACGACCAGCATAAGTCACTGCCATTCCTGACCTCATCCATTTTGACCATCGCCTGCTTAGCTATACTTCTTGTGGTCATTCGGGAGAAGCGGCATGCTATCTCGTACGCTCCGGCAGATGGCTACAAGCTGCGCTCCTTCCGCCGTGAGTGGACGAAGCCAACCCTCTTCTTATTGGCGGCCATCTTCTTCTGGTTTTTCTCCTATCAGGGCATCGAGGCTCTCTTCACCCTATACGGCAAAAACCATCTCGGCCTGAAGGAATCCGAAGCCTCCTTTTCGCTTGCTTTTTTCTCTCTCGCCTTTGTTGCAATGGCCATCCCAAGCGGACTGCTAGGGAATCGGTACGGCAAAAAGCCCGTCATTATGACCGGCATCATTGGTCTTATTCTAATCTTCTCAAGCATCACATTTATCGATACCCTGCTTGGCTTGCGCATTCTGCTGATCATCGGCGGCATCTTCTGGGCGCTTATCAACATTAACTCTTACCCGTTTATCGTGGCGCTGGGTCCAGAAAGCAGCATAGGAACAAGGACAGGCATCTATTACATCGCCTCGTCGCTTGCCGCCGTCGCCTCGCCGCCGTTAATGGGCATGCTGATTGACGGCTTTGATTATGCGATTCTATTCCCGGTTGCGGCGGGAGGCATGGTGCTGGCGCTGCTGTTCCTTCTTGGCGTGAAGGACAGAGGGGTATCGGTTCAGTCCAACGATCCTATGGCTGCCTCGCTGGATCCATAAAGGCAAGAAGGGCTGCGGCCCATCACCAGCAGGTGGGGGACCGCAGCCCATTCTGTTTTTAATGGATGCTACTTTTGCTGAAGTTGCCGCCCATGACGTCGGATACATGCTCAACAGCGATAAATGCCCTTTCGTCGATGGCATGCACTATGCTCTTCAGCTTGGCCAGCTCCAGACGGGATACGACGCAATAAATAACCTGCGTTTCATCTCCGGAATAGCCGCCCTTCGCCTGAAGCAGCGTTGTGCCTCGTCCCAGACGGTCCATAATCGCCTGCGATATTTCATCATACTCCTTGGAGATAATCGTCACCGACTTGGATTCCTCGAGACCTTCCACCACAATGTCGATCACCTTGATCGCGATATAATAGGTCACCATGGAATACATGGCGGATGACCACTCGAACACAAATCCCGCGATGAGGAAGATGATAACGTTGAACAGCATAATAATTTGGCCTACGGCCATACGAAGCTTTTTGGATATCAGAATGGATATGATCTCGATCCCGTCCAGCGCTCCGCCATAACGAATCACAAGCCCCACGCCCGCTCCCAGAATCATGCCGCCGAACAATACCGCCAGCAGCTTGTCGTCGGGAAACGCCTCTACATGGTGCAGCAGCGCCGTCGTAATCGACATAATCGTAATGCCGTACAAGGTGGATATAGCGAACGTCTTGCCAAGTTGCTTGTAGCCCAGCACAAGAAACGGCACGTTAAGAATAAATAAGTACACGCTGAGCGGCAGGGGCGTGAGCTCAGACAGCATGATAGAGATACCGGCGATGCCGCCGTCGATGATGCTGAACGGAACAAGAAACAGCTCCAGCGCAACACCCATCAGAATCGATCCGATCGTAATAAATATGGTCCGGATTGCGATTTCGGTAAAGGTTAGTTTTTTATGTTCTTTCAACTGAGCCAAGGATCGTGCTCCTCCCGCTTCCTAATCATTTTAGTCGATATAGCCAGCCAAGCCCTTCTCTGTCAAATAGTCCATCTCCAGCTCCAGAATGTGCTCCACCTCTGGCTCATGCAGACGGATATCCTTTTTGCTTAATATGTAATCCACCAAATCGTCGATGTCGATATCGACTTCCCCATTCTCGTCGGCCTTGGCTTTGCCGATGAACTCCTGCTCGTAGCGCAGCACCAGGCCAATTACGACTGGCTCCTGCTTGGATTCCTCCGCGATATAAGCTAGAAGCTCCTGCTCGTTAATCCCTTCACTCATTCCTCAACGGCCCCTTTCGTCTTGTCCATCCTTTTATTATACACGGAAGTGGCACGCGACAAAAACGTCACTTTTACGTGCTGCTGCCACCTGCAGCCTTATAGCATTAAAACAAGCTTAACCAAACTCATGAATCAGCGCTCCAGCCCTGTCTATGCATCTTTATCTCTGATAGCCACACATGGGGCTGCTCAGCCCTCTCTATGCTCGATAGCCACAAATCTAACTCCCTCTATCCAATAGCCACACGTCAGATCGTTGTTGAAGTAACTTCCTCTGTTTGGGCTGCGATAGCGATTCCTCATGTCGTTATGGTGCCGCAACAGCCCTCACTATGCCCAATAGCCACACGTCAGATCGTTGTTGAAGTAATTTCCTCTGTTTGGGCTGCGATAGCGATTCCTCATGTCGTTATAATGCCGCAACAGCCCTCTCTAGCCCCGATAGCCACACGTCAGATCGTTGTTGAAGTAATTTGCTGATTCTGGAGATAATCATCCATTCGCATATTCCATACTGCACGAATAGCACACAGTCGTCCATAGAATAACGCAGCTCCTCCAGATCATGTTGCAAATTTTTCAGAACCGCAACTGGTTTGGAATTACATAATAGGGGTCATGATTAAAATAACGCTGACAATAAAGTAGGGAAACCACTCTCATGGCTTCCCCCTTATCGAACCGTACGTGCCCTACTAAGGCATACGGCTCACCAACGTGTTTCAACATGTGATCAATAAGTTGCTAGTCGCTGGGCATATTGCATTTTACGAACGCGCTCGGGAGTGTAATACTCCTCGCCGCGTTCTTTTGCTTTTTGCACTTTACGTTGTTGTTTTGCTGCCTGACGCGTCTTCATGTAATCTAGGTAATCGTCAAGGGAGTAGCCATATTGCTCATGGAGGTACAGCCAGTGCGCAGGAATGAGTCCAATACGAGCAAAGAACTCGTTGTTCCACTTCGTTTTCATCGCATGTCCCTTCCTTTGACTTGGATGTTTGTGTATCATGGCGACTCGTAGCCTCTTCCTTATATACCCATCCACGTCTAGTAGGTTATTACGACATGCATTTACGAAGCAGCGGCTTTCTTGCCCGTACCTTCTGTTTTCCTCCATCGCTTTGAACAAGTTCAGAAAGTAATTCACCTTCCCACGTATGACGGGATTTACTCTCTCCAACCACTCCTTTTTGTTGAGGGTCAGCGTCTTCTTCGTTTTGGCTTTGATCTTCTGTTTGAAGTCCTTCCACGTGCTGTCCTTCGGCTTGGCTATGAAGTAGCGCTTTCCATCTTTCTTGCGTTCCCGCCAATGCTGGAATGTAAAGCCCAGAAAATCAAAATCGTCGTCATTGAAATTTACCGTTTTCGTTTTCTCTATGGCTACTTCGAGCCCTAGCTCTTGTAGCTTCGTTTGGGTAATTTCCGCGGCTCTCTTGATCTCCTCTTCTGTTTTGGCAAAAAGCAAGAAGTCATCTGCATAGCGCACGAATCGGATGCCATGCTCCTCTAGCTCCCAATCGAGCTCGTTTAGATACAGGTTGGCAAGTAGCGGCGATATCACGCCCCCCTGGGGGGTGCCAGAGTCTACCTCGTGGTATTTTCCTTCTTCCATGTACCCTGCCTTCAGCCATTTCCAGATCATGTCTAACACTGTTCCATCCGCTATATATTTCGTAAGCACTCGCATAAGACTCTTGTGCGAAATGTTATCGAAAAAGCCCTTGATATCGCAGTCGTAAATGTAATTGTGATCTGTCTCGACGTTCCATAGGATGATCTGTGCTACCTGTTTCGCCCCATAGTTGGGTCGGTATCCGCATGACCAACGATGGAAGATGAGTTCTTCACACTTTGGTTGAAGAACGTTGACAATGGCTTGTTGTACGATCCGATCTTCGATATTGGGTATACCTAGCGGTCGCAATTTCCCGTTCTTCTTGGGTATATACCGTCTGCGCACGGGAGATGGGACATACTCCTTCGCCCTCAGCTTGTTCAGGAGACTGGCAAGATTGTCCTCCAGTTTCCTCCCGTACGTTTCCAGTGTTACTCCGTCGATGCCTCCGGCTCCTTTATTTGCCTTGACTTGTTCCCACGCTTCATAAAGTCGCCTCTCGAACAAAATCTGCCCGTAGATGCTGTGCCACTTTAGCTTCAACTCTTGATTCATGTCTATCTCCCACCTTTCATTGCGCCCATTCCGTTCGTTCTTACCGCAGTATCGTTACGGTTGTTCGACGCTACATTCAAGTGTTCGTTCACGAGGTCGTTCCCCTTCCGTTCAGCAGACGTTTGGTCGCCTGCCTACTTCCGTACTATGAGAACGTCTGAATTCTCTGACATGAGTATCACTTCGGCGAAGCCTTATAGATACCCATCCTTTGCAGGGAGGACAGAGAACCTCACGGGGTCATCGTATCTTCCTTCTGAACATACCCAGCACCTTCACATGATAAGTCACTGTTGCTCGTCTGGCTCTTGGGGCAACAGTTTGCCGTGTAGCAGGCTTCCCGTTATTTACGCACAGTCGCCGACTTACCCCGCCGCTGCGTGCTTCACGCTTTCGCATTTGGGTCTGCTCATCCGCCTACGGGTCTCTCGACTATCCGCATCTCCTTCAGACAAGTACCTCGCGATTCCTGCCCTAGATTAGGCTTCTCAAGCTGTACCAGAACTCTTGAGGAAGGACTTACACCTTCGAGAAAAGTTTTCGTTCCAGGCTCTCGGCTCGTTTTTACTTTAGGTATCGTTACCGCCGCCTGTAATTGATCACTCATAGCGCATAAGCGCTAGTGATACGACTGCCCGTCGCACACAAGAAAGAGGCCCCTTCGGAAGCCTCTCTCAACAAGCTATAAACATCTTATGATTCCAGTAGCTTGCGAATATCGCCCTCAATCTTTGCTGGCTCATCCGTCGAGCCGTACCGCTTCACGACGTTACCGTTGCGGTCGACCAGAAACTTCGTAAAGTTCCACTTAATCGACTTGGAGCCCAGAACGCCGCGCGCCTCGTTCGTCAAGTGCTTGAACAGCGGATGAGCGTCGCTTCCGTTCACGTCGATCTTGGCGTGCAGCGGGAAGTTTACACCGAAATTCAACTCACAGGCCTGCGCAATTTCTTCATTGCTTTCCTTCTCCTGGTTGGCGAACTGCGAGCATGGGAAGCCTAGCACAGCGAAGCCTTGCTCCTCATATTGATCATGCAGCTTCTGCAGACCCTTGAACTGCGGCGCAAACCCGCAGCCGGTTGCTGTATTCACAATCAGCATAACTTTTCCTTTGTAAGGCTCCAGCGTCTGCTTCTCGCCTTTGATCGTTTTCACTTCATAATCGTATATGGACATCGTAAAAACCTCCTGTTCAATTTTCGATGATTTAATTAAATTGTATACAATTTAATTTGCAATGTCAATCCGTTAAATGTTCCAAGACGAATTAAGACGAATCAATGAATCAAGCTGACCTAACCACTCTTATCATCTCCGGGCAAAAAAGAAAGCCGGCTTCGCGAAATGCGTAGCCGACCATGCCTTCTCCACTATTTGGACCTTGCCGTGAGCGCACCCAGCAAGCCGATGGCCGCTCCCAGCAGCGCTCCTGCAGCTACTTCCGCAGGCTGATGGCCCAGCGATTCCTTCAGCTTTTCCTTGCGACGCTTATGGTAGATGCCGGGATGATGCCCGGCAAGCCGTTCCACGTCAGCATCCAGGTCATTCACCTGTATGGCGATCTCTCCCGCATGCCTGCGAATGTTCATCGCATCATACATCACAATAATTCCTAGCATAGAAGCAATAGCGAATGCCGGCGTGCGGATTCCATATTTGGTCGCTGTATAAGCGGCAAGCGCTGTAACGCCGCTGGAGTGTGAGCTGGGCATACCGCCAGAGCCGACGACCTTGCGCCAATCCCACTTCCCCGTTCTGGCATAATGCCATGGCAGCTTGAGCAGCTGCGCCGCCCCTACAGCCAGCAGTGCTGTTCCTAAACCCCGATTAGACATGAAGGTTCCCTCCCGCGTCGCATTGCGCGTTATCCTCCCCTTCAGCTTTCCCTGTACAGTGTCACGGCATGCGGGCAAGATTACGGAATTGAACGCCCCATTTAATAAATGGTGCGTCCATGTGTATCGGGTATGCCCGACTTTCGATAGAAATACGTATTAATGACATCACGCCACAGCTTCGCGTTATCCAACTGCTCAGCCGCCCGATCGGCTACATGACGGAAGCGTGCCTCATCAATCTGCCCCTCCAGAGCAAGCCAAGACGCAAGCTGCTCCTCGACCCGCCGGACACCTTCGAAATGTGTATCGTAAATATGCTGTATGACAGTTTTGCCGGAATGAAGCTTATGGGTATAAGGGACATGATGGAAGAACAGCAGCAGCTCATCCGGACATGTATCCAGGCTTTCGTAACGCGCGGCAACTTCTGGCGCATATTGGGCGGTATATCCCGTACCTGTCGCTTGCGTCCGATCAACACCGATTCCCAGGCAGTCGGCAAAATGATACGTTCCCCACTTCGAATATTCGTAGCCGTCTACGTCCGGTCCATAATGATAATGCGGCCGCACCATCCAGCCTACGCCGAGCGGCGAAGTATAATCCTCATATGTCCTCCAGGAAGCCATCAGCCATTCAACAATGACCTTTTCGGCTCGCGAGCCTTCCAGGCTGCCCGTTGGACGTACGCTGCCCGCGGCTCCGAAGGTCTGCCTCGTCCACTCCACCGCAATCTCCTCTGCGGACAGCTCAGGATTCCATATCAAGCGTCCATAGCCGTACAGATTGGACTGCGCCAGATGATGCCCTGTCCAATTGTCGTCGTCCCCGATATTCGATACCGCTGTTATGCCGCAATGGGAATAGGGATGTGTCCGGCCAGCCGCGATATCCTTCACAAACGTGCCTTCGCCCTTCAGCCGCGTATCGAAGTTCAGCACCTCCTTCCACTGCGGAACGAGGTAGCATACATGCCGTTGCTGGCCCGTATATTCCTGCGTCACCTGGAACTCCATCATTCCATTCGTTCTTGGCATGGCGCCGAATAACGGCGAAACAGGCTCCCGCACCTGGAAATCCATGGGACCATTCTTGATCTGCAGCACGACGTTATCTCTGAACCTCCCGTCCAGCGGCTTGAAATGGTCGTAGGCCGCCTTGGCCCGATCCGTCGATCGATCCCGCCAATCCTGATGGCAGTTGTATACGAAGCAGCGCCATAGCACAATACCGCCATACGGCAGTAGAGCGTCCGCCAGCACATTGGCGCCATCCGCATGATCGCGTCCATAGGTGAATGGACCGGGCCGATTCTCCGAATCCGCTTTCACAAGAAAACCACCGAAATCCGGAATATGTCGGTACACACATTCCGCGCGCTCCCTCCACCACGCCTGCACGCTTGCGTCAAGCGGGTCCGCCGTGTCCAATTGGCCGAGCTCCACAGGACCGGCAAAGTTTACGCTCAAATACAGCTTGATGCCGTAAGCTCGGAATATAGCTGCGATTCGGGCCACATCCGGGAGATAACGCTCTGTAATCAGCTTTGTCTCCTCCTGGTGCACGTTAACATTGTTAATCGCGATTCCATTGATTCCGACTGAAGCAAGCAGACGAGCATAATCTCTTATTCTAGGCGAATCCTTCAGCACGGCATTGTCCCTGTAAAAAATGGATTCTCCCGCATACCCTCGCTCAATTGAACCGTCCATATTGTCCCACTGATTGATCATTCTCAATCCGAAGCAAGGCCGCTCCACCACATTCAGGCCGCCTTCGCCGATTCCTTCCGTCTGCAGAAGGCGGAGGAAATGGAATACGCCATAGAGCAATCCCCGTTCAGACTTGCCCGCGATTGCGATATACGCTCGCTTTCCATCCTTCACCGTGCGGATGACGAACCCTTCAGCCGGCAGATCGTCGGTCTCTGCTTGCCCAGCGGCCCCCTCTATCACCGGGGAGCTGCCCATAACGCCAGCTGCTACAAACCTGCTGCGGCCGGCATCGCTTGTATGCTCCGGCTCCCGCTTCGTTAAGGCGGACAGCCCCGCCGCCAGCTCAAGCAAAGCGGTACGCTGCACGACACCGCCTTCGCCAGGATGGTAAACAATCGTATTCAGGCACTCCGCCCACTGCGCGGTGCCTTGCCCCGTCACCTTGCCGTCATATCCGAGCCAGGCCTTGTATCCTCTTGTACTCATGCCGCACCTCCGTGATCTTACATGCAAGCCAGTGGCTTAAATCTATATTTTAGACATCAGCCCTCAGCAGTTGAACCCCAGAAATTAAAGAAAATATACAACAAAGTTTAGTTTTATTCTTGTATACTTGTATGGTAGTATGTAAGTATAGACTTCAAGTAAGAAACAAAAATCGCCAAACAAAACGATATTCAGCAGACAAGGAGGAATCCCATTGTATTTCATGCGCCGCCAAGGGAACGTGTCAACCCGAGATACCGTGTACGCGGCACTGAGAGAGCAAATTTTGAGCATGGAGCTGCCTCCCGGCACACCGCTCTCGGAGAATGAGACCTCCCAGCAATTCCAGGTCAGCCGCACTCCAGTTAGGGAAAGCTTTATGAGGCTTGCGCAGGAGGGGCTTGTCCAGGTGCTGCCACAGCGCGGCACCTTTGTATCGCTCATCGACACGGCACTGGTAGAGGAAGCCCGTTTCATGCGGGAGCATCTGGAGACTGCCGTTATCGAGCTGGCTTGCAAGGGCTTTAGCGCGCAAGCGATGACTCAGCTGGAGACCAATCTGGCCAACCAGCAGGATACGATTCGGCAATTGGACGAAAGCGGCATGTTCGAGCTGGATGAGGAATTCCATCGTATTCTATTTGAAGGCTGCGGCAAAAGCCATACCTGGGGCGCTCTCTCTCAGCTGACCATTCATCTGAACCGAAGCCGCAGACTCCGACTTGCGGACGATCACAACTGGCGCAATCTATACGAGCAGCATCGTGACATGGCTGACGCCATTCGTGCGGGGAACGCGGAGGGAGCGCGGTCTATCATGAAGAAGCATCTGAGCTTGAACATTACGGATCAAGCCACGCTGAAGGAGAAGTACCCGCATTACTACATGGACTAAGGAGGAGCAATAACCATTATGAAGATGACATTCCGATGGTTTGGGGAAAACAATGATACCGTGCCGCTCCGCTACATAAAGCAAATTCCGGGCACAGAAGGCATCGTATGGTCGCTGCACGATGTGCCAGCGGGAGAAGAGTGGCCCATGGACAAAATTTTGGAGCTCAAAGCTCAAGCCGACGCCGCAGGACTTCACATTGACGTCGTGGAAAGCGTTAACGTGCATGAGGACATCAAGCTGGGCTTGCCGTCACGGGAGACGTATATCAACAACTATAAGCGCACAATCGAGAAGCTTGGCAAGGTGGGCGTCAAGGTTATCTGCTACAATTTTATGCCGATCTTCGATTGGCTCCGCACGGATCTGCACAAGGAGCTGGAGGACGGCTCCACCGCCCTCTTCTACGAGAGCAGCCGGATCGCAGACACGGATCCGTTCGAGCTCGTGAAAGGGATCAACGCCAACTCCGCCTTGACTATGCCCGGCTGGGAGCCTGAGCGCCTGCAGCACCTGACGAAGCTGTTCGAGGCTTATCAGGGCGTCACGGAAGAGCATCTATGGAGCAACCTGGAATATTTTCTACAGGAGATCATACCTGTCGCTGCGGAGAACGGCATCACTATGGCCATTCACCCGGATGATCCGCCGTGGTCCATCTTCGGACTCCCGCGCATCATGACATGCCAGGAGAACTTCCGACGCTTGTTGAGGCTGGTCGACCATCCCGCTAACGGCATCACGCTCTGCAGCGGCTCGCTTGGCGCCAATCCGGCCAATGATATCATCTCCATGATCCATGAGTTCGGGGACCGAATTCCATTCGCTCATATCCGCAACGTCCGCCGCTATGACAATGGCGACTTTATCGAGAGCTCCCATCGCACGCAGGACGGCTCCGTGGATATCGCTGGCATCGTGAAGGCTTACCATGATATCGGCTTCACAGGCTACGCGCGGCCGGATCACGGACGCCATATTTGGGACGAGCAATGCCGCCCTGGCTACGGCCTCTATGACCGCGCACTCGGGATCATGCATCTGTGGGGACTGTGGGACGGCTACGAATATGCCGCCAAGGGCAAAGGAGAGAGAGCATAATGAACAAGCAGCAGCCTATTCATGAAGCCATCAAGGGGAGGGTAGCGGTCGTGACGGGAGGTGCTGGCGTGCTCTGCCGCGCCATGGCGATCGAGCTTGCCCGCCAGGGTGCCAAGGTAGCCGTGCTGGGGCGAACCGCGGCCAAAAACCAGGCGGTAGCCGATGAGATCGCTGCTGCCGGAGGCATCGCGATCGGCGTCGCTTGCGACGTCACCGACGTGGACAGCACGCGTGACGCCGCGCGAATCGTGCTGGAGCAGCTTGGGCCATGTGACATCCTTATTAATGGCGCCGGCGGCAATCATCCAAGCGCCAATACGACGAACGAAACGTTTAAGCCGGAGGATCGCGCGCTGGAAGGCGTCACTAGCTTCTTTGATCTCAGCATTGCTGGCTTCCGCAACGTGCTGGATCTCAATTTTGTCGGCACGCTGATTCCGTCGCAAGTGTTTGCGGAGCAGATGCTGGACCAGACGAACCCCGTTATTATTAATATTTCGTCCATGAGCGCCCCGTCCCCGATGACGAAGGTGCCTGCTTATAGCGCGGCTAAAGCCGCCATTAACAATTTTACGCAGTGGCTTGCCGTCCATATGGCGGATGCCGGAATTCGCGTCAACGCAATCGCGCCAGGCTTCTTCCTGACAG
This sequence comes from Paenibacillus sp. PL2-23, assembly GCF_040834005.1. Classification (NCBI taxonomy): domain Bacteria; kingdom Bacillati; phylum Bacillota; class Bacilli; order Caryophanales; family Paenibacillaceae; genus Paenibacillus; species Paenibacillus sp. PL2-23. Next base: position 4,361,633 of record NZ_CP162129.1, read on the forward strand.
AGCAGAACCACAAGCTGCTCATTCAAGAAGACGGCTCGCTGACGCCGCGCTCCAACAAAATCATCTCCCACACTCCGATGCGCCGCTTCGGCAAGCCGGAGGATCTGCTTGGCGTCCTTCTATGGCTGGTGGACGATACCACCTCCGGCTTTGTCACGGGAACCACAGTTCCGGTGGACGGCGGGTTTATGGCGTATGCCGGCGTCTAACCCGAAAGCCTCAATTTGATAGGCCCAGCTTAATGTGCGTGTTCAAAAGTCCAGTTTTCAGCACGATTGGGCAGTTGCCTGAATGGGGCGATATCGGCGATAACCGAGTTAACTAAGATGCCGCTGCGGGAGCCAGACTGGAGGAGCCTCTCTTTTTCTTTGCTGCTTCCTCCAGTCTCGCATTCTCCTGCAAGTCTTGCGGCAACGGTGCCCGCGAGACGTCTCATATAAGCCAATGCCAACTAACCGCTTCCCAGACGCCATAACGACTCCTCGTGTCGCTGTCGCACCAAAAAGCCGCTTCTCATCCACTATAGAGACACCTCGTGTCGCTGTCGCAACAAATTGCCGCTTCTCAGCCACTATAACCACACCTCGTGTCGTTGTTGCACCAATAAGCTGCTTCTCAGCCGCTATAACCACACCTCGTGTCGTTGTTGCACCAAAAAGCTGCTTCCCAGACGCTATAACCACACCTCGTGTCGTTGTTGCACCAAAAAGCTGCTTCTCAGCCACTATAACGACAGATGTAGGATTTATCGTCAAATACAATTTCCCTTTTTCGAATACTCGAAAACTTATAAATGATGCCAAGAAAGCCCTTCGCCTTATGCGCATGAACACGCATGAGATGAAGGGCTTTTCGCCATTCTAACGTAAGAAGGGAGGTGCATGACCATGTCTTCGTCCAAACGCCGCAGAGAGAACGCCTGGCACCAAAGGAAGCATACCCAGCGCCCTCACGGTAAGGTCAAGTCGCTGGAAGAGCTGAGCGCGGAAGCCGATCACTCCAAGTCTTAAGTCTCCCTTGCTGCAAGGCTGTCGCGGCTCGCTTGCGCGAGCGGGATCGCCTTGCGGTGGAAGCCGTCTCTGGCCGGAACTCCATATTCCGGCAGAGACGCTCCCTTTGAGTATGAATGGCTGTCGGCGCCGAATCCGTCATACGACGTCCATCTGGATCTCCTCATAAGCGGCGTCGAACGAGATGCGCAGCTCCTTGTTATCTACATACCATACATTGTCTTCCTCCATGAAGAAGGTGACGCCTTCTACTTGCTGACTTAACGCGGGCTTCCTCGGCACGTCCTTCGTAATACCGAGCGATAAGCCGGGATGGACGCTGCCGCAGCCGCCGAGTCGAACGAAGATGCGCAAGCTGTCGCCGTCGCTAAGCCCCATCTGCTCCTTGTACCACCGTGCCGCCGCCTGCTCTACCACTAGGTTCATCGCCGTCAGCTCCTTCTTGGGTTGTTGCTCCCATTATACCCCGAAGAACGCCCCCTTGGCGAAACAAAAAATTAATCTATAGCAGGCGCGCGGCGCAGCAGCGCAGCGGATCCCATCAGACAAGCGGCGACAAGCGCGGCTGTCAGTCCAATGGAGCACCATAACGGGGCGTCAGCCTTCATACTGCCGCTTGCGCTTTGTACCGCTTCATAAGCATACCCTGTCAGCGCGCCCGGACTGCAAGCCATATACTTCGGCAGCAGTCCTCCCAGCAGAGACAGCAGGATCGCTAGGCCCAGCGCCGAGCAGGCGGCCCCAGCCGCGCTGCGCAGCAGCGTGCTGAAGAGCAGCGTCGCGCTCAAGATGAAGCTGAACCAGAGTCCATATAACAAGTAGCTGATCAGGAAGGGGCCAAGCTCTACCTTATCGAACAACAGCCAGGTGTAATACCAGGCCGCTCCATAGCCGATCAGCAGCACCCCCCAGGTGAATAGCAGCATGCTCAGCCATTTGGAGACCATATACGCTGTGAACGATATCGGCTTCACAAGCACCAGCGAAGCTGCTCCGCTGGCACGTTCGGCAGACACGATGCCCATGTACGAAAGCGCGAGAATGAGCAGTCCCATCAGCCCGAATTGCGACAGCGTCTCGGCAAGCACCTGCTCCTCGCTTGGCATCGGGATTTCAATAATCGTGCCTTCCGGCATATTGCCCGCTTTCTCGATAATAAGGGGCATATAATAGCTCGACACCGGCTGCATGATGCCAAGCACCAGGAATACAAGCGGCACCCAGATCAGCTTGTAGCTCCGCAGAAGCTCCAGCCATTCCTTTCGGAGCAGCGTCATCAGCACACGGGTCTTCATACTCATACGCCCACCACCTTCATGAACAAATCCTCAAGCGAGGAATATCCGGCTTCGATGCGTACAAAATCAATCCCCTCCTGAGCCAGCTCCTGCAGAACAGCTTGCCTTGCCGCTGGCAAATCCTCAACGGTCAACTTTATTGTTACACCGTGTTGCTCAGCCTTACGGAAGAGCGGACGCCATGCCGAGTCGTTCGAGCCGAGCTTCTTCATGAAGCCCTCCGCCCATATACGCGGCTTATCCGCATCCTCCAGCTTCAGCTCAATGACGGGCTTCCGATGCGTGTGACGAATCTGCTCAAGCGAGCCTTGCAGAGCAACCTCTCCCTGTCGAATGATCACGATGTCCTCGCACAGCTCCTCTGCGTCAGGCAGAACATGCGTCGAGAACAGGATCGATGTTTCGCCCTTCAGCTCTTGCAGCAGGCCCATCACCTCGCGCCTCCCGACAGGGTCAAGCGCCGATACCGGCTCGTCCATTATTAGCAGCTTGGGCCGATGTACGAGTGCCTGAGCAAGACCAAGGCGCTGCTTCATGCCGCCGGAATAACCGCCGATCCGCCGTTTGGCCGCCTCCTTGAGCCCCACTCGCTCCAGCAGAGCGACCGCGCGCTGCTTCGCCTCTACCCTGCTCATGCCATATAGCTGGCCCGCATACTCCATGTACTCCATGCCTGTCATCCAATGATGGAAAGCTGGCGACTGAGGCAAATAGCCAAGCAGGCCTCTGGCATCCTCGCCAGGGCGAAGACCCTTGAATCGGATGGCCCCTTCGGTGGGCTTCAGCAGGCCCGCGATGATGCGGATCGTTGTTGTTTTCCCAGCCCCATTCGGCCCCAGCAGGGCGGTGCACCGCCCCTCCAGCACCTCGAAGCTGATACCTCGGACTGCAGCAGTAGCCCCGAAATGATGGATCAGCCCCTCCACCTGCAGCAGCTGAGTCATCCTCTCTGCCTCCTGCCGAACAAGAAGAAGGCGATTGGTCCTAATAGGTTGATGAAAATAATAATGAGAATCCATACAAGCTTCGGACCCCTCGTCTCCTCCGCCTTGATGCACTGAATGAGCGCTATGACCATCAGGATAAGCTGGATGATCAGCAGCGGCGCGATAATCGCCGCCAGCCTGCCAAGCTCTAATGTTTCATTCATTTGCGCGACCCCCTGTCGAATATTCGAAGTCTTACGATTAACCAATACAATACAAGCGGCAGCGGGAACTGCACTAATCCCCATATGCCCCAGAACCAAGGCATGCTTCCTCGTTTGCGAGCATCCAGGAACAGCCAGGTCGATTGTGTCAGCAGGATGGCCGCAAGCGCCAGCCAGAACCAGACCGATCCCATCAGCTGCTCTTCCATAGCGACTTCCTCCTCCTCCAGACCGTCATGCCGATAATCAGAAGCGCGCTTAATGCCGTTATGCCTTGAAGCACAACGAATAACGCCAAGCTTCTCTCCAGCAAGCCGAACACTGCAGCAAGCAGAATCGCCGCAACGAGCCAGAACAGGGCAAGCTCGCGCCACAGCCTTCTGTTCAGCTCCTTCTGGTAACGCCCAACAAGCAACGCTAACCCCGCAACATCATGCGGCGGGCTGTCGAATGCCTCATCGAAGCTTTGCAGGTCCGCCTTCAGCCGTGCGTCGAACCATTGCTGATCGTCGTCATGAGCGTCATTCCTCTTCATATGAGGCCAGCTCCTTCCTTAATAATTGGATCCCCGCATGAATTCTAGACTTCACCGTGCCAAGCGGTATATCCAGCATCTCCGCGATTTCTTCTTGGGAATAGCCGTAATAATATTTGAGCAGCACGGTCATTCGTTGTTGCTGATCCAGCTGCCCCAGCGCCTCAAGCGCAGCCGGCCATTCGTTCATCCGAACCAGCGATTCGTAACGCAGCTGGCGGAGCGCGCCTTCCTCCTGCACATATTTGCGCTCTCTCTGGCTGCGTCTGGCGCGGTCGATAACCAGCCTGGAGGCGATAGCGATCAGCCATGTCGAAAACTTCGACTTCGCCCTGTAGGTGCCGATTTTCTCAATAGCCTTCAACATCGTCTCCTGCGTTATATCCTCTGCCTTGCTCTTATCCATCGTCAGCTTCAGGACATACTGGTAGAGGAAGGCGTAATGCTGTCCAAGCAGCTCGGACAACGACTGGATGTCGCCTCTTATCGCTTGCCTGACTATTGTTGACTCATCGCGCACGGCGCAGCTCCTTTCACTCCCTGTTTCTGTCCTATGATGATTAGACGGCGAGGGGGCGGATTTCGTTCGATGCGAAAAAAAATAATGACCGCAATATCGCTGCAGTCATTATTTTCAGAGCTAGCCCTCTATTATTCATGCTTGCTTCGGCTGAACCAAGTCCAGATCGGTTGGAGATCGGACTGGGCCATGCCGGACACGCTGTAGCCGTAAGGGCTGCCCAGCACATTCACGGACAATGCGCCAATGCCTTTGCGGCGCTGGGCGTCGGACCGCTTCACCTGCATGGCGATAATACGCGGCCGGCGGACGTAATACGTGACGCGATGCAGCATGCGGCGGCGAATAGTAAGCTGGCTATCCTGCAGCAGCACCCCTGCCGCCCGATGGCAGCTGATGCGCCACCATATCGTAAGCGGCACGAGGACAAGCGACCAGGCGCCTATGGCGCCGAACAGCCAGATACATGCAGCACACAAGACAGCCGCGATCAGCAGCGGTACGCGAACGTAGTAGATCATCGCTCTGCGGGGCGATAAAGCCAGCTGCTCGGGGGCATGCGTTATCATACCGGGCACGAAGCTGTGCAGCAGCTCCTGAATATCGGAAATCTTGATAAAGGGATGCAGCATCAGCTGCTCGTTTTTGTCGGACGATTCTACCTGAAGATGGACTTCAGCATAGCCAAACGGCTGTCTGAGCCAGCTTTCGCCAACAATAACAGCTTGAACATTCCTGGGATCGAACAAGATGCTTTTCTTCTCAAGCAGGCCATAGGAGAGCATCATCTGATTACCTTCACGCCGCAGGGTAAATCCGCTGTACTTCAATATGTAGAGCAGAATAGACAACGCCCAAGCCATAACAATAACAAAGATCCCAGCTCCGGTAATCAGCAGAACGCTCGGCATGGCTCCAACGGACTCCTCTACCACATCCTTGAAGAAATGCTCCGGCAGCAGCAAATCCATGAAATCATCGGCGAAGGAGTACAAGCCTCCGATGAACGCTATAGCCAGTCCAAAGTTTAGCGACGTCGCAGCCGCCTGGAACAGCTTGCCCGGTCCAAGCTTCACCTCTTCGTCAGGCATCGTGATGCCTTGCTCCGCAGAGCTTACATTGACATGGCCATGCCGTCTCGACAGAGAGGAGGCAGGCGCTGACGCACCGGATCCAGCATTCATCACCTTGGCAGCCAGCTCTGCAGCCGGAGCTGCAGCTGCCTGCGACGCTTCAGCCGAAGCAGCCGCATTAGCGTTCAATGCATCTGTTTCCGCCGCAGTTTCCCCAATCTCACCCTTCTCCAGGCCGCTGCGGCGAAGCAAATGCTTGATCTCATTCGCTTCCTCCATTTTGAGCGTATGCAAAGTGCCGTCTGACTTCTTCCCGCCTCCCGGCGTCTCGATCTGCAGCTGCACGACGCGGAGCAAGCGCTGAATAAGAGGCTGCTCAATATTAACGGAATGGATGCGGGAGTAATAGATCGTCTTCTCCTCGCGGAACAATATGCCTGACCGTATCACAATACGGTCCTCCTCCAGCCAGAACCCGAATCTTCGCCAGGACAGGTAGCTCAGCAGCACAAAGAGCAGCAAGCCGCCGCCGGCCGCAGCGTAAGCATACCAAGCCATCTCGGACCAGTCCGGCCGTCTTAACAGGAAGATAACGATAATGGGAAGAAAACCCTTAATAATAGACAAAACATTAAACAATATGTAGGACGGATGGAGCGAGCGTCGTTCATTCTGCATCGTCTTCCACCTTGGCCAGCTGCCCGATGCGCCGCTTGAGCGCTTCCGCCTCATCTCGCTTCAGACCGGCAATCTTGTGTGTAGTCGCCGCAGTAACGACTGATACGGTCGCGAGGCTGAATTTCCTCATCAGCGGACCGCTTCCCAGCTCCACATGCTGCACACGCACCATAGGCACCAGCACGTTGGTGATGAAGATGACGCCGGACTCCATTTCCAGCTCCTCGTCGAACAATTCATATCGGAATCTTCGATATTTCACCGCGGGCACAAGCCAGGTGAAGAGGACCAGAGACAGCAGGAGCAAGCCCAGGCAGATCCACACCGGAATCCAAGTCCAATCCCTCCATGCCGCCATTATCGCATACGCCGCAATCAGCAGCAGGAATATGCCATTCATCATCAGTTCCGTGATCCGGTACACCTTCAAATAATCGCGATGCAGCCTTCTAGTCAGTTCCCTATCCACACTGATTTCCCCCTATCCCCTCCTATTACACCAATTTTAGATAAACACGTCAACTTACACCCTCCAATTAACCTACCACCAGCTCAGCGGTCCCTTTAATCTCCCATCTGATCGGCTCCATAACCGAGAATCTGCCCGGGTTGCTCAGGCTGATGATCATGACGACGCCCGGCCGCTTCAGCACGACCTCATAGTCATAAGCTTCATTCCGATAATAGAAGGGAAAGGACTGGTCGGAGTTAATAACATCAAATACTAAAATATCTACCCGATCGCGAAGAAAGGACTGGCCGTTCGGATGGCCGTCCTCGTCCAGCTGCAGGTTGCTGCGCAAATAAAGCGCGGCCGCGTCGGAGGCGGACGCCGCGTCGATTCTGACGACTCCGTCCGCCAATGCGGCCTTGTCCAGCTGCTGCGCGGCCGCATGAGCGGCACGATTCACGGCGCGCTTGCCCTGGAACAACGCTTTCATCGCCATTTCCTCCTCGATCTGCAGCGTATGCGCGAACAGCCACACCGTCATCATCGCTGCGATCAGCACCAGCTTATACAATCATCATGCCTCCTCGCTCCCCCGGCTATGGCACATATTCGCTCATCTTCATGCCATAAGCTCGCATGCGAGCTTCGGGATCAATTGGCGTCACCCCAATGAGGGAGTCGATCATAAACAAATTTTCATATGGGTAGCTGACCGTCAGCTCTATGCCAACTCCCCTTGCAACAGGCGCCGCAGGATTGGTGGCATTCACTCCTGTCGTTGTGGCATATCGGTATTGGATCGCTTCTCCCCGGAGGCCGAATGCTGCGAGACGGCGTCTGGACTGCTCTTCCATCGCGGCGCTAATATAGCCATAGGTGCCGCTAGCCCCAACCTCCAGCAAATAATCCACCTCCTGCTGAAGCACCGCTTGCCTTACAATGACCACATGCTTATAGATGGGGGAGAACATGACCCAGCAAAGCGTTGCGGCGAACAGCACGAACAATAGTATCTGCTTCAAGGGCTCATCCCCTTCACGTAATCGCTGATGGCGCTGCCCGTTCGGCCGATGCCGCTTTTCATGCCCCCTTCTCCATCGGCTGCCGCCGTATACACCAGAACAGCGGTAATAATGAGCAGCAGCGACGTCAATATCGCACGCATGTCTTCACCTCCGATTGAACGGCCTTAAGAGGCCAGCCCCCTGATTGCTCCAAGCACTCCGCAGCCTATGGAAGCAGCGCGTTGATCCGCGTGTTCGCGGCGTTGCCCTGCGATTCGATCTGGCTTCTGGTGCCTGTCCCGTTCTGCGCGATGATCGAATTGAACATCACAACCACAACGACAAGCAGCATAACTGTCATCAAAATATTGCGCATTCCCGTCACCTCCTTCGTTATAGTCTCCGTCTCGCCAAGCCGCTCAGCCCAGCGATTGAAACAGCTTCTGCCCCTCTTGCACCCAAGGGTATATAAAGACCTGGAACGTATACAGAATCGGAATGCCCGCAATGACAAACAGCATGTACGAGGTCGACTCCTTCCGGCTTTCCTTGGCAAGCTCCAGCTTGTCCTTGTAATCGGATATCCGCACTCGCAGCAATTCGTAATATTGACTGCTCTCATGCTGCCGGATCGCATCAATGGTCTCCACAAAGCTCATGCCATCCTCCGTTCCAATTCTCAGCTTGAACTCTCTGAGCGCGACAGCGGAATCGTGATACCATTCCGCCAGGAGCCTCTCCATGTCGCCCCTCATCACCTTCGTATACGGGATGCAGCGCATCAGCTTCGTATGAATGTTCAGAGTGGAGTCGGACAAATACAGGAGCTGGTTGCTAATGACATAGATTTCTTTGGTCAGCTGCAGCGACCTCAGCTTGCGCAAGGAGCGCAGCCACACCCGATCCAGCTTCAGCAGCACGGCCGCCAGCAGCGGGACTCCGCCCAGCAGCTGCATGGCGATCGACAGCAGCCGATCCTGCAGCAAATACGCGGACAAGCCGGCGACGGCCAAGCAGACCGCGATAGCCGCTCTTCGAGCGAGCGAATACCATGCCGCGTCCCCCGTGAAGCCGCAGCCCGCGAGCAGCAGCTCCCGCTCCTGATAAGCCGCTCCTTCTCTGTGTACGCCGAATAGGCGCAGCAGCCTGGCGGGCGCCTCCGTCTTGCGCCAGGCCAAGAAGGCCAGCCTCCTCCATCTCGCTTGGCGCTGCGGCAGCAGCCGGAGAAGGGCGTACAGCCCGATCGCGGCAAATACAAACTGCCCTAGAGCAGCTCCAACAGTTGTCGATACGGTGACCCATTGCAGCGTCGCCTTCGCCTCCCTTACATTTTTTTGCGGGATAGATACAATCCCATCAGGAACGAGCCGAAGATGAGCAGCAGCGCGTTCAGCAGCATGTCCCGGCCTTGGCTGTCCTGCAAGTAATAGTAATAAGCATGGGTTGGGTTGTAGCGGATATTAATGCCGATGAACAACGCAAGGAATAGAATCGGCGTAAAATTCGCGATACGAATCTCAAGCAGCCTATGTCTCTCCTGCTCATTCGCCCTCCGCGCCTTGCGCATATCCCCAAGCAGCTCCCGCAGGCTATCCGATACGGACACGCCCTCCGACAAGGAGATTCGCAGAATTTGGGCAAAATAATCAGCCCACACATGCCCCAGCGATCCCGCCATTATCCGCAGACTGGCCTCGTCATCGCCTCGCACGGATAAATTGCGGTACAGCTGCTCGAACACCGCCTGCATGGGACCCAGCAGCCGCTTCTCCTCTACGGTACGCTGCAGGGCGACCCGCACCTGTCTCTCGCCTGTCACGAGGTAGCATTGATAGAACAGCTCCACGGCGGGCAGGAAATCGATTTGGGCGCCCATACGGCGATGAACGAGCAGCCCCCTCAGCCAGACATAAGGACTCAAGCCGACGAGACACCCGAACAGCAGCGTTCCCTTCGCCGTCTGGAAGAACAAGCCCCCGGCCAATGTGCCGGCAAGCAGCAGCAGACCGGAGCCGCTCAAGAACATCTCCGCCTTCATTCGAAGCCGCAGCGTCTCCAGCAGCTCCCCGATATGAGCAGACAGGAGTCGATACGCCTTGCTCCTGTCTACGATCAGCTTACGCAGGCTGTAGGGGGATTGATAGGTAAGCCTTCCCCGCAGCCTTCGCCTCTCGGCGATTCCATGCACAAGGCCGTACATAACAATGTTCAGCAAAATAAACAAAAGCGCCAGTCCCGCCATCATGGAGACTTGATTCATTCCCCGTCCGCCTCCTTCCCGAGCCAGCTCATCGCACGTTCAGACGGGGGATGGGGATACGTCCATTCGTCCTTCTCGCCGTCGAACACCGCCCATTCCCGAACGCGAGCTTCGCCATCCTCCCATATGATTTCACCGATTCGGCTCACCACTCTGCGTCCCTGCCATACCTTCAGCTCTATGCCGAGCTCGGTTACGTACTGGGCGATCCTCTTCACCAGCCGCTCCGGGTTCATGCCCCTGCCATCCAGCATGCACATGTCGGCTATCGCCTCCGGCACATCCTCAAGCCGATTGGCGTGAACCGTCGTCATGCTGCCCGCATGCCCTCTTGTGCAGGCGCGCACATAGATGTTGGCGTCGTCATCCCTAATTTCTGCGTGTATGATGCGCTGGGGAGATTGCCTGAGCGCCAGCTTGAACGCCTGCGCGGCGCCGTGAGCCGCTTCCTCGTCAGAGGTTTCGTATTCCACGATGTTTTTGCCCGGAAAATCTCTGCCCAGCATCATCTCGAACCGTCCCTCGATCGTTACGACCCTCTCTTCATCCGGCAGCTCGGCAATAAGCGCCTTCATCAGATTGGTTTTGCCGGAATTAGTGGGACCAATAAACACGAGGTTGTACCGGCCGTGGAGAGCGGCGAGCAGCATGCGCCGCATCTTCTCGCTCAGGCTCCGGTATGGCGGATCGCACAGCGCCGCAAGCCCAAAGTGACGCACCGTATAGAAACGAATCGTAAGCGTGGGTCTGGCGGTGAAGCCGAAGCCGGTCATGGTCACGCGGGAGCCGTCCCGGAGCATCACCTCCGCCCAGCGCTTGCGCGGATTGATGCGGTCATTGTTGTAGAGCACCAGGTTTTGCTGGATGCGCTCCACATCGCGCACACTCCCGAATCGGTAAGGAGATAAGACTGCGCTTCCTGCTCGCACCTCGTAAATTCGGTCGCCCAGCACCTGAATTTCCTCCAGCCCCTCACGGCTCGCCAGCACAAGCTCCAGCACATTAAGCCCCACAACCTCAGCGAACAGCGCCTCGGCGAGACTGCCATAAGGATGCCTATAATCCGGCAGGCTCTGGATGCGAAGCCGGAACAGCCGATCCTCGATCACGGCCAGCACCTGCTCCCGCTCCTGCGGGAAGCCAAGCACGGCTCGATTCAAGGTCTCGCTGTACTGACGCCGCTCGTCTTCCGTCATGCCTCTCGGCGCGCTCAGGTGCGCGCGGATCTCGGCGGACAGCCTCTCGAAATCCTCGCTGCTATCGCGCGGCTCCTCGCCGCCAGCAGCCTTCAATCCCTTCTCGCCCTCCGTCCGGATACGGGACGCAAATTCCGCCAGCGAAAACCGGCTTTGACCTTGATTCACGTGGAGCTCACTCCATTCCGATAAGCTAACAGCTTACGATACCAAGGCTGTCCCCCCATGGGTGGAAACGCGATGCGGAGCCCATGGCGCTTCATCAGAACGGCAGCCGTCTTCTTCATCGCCGCTTTGCCGGCGGCATCCTCCGCCAGCCAAGCGCCGAAATCTCCTCGGTCGAACCCGCCCAGCATCGACTCCGTAAGACGGAATTCGCCAAGCGGCGAGCAGCCCAGCTCCTTGCAGATTTCATTCATGCCGTAGCCGCTCTTGGCCCATGGCGTCCGCATGACGATGCAGTCATATTGATGGGGCTGTATACCGAACAGCGCGGATACGCCGCCGATCCATTTCCCGCCATCCTCCTGGAAATGGGACAGCGCAGGCGTCGTTACAACAATTCGTGAATCTGAGCGCCGCATGCAGCATACAGTCGCGGCATTGTCCCAATACGCCCCCACATCCAGCACCACAAAATCGAAGGCCTTCTGCGCCGTATCCAGCAGATGCTGAATCTCCTCCGCGCCGACATACTCCGCGCCCTCCCGGTCCAGGTTGCCGAACAGCACCTTCAGATTGCTGAGCCCTGGAACGCCATAGCCTGCGCCGCGCAGGCGCTCCGCTGTAAGCGAGGCGGACCGCAGCTCCGGCTGCAGCTTATCCAGCGTCACCTCCGGCTCCTCCACCCCAAGGAACCTGTGCAGCTTGGCGCTCTTCAGATTCAGGCAAAGATAGCCGACAGCCATGCCGCTCAGCTCCGCAATCCGGAACGCGGCGGCAAACGCCGCCGAGGTTGTGCCGATATTCGGCGTCGTGCCAATAAATGCGGCCATTGGCGCGCTGCCTCTGTTCATGGCCTCTCAGCCTCCTCTCCCCCATATTGGGACTCGCTGCCGAACCGCCCGGCCGCATGCGAGCTGTAGGCGACAACCAGCTTAACGGCGCCGCCCTTGCACAGCCGGTCGATGGCAAGCCACTGCTCCTCTGATAGATTGAGGTTGATATACTCAATCATGGCGTTGGCGTCCCGTCTTGCGGTATACATGCCGTCCTTGTTGTTCTCCGCCATGGAGAGCAGATGAGATTGCTCCAGTCCGTCCACCTCTACGTTAGCGGAGCTCTTCACGGAGGCGACAACAACAGGCTGCGTGAACAGCCGCCGCGATTCATCGCCTTCACCGGACGCGTACAGCAATACTCGGTCCCCGGCGCGGATGCCGTTGGAGACGGATCTCACATAATCCTTCGGAATCTGGAACGTCGACTGTCCGCTGAGCGGCTGCAGCTGATGCTCGTTCAGCTTCCAGTCCCGGATCGCCTCGCCCCGGCCCAGCGGAATAGCCGTCTCCTTCCCGGCGGCGGCCTCCAGATCCGTCATCATATCGCGGCTGAACGCATCCGCAGGCATGCGAACCCATGCCAGATCGCTTGCAGACAGCTGCTCGCCCGCATCCACAAAGCGGTTCGGAGCCAGGACAGCCACCGTCTCCTGCTCGACAAGCTGCTGCCTCTGCAGCATATACAAACCATACACAAGCGACGCAGACAGAAGCGCCGCCGTCACACTCAGCCATTTGTTCCGGCCTCTTGCCATCCTCTTCCCCCTCCCAAAGCAACAAAAAAAAGAACGCCTGCCATCGCCGTCACCGGCAATTGCTTGCGTTCTTCGCATATCGTGCTTCTGTATTCTATTGTGTTAAGCTATGAATTTGAGCCTATAATAACAAATACTTCCTGTGTTTGTCTACACCCAATTTTGCAGGCGGGTATAGGGGGCTTATTAAAAGTCAATTAAGCCTACGCTAATAAGCAAGGCGTCGTCCACTTTGCGCATCGTTTCGTCGTCGAGATGCGTAATTTTGTCAGTCAAGCGCTGCTTGTCGATGGTGCGGATCTGCTCCAGAAGCACGACGGAGTCGCGATCGAATCCATGCGTCGCGGCATCCATCTCTACATGGGTGGGCAGCTTCGCCTTCTGAATCTGCGCGGTAATGGCGGCTACGATTACCGTTGGACTGAAGCGATTACCGATGTCGTTCTGTATAACGAGCACGGGGCGGACTCCACCCTGCTCCGAGCCGACGACTGGGGACAAATCGGCAAAAAACACATCTCCGCGTTTTACGATCAAGCTCTACACCCCGCTTACGAGTCGGCCTAACGTATGATCGGCTTCTTCCTCCGCTTGAAACGCTTCCGAGGCCATGTTCAGGTTGATTTTTGCCATCTCCATATATCCCCGCTGCATGGATTCACGGATTTGGCGCTTCTTGCGTTCCACCAGATACAGCTTCATGGCTTGCCGAATAAATTCGCTGCGATTGGAATTTTCCTTGGCGACGATGCCGTCGACCTCTTCCAGCAGCTGATCGGGCAAGCTGATCATGATCCTTTTCGTATTATGCAAATTAGCCACCAAACTGCACCCCCAAAACTTTTCCAAAACCCACATTAAACAGTATGACAAAATATAGCTCCGGCTATACTTCATCATATCTATGCCAGCCGTATATCAGTTATGCTATATGCAGAACATGCACCGAATGCAAAGTCACTTGCTTACTCTATTCGCCCTCCAAGCCTCATTTCCCTGCTCCGGCGGACAGATTCGTGCTTAGCAATTATTGCCAGCCAGTCTGCACGAGCGGATTGACGACCTTGATGATTCTCCCCGCTTCCATATAGACGCGAGGCACGCGAGCCGCAAGCATGCACGTCACCTCATAGTTGATCGTGCCCAGCTGATCCGCCACCTCTTCGGCCGTAATCTCCGCATCGCCTTGGCGGCCGATCAGCACGACCTCCTCGCCCGCCTCTACCGGCGAGCCGTCCGTCGCTTCCGTGACGCCATCCAGCGCAATCATGCATTGGTCCATACAGATGGTTCCACGGATTGGCGTCTTCACGCCGCGAATCAGGCCGTTCGCCTTGCCCGTCAGCATGCGGCTGTAGCCGTCCGCATACCCGATGGGCAGCGTGCCGATCGATTCATCCGCCGGAGTCACATAACGAGCGCCGTAGCTGATGCCCCAGCCGGCAGGCACCGTCTTCGTCCAGACGACCTGCGTCTTCAGCGACAGAATCGGTCGAAGCTCAATATTCGCCTTGATCACTTCCTGAGAAGGATACAAGCCGTACATGCCGATGCCGAGACGGACCATCCTGCCCGCCCATTCCGGCGTATCGATGCCGGCAGCGCTGTTGGCCGCGTGAATGATAGGAATCGACCATCCCCGCGCCTTCACCTCGTTCTCCAGCCGCTGGAAGCGCTCATATTGAAGCTTCGTGTAGCTCTTATCCCGCTCATCCGCCCTCGCGTAATGCGTGAACAGCCCCTCCACCTCAAGGCTGCTTGTCTGCAGACAGCGTGCAATGAAGGCGATCGTCTCGTCATGTCCCAGCACACCGAGACGTCCCATACCGGTATCCGCCTTCACATGCACCTTCAGCTTCAGCCCGTCTGAATGAGGCTGCAGCTTGGCAGCCGCCTCCAATATATCCTCGCGGAACAGGCTGATTGTAATCCTCTGCTCCCGCGCCAGCTCCAGCGCATGTCCAGGCACATAGCCCAGCACAAGAATAGGCGACTGAATGCCAGCTCTGCGCAGCTGGAGCGCCTCGTCGAGAAACGCGACCCCCAGGTAATCCACGCCGAAGCTCTCAGCCGCCTCCGCTATTTCTACCGCGCCGTGTCCGTACGCATTCGCCTTGACCGATGCCATCAGCAGGCAGCCCTCCGGCAGCAAGCCGCGCATCGCATGAAGATTATGGCGCAGCGCGTCCACGTTAATTTCGGCCCATGTAGGGCGATCAAATGCCTTCAAGCCCTCCACCTTCTCTCCACTCCCACAACCCTGACAGTCCGAGCAGCAAAACTCATAAACTCAATGTTAACCCCTGCCGCTGGGACTGTCAATGAATTGCGGACCGGATTCCGCTAGCAGCTATTGGAAGCCGGAGCTTGCTTCGGCGAACCTGGATTATTTGGCCATCTCGCCTTGTACCGACTGCGCGACCTTGATCATCTCGCTCTCCGGCAGATCGTTCGAAGTCAAGCGGAACAGATGGCCCTCATACGTCCATGTTAACGTCTTCAAGGTGTCGTCATCGCTCGACGTCAGCTCGCCCATGGTATGGCCCAGGCTCACCATCGTGCCCGGCACGAAGGAGGAGGCCATGTCCTTCGGCATCGTCTGAATCAGCGTATAGCTGTATGTGCCTGCATAGCGGGTAATCAAGCCCGGATTGCCGCCATACGTAATTTCTTGACTATCCTTCTCCGACACGCCGCCAGGATAATACGACGGTCCCATAGCGACAAATTCTGCCGACTCTTCGCCCTCGGCGTCCGTCGAGGCGTCCTCATCGGGATTAGCCACCTCTTCTTCCTCGGCGTTGTCCAGCTCCTCGCCTTCCTCTTGTGCCGCATCGTCGCCGGGAGCGGCCGCTTCATCGGACTGCTCCGGCGTGCCCATCGTCGGCTGATCCGCAGCGTCATCGGAAGGCTCAGCCCCATCCTCCGAAGCCGGCGGGGAAGACGCCATATTGGCCTGTGTCTCGAATACGCTCTTGTCGAACTTCTGGTCAAATGCAAATGTGTCGAATTTCACGTCCACCATGACAGAAGCGTTCGTATCGCTGACCTCGACCTGCACCGGCCTCAGCTCCTCCTTGTCGAGCCAGATCTTCTGGCGCGCCAGCGAGCCGTTATTGTAATTCGCCATGACGTCGAACACGTACGCGTCCTCTTCCACCGCAAATTGTCTGGAGCCGTCCACTAATATGCTTTGAATCAAGGTTTGATACAAATAGACCTGACCCTGATTCTGCGGCCAGTTGCTTTGGAAGCGGAACACCTTGTTCAGCTTGGGCGTAAGCACGAATACCCCTTCATCGTTGCGAAGCACAATTTGTGTAATATCCTTCTCTTCGTTCGTCAGCTTGATGCGGTAATAGCTTGGCTTCTGATAAGAAACCTCCACCCTGTACTCCAGCGGCTGCTGGCCGGTATGCAGCGTCATCGTGCCGCTGCCCTGATAGCTCTCCATGCTGTTGACTACCTTCTCCAAATCCTTCACCACGGACTCGGCGTCCTTTGTTGTACCGCAAGCGGATAATACGAGTGTGAAACACAGAATAACTGCCGCGGCCCATGTCATGCGACGCATGTTACCATCCCCTCTGCACCCTTAATTTTAACTGGCTGATAACATGTCTATGAGGGGACTTGGACATTTATGCGGACTGGCTGAGGCTTGGGCATGTTTAAAATAATAAGCCGGCGGCCAGCCTCTGCTCCCCCCTCCTCCGCCAAACGTCCGACCCCTTCCCCGCCTTAGGGCTAGCAGCAACAATAGACCGCGGACCGTTACCGCAGACGGTGGAGTGCTCTAGAATGTAGACATAAGCTTCAGTCGCATGAAAGGATGAGGGAAAATGAAAAAGCTGTTCAGGTCTCATAGTGATAACAAAGTCGCCGGCGTCTGCGGAGGAATAGCGGAATGGCTCGGCATCAGCTCCACAATCGTCAGGCTTTTGTTCGTCATCTCCGCGTTTTTCAGCTTCGGGGCGGTATTGCTGGTCTACTTCGCGGCGGCGGTGTTTGTGCCCAAGTCGCCCTACAACGAAGTGACCTTTACGAATATTCACTATTAAACGTCGAGAAGGCTTCCTGTTTAGCCTCGTGATGGAAATGAAATTGAGCGGTCTGAATGACTACTAAAAAGGAGACATGTGATATGGGAATTTTGCAGCGTGTAATGAATATGACAAGGGCCGCGGCCAATGAGATGCTGGACAAGATGGAGAATCCGGTGATGATGCTTAACCATTACTTACGAGACCTGGATGAGGAGATCGAGCGGACGGAGCGAACCCTGTTCCAGCAGCAAGCCCAGGAGCGCCTCCACTCTGCCAAGCTTGAGGAGCAGCATGCCCAGGCCTTGTATTATGAGCGCAAGGCGGAGGGGGCCGCGGCGGAGGGACGCGAAGCGGAAGCCCGCACTGCATTGGAGGCGAAGCTGCTGTATGAGGAGCAAGCGGAAGAAACGAGAAGGCATCGCGAGCACGCGAAGCAAGCTGCAACAGAGCTTCAGCTGAAGGCTGACTCGTTGAAGGAAGAGAAGACCCGCCTGCAGGGCAAGCGGACGGAGCTTATCGCGCGCGTGCAGAAGTCGGCAGCGCTGAACGGGAGCGCCGGTGCCGGCTATGGGTCCCCTCCTCAGCTGCATGGCAGCGCGGCGGTCAAAGGCTTCGAGCGTATCGAGCAGAAGGTGCTGGAATGGGAAGCGGCTCGCGAGCTGTCCAGAGCCTCCGCGCCGGGCGGCGGCACAGGTGGGCTTGACGCCAAGCAGGAGCAGCGCAGCGCGCTCGTGGAAGCCCAGCTTCAGCGCCTGCTGAACAAATCCGGGAGCTAGTCCCCTATATAGGCTGTTGAGTAAAGACCGCGCTGGCAGGAGTCAGCGCGGTCTTCCCTTATAGCGGGATGTAAATAAGGGCATCCTCTGGCGAGAAGCCCAATTATACGGTATGATGGCTCGGCAGTATATGCAGACTCATACGCTACTTATGGAAAGGAAAGACAGCTCAGCGCGTTATTGATAGCCAAGCAGGCGTGGACGATTATAGCCGGCTAGCTTGGCCTCAACATGGCGCGTCCCCCGCTCAAGCACGGTTGTGAAATTTGTCACAAATCAGACATTGTCTTTTTTAACCGGATGGCATATGATAAGAGTATCAAATGATTGTGAATGAAATCACAAAGTATCCGTGGTTGTGAAATTATTCACGATACAAGAACCGTTGGCTCCCCCATCGAAGCATTCGGTTCACTACCAAGGAGGAATTGCTTATGACAACTCGAATCGCGGTTATTGGCTGTACACATGCCGGCACTGCTGCTATTACAGAGATGGCGAGGCTATACCCGGACGCTCGAATTACCGTCTACGAACGGAATGATAATATTTCGTTCCTCTCGTGCGGCATCGCTCTCCATGTGAGCGGCGTTGTGCAGGACGCGCAAGGATTGTTCTACTCGTCGCCCGCGAAGCTGGAGGAGCTTGGGGTTACGACGCTCATGAAGCATGACGTGCTTGCTATTGATACGGATGCGAAGACGCTGACCGCCCGCAACCTCGTGACCGGCGAAGAGCTGACGCACGGCTATGACAAACTGATCGCAACAACAGGCTCGTGGCCGATTATTCCGAAGATGGACGGCATCGAACTGGACGGCATCGAGCTGTGCAAAAACTTTCATCACGCAAGGACGATTATCGAGCAAGCGAAGCAGGCAAAGCGCATTGCCGTCATCGGGGCCGGCTATATT
The DNA here is from genome assembly GCF_040834005.1 of Paenibacillus sp. PL2-23. Classification (NCBI taxonomy): domain Bacteria; kingdom Bacillati; phylum Bacillota; class Bacilli; order Caryophanales; family Paenibacillaceae; genus Paenibacillus; species Paenibacillus sp. PL2-23. The sequence goes on from NZ_CP162129.1 coordinate 4,380,300, forward strand.
GGGATCGAGCTGGTGGAGGCATTCGATATGCTGGGCAAGGACGTGACGCTTATCGATAATATGGACCGGATTCTGTACAAATATTTGGACGAGGAAATGACGCACGCGGCCGAGCAGGCCTTCAAGGACAGAGGCGTGAAGCTGGCGCTTGGACAGACCGTCACCTCGTTCCAGGGCAATGCTGAAGGCCGCGTCTCGAAGGTTGTAACGAATCACGGCGAATACGAAGCGGATCTGGTTATTCTATGCATCGGCTTCCGGCCCAACACGGAGCTTCTGAAGGGGCAGGTCGAAATGCTGCCGAACGGCGCCATTAAGGTGGACGAATATATGCGCACCAGCAAGCCTGACGTATTCGCCGCCGGAGACAGCTGTGCCGTGCATTATAATCCAACCGGTGAGCACGCCTATATCCCGCTTGCCACAAACGCTGTACGTATGGGCACGCTCGCCGCACGCAACCTCATGCTGCCGACGGTCAAATACAGAGGCACTCAAGGCACCTCGGGCATCAAAATCTATGACAGCAACATCGCTTCGACAGGGCTGACAGAGACGTCGGCGCTTGCTGCAGGCATGAATGTGAAAAAAGTCACAATATCGGACAGCTATCGCCCCGAATTTATGCCAACGCATGAGCCAGTGACGCTCAAGGTTGTGTACGACGCCGACACCGGCCGCATCCTAGGCGCGCAGGTCATGTCGAAGGTGGACTTGACGCAGTCGATTAACACGATGTCGGTCTGCATTCAGAATGGCATGACCATGGAGGAGCTTGGCTTCGTCGACTTCTTCTTCCAGCCGCATTACAACAAGCCGTGGAATGTGCTGAATCAGGCGGGGCTGAAGGCGGTGTAACGTTCTACTCTAATATGGTGAGAAAGGCTGCTCCAGCCGCAGATGCATCATGCGGATGGAGCAGCCCTCTATGCTTCACTAAACGGCGGCGCGGGAAGCGCTGCCCGCATTTGTTCTTGCTTGCCTGCCTGGATGACTACCAAGCGTTGACGCCCACCTTCTCCAGCGTTTCACTGATGAAGGCCGGCTCATCCTCTGGCGTGCGGGATGTAATCAGGTTCTGGTCGACAACGACCTTCTTGTCGATAAATCGTCCTCCCGCCTTCTCCATCTCGCTCGCAATGCCAGGATAGGAGGTAAGGGTGCGGCCTTCCAATATGCCGGCAGCCGCCAAAATTTGCGGACCATGGCAGATGGCCGCGATGGTGATAGAGGAAGCGTCGGCCTCCTGCACGAACTGCTGGACGCTTGGATGGTCCATCAGCTTGCTTGGAGAGCTGCCTCCCGGAATAATAATAGCGGCGTAGTCCTTGGGGTTAGCTTCGTCGATCCCCAGATGCGACGTATACGAAATGGTGCCTTGTTTGCCCGTCAGCTTCTCATCCGCCCGAAGACCGATGATGACTGTATCATGACCGTTTTTCACCATTTCATCAAACGGATTTTTCATCTCGGAATCCTCGAAGCCGTCAGCAAGCAGAAACGCAATTTTTTTCGCCTTTGTCATCATAATCACTCCTCTCATAATGGACGATGCATCATTACCTTACCCTGAACAAGAGAGGATGAAACGAATATAAGACTGTTGACAAGCGCTCCGGAGGGAACCCGATCTGTTGGAATAACGCAACCTTTGCCCGTCAGCAAGCGTTTAAGCTAGTAACTGTCCAACCATTAAAGGCATGGACCAAAGGAGCGCATCATGATACAAAAAACCAATCATCTCCAGAAGCTTGGGGCATTCCTGCTGGCTGGTGCCCTCACCGTTGCCGCTACGGCCTGCAGCCGCGGCCAAGAAGATAGGGTTGAAACGGCTGTTGCCACGGCGTCTGCAGAGCCGAGCATAACGCCAGAGCCTGTGCCAGCGGCAACACCGTTTGTTCAGCCTTCCGCTGAAGCTGAACCCTCCCCCTTGGCGAATGAGCCCACGGAGGGGCCGACAGCTTCGCCTGAGCCTGCGGCCACGCCAAGCGCCAAGCCCTCTTCTTCCCCGCCGACGGCCAGTGTGCCCTCAAGCTCAACGCCTTCGGTCCAGCCCACGAGCACGCCTGCTGAGAGCGTGATGCCAGCGACTGCCAAGCCAACGCCGACAGCTGTGGCGACGCCTGTCCTTACCCCGACGCCGCAGCCTGCGCCATCGGCTGCAGCTCCGCCTTCTGCTGCAGCCTCGCCGAGGCCAACGGCAACGGGGAAGCCAGGAACGTCAGCGACGCCTTCCCCGGTGCCTTCGCCTAGTCCAACCAGCGATCCCGTTGTCGGCGATATCGCCGCCAAGCTGGCGGACGAGCTGGAATTGCCTCCTATGAAGGCCGTCGAGAAGGATCAGATCCCTTCGTTCTACGAAGGCATCGAGACCGACAAGATGCTGGAGGAATACCTGTTCAAGCAATCCAAGATGATGCTGTCCGCCAGTGAATATTCCGTCATCAAGCTGCGGTCAGAAGATGATTACGCCGCTGCTGAAGCCGCCTTCCGGTTCCGCGCAGAGACCATTATGAAGAGCTTCGAGCATTATGTGGAGGATCAGTACGAGCTTGCGAGCCAATATCAGATCATCCGCAGCGGTCCCTATGTGCTGTTCTCCATCTCTGATCAGCAGGAACAAATGGCGAGCCTGTTTTATTCCTTTTTCATAGAAGACGGCAAGGCTTTGAAGTGATAACATCTGCTGGCGTAATCGCCATGGAACTGCGGGGTTGGCATGCCGGCGTACATGAGGTCATCGCCTCCATACGGCGTGCCGTCAGAGCCCTCCAGGCGGTATTGCTTGTCCGGCGCCAAGCCTTGCAGCTTAATCCGGCTTAGCCGCGCATGCGCCTCCTGCAGGACGGAGACGAATACGACGAACGCCTCGTCCTTCGCCTTCGACACGAACATCCACGCGGTCTCATTCCCCTCGAATGGGCTGAGCAGTCGATAGAAATCGCCGAACTGCACGAGGTGACGAATATTTTTGTACAGCTGGACCTGCTCCTTGACTATCTCGTTCTCCTCCGCTGTGAACTTGGTGAGGTCGAGCTCGTAGCCGAAGTTGCCGGACAACGCCACATTGCCTCTCGTTTCAAGCGAGGTGACCCGTCCCACCTGATGGTTAGGCACCGCAGACACATGGGCGCCCATGGAGCTGACGGGGTACACAATGCTTGTGCCGTATTGAATCTTCAGCCTGGAGACCGCGTCAGAATTGTCGCTCGTCCACGTCTGCGGCATGTAATACAGCATACCGGGATCGAAGCGGCCGCCTCCGCCCGAGCAGCTCTCGAACAGGACATGCGGGAACGCCGTCGTAATGCGCTCCAGCACGGAGTATAGCCCCAGCATATAGCGATGGGCCGTCTCACGCTGGCGCTCAGGGGGCAGCTTCGCGGAGCCGATCTCGGTCATGTTGCGGTTCATATCCCATTTCACATACGTGATTGGCGCGCTGGACAATATAGCGGAGATTGTGCTCACTATATGCTGCTGCACATCCTCACGCGACACATCCAGAATGAGCTGCTGGCGCGCCTGTGTCCGGCGCCGGCCTTCAACATGCAGGCACCAGTCGGGATGCGCCCGGTACAGCTCGCTGTCCGGAGAGATCATCTCCGGCTCGAACCAGAGGCCGAACGACAAGCCGAGCCTGTTGACGCGGGCGACCAAATCCTCGAGTCCGTTCGGCAGCTTGCGGCGGTCAACGAACCAATCTCCCAGCGACGTGCGGTCGTCGTCGCGCTTGCCGAACCAGCCGTCGTCCAGCACGAACAGCTCAATGCCAAGCTCGCTTCCGGCTTGTGCGATTGACTCGATTTTGTCCGCGTCAAAGTTAAAGTAGGTGGCCTCCCAGTTGTTGACCAGGATTGGCCGAGCCTGATCGCGGAACGTGCCGCGGCACAGCCGTGAGCGGTACAAATCATGATAGGTGCGGGACATGCCGCCGATGCCCTGGTCGGAGAATACGATAATCGCCTCCGGCGTCTGGAACGAATCGCCGGGCTCCAGCAGCCAGCTGAAATCAAACGGATTGATGCCGGCGAACAGGCGGGCGCTGTGGAACTGATCCACCTCGGTCCCGGCGGCAAAGCTGCCGCTGTATACCAGGCTGACGCCATACGCGCTGCCATGCTCCTCTGTCGCGCCTTCCGACAGCAGCGCGACAAACGGATTCTGCATATGGCTGCTGGAGCCTCTCCGGCTCTCCACTGATTGCATGCCCGGCACCAGACGGCGGCGGTGAATATAGCGCTCGCGCGCCCATGTGCCCGACAGCTGAAGCTGCTCGTACCGATCATCCGCCATATCCAGACTCATGCTGAGAGCGCGAAGCACCTTAAGCGGACCGCCGCCCGTATTGAGCAGGCGAGCGGATCTCGCGATTGCGTCGGAATCCCGGAATACCGTGTAGGAAAGCATCACCTGCAGCCCCGCATGCTCGTCCTTCAGCGTAATCTCCAGCGTCTCAGCCTCGTCGTCCTGCTCTGTGTAGACAGCAGGCAAGCCCTCCAGCGCCGGCTTGCCCGGCACGATGCGATGGGAAGCATAGAGCAGCTCCGTAACGGTGGAGCCGTCGGCCAGCTGCACCTGAAGCGCTGGCGTGCGGAAGTCCGAGCCGCCATAGGACGGGTATTCCTGCGGCAGCGTGTCCAGCGACAAGGCCAGCTCCTCCAGGTCCGGATTCGGCGAGAAGGAGGCTCTGCCCTGAAGCTCCAGCAGCCGCTCCAGCCCGTGTCCGCTTACCTTCCTCCCCCAATACAAATGTGCCAAGTAGCCTTGCTTGGTCACCTTCATCGCATAGCTCGTGTTCTTCGATTGCAGATGGAAGACGGAGCTCTCTTGCAAATATTGAATACCCATCATGATAAACCTCCCGATTTTGATTGCATTTGTATTAGGTTGATACCTTTCTCACACTGCTTTCCCTGACGATCAGCCTCGTGTTCACCTTGACGTGCATAGCCGCTTCTCGCCCCTCGATTCGCTCCAGCAGCAGCTGCGCCGCCGTTCTCCCCATCAGCTCCGTATGCGCGCGCACCGTCGTCAGCGGAGGGTGCAGATAAGCCGATATTTCGATATCGTCGAACCCGATGATCGCCATGTCCTCCGGGACGGCCAAGCCCTGCTCCTGCAGCGCCTTCAAAGCGCCAACCGCCATGGGGTCGCTGCCCATGAGAACAGCCGTAGGTCGCTCCTCCGCATGTATCAGCCGACGCATGCCGTCATAGCCGCCCGCAGGGGACCATGGGGCCTCGACGTCATATTCCGTTCGATACAACCCTCGATCAGCCATCAGCGCGCGGAACATGGACCGCCTCGGGTCTATGCCCTCCAGCGGGAGAAGTCCCGGTCGAAGCCGATGGATCATACCATCGCCACCTACAAAAGCGATGCGCTCATGCCCCTGCTCCAGCAGATGGGACAAAGCGTCTCTAACCGCTCCCTCGAAGTGAAGCGAGACGCAGTCGCATGCATCCGGCTCGTCCATGTTGTTGACGAACACCACACGTTCACTGCGGGAGTAGAGCCCCGCGACGTCCTCCGAAGCGATGGAGCCCACAACAATTAGACCATCCAGCTCGTGCAGCGGCGCCAGCTCGGCGCCGCCGCTTCCCCTCAGCACCTTCGTAATCGCAAGGCCCAGCTCATCGCAACGAAGCTCGATGCCTCTGCGAATAGCCGCGAAATAAGGATCGTCTCTTTCGTCCTCAAGAGATGACCACATGAAGAGGCCTACCTGCTTCCTGGACAGCTGCTCCTCCCGCTTCAGCTTCTTGAGTCTGGCCGGCTTGTAGCCAAGCTGCTCCGCAATTGCAAATATGCGAGTCCTTGTCTCTTCGCTGACGGACAGCGTTGCATCGTTATTAAGCACGCGCGATACGGTCGCGGGGGATACTCCCGCCTGCTGTGCGATGTCTTTGATCGTTGCCATAGACTGTCCTCGATTTCCTTCGATTTGTTTAGTTAATAATTTTACTGAACATAACCATCATAACAAATGGCTCTTTTGTTCACAATACATAAAATCGGGTAATAAGCAGGAGAGAAAACTTCCGCAAGCTGCAACCTTTCCACCCCGAGCCATCGTCTTAGTATAAGAACAAAGAACGAACAGGAGTGATCCCTATGAAGAAGCTGCTGACGCTGCTCTTCCTGTCCGCGGCCCTCGTATTATCGAGCTGCTCCGGCTCTACAGCCAATAATGAATCACCGTCAGAAGGGGAGTCGCCGTCGCCGTCTCCTGCTGCTACCCCTTCAGCGGACGGAGGCGCCGCCCAGCCAACGGCCTCTCCTCCAGCAGAGACCCCGACATCGGACGCCGAGGGCGATAAGGCCAGCCCAGACAAAGGGGCTGCCGAACCGGAGGATGGCGCGGCCGCCGTTATCGAGGCACTGAAGAGCAAGAACATAGAGGCGCTGAAGAAGCTTGTGCATCCCGAGCATGGCGTACGCTTCTCCCCCTATGCCCATATCGACAGCGAGAATGCTGTCCATTTCGAGGCGGGCAAGCTTCCTGACCTGGATGACCCCTCCGTCTTCACTTGGGGCGTATTCGATGGCTCCGGCGAGCCCATCAAGCTGACCTTCGGGAAATATTACGAGCGCTTCGTCTATGATCACGACTATGCGAACGCGGCAGAGATCGGGTGGGATACCCTAATCGGCAGCGGCAACACCACGCCGAACCTGAAGGAGCTGTATCCGGACAGCTACCTCGTTGACTACCATTTCCCAGGCTTTGACGAAAAATACGAAGGCATGGACTGGGCCAGCCTTATTCTTGTGCTGGAGCAGCATGAGGGCAGCTGGTACGTAAGCGCGATCGTCCACTCCGCATGGACGATCTAACATCAACGCAAAGAAGGCATGAAAGCATCGAATTAACCGATGCCTTCATGCCTTTTGGGCGTGCCTAAGTTGTGCTCAGGACTTAACAACGGGGTTCAGACACGCCATAGCTTACGTATGCTTCTCTCGCGAAGGGACAGGAGCCGCGTTCGCGTCAGGCTTTGCTTGCGGCGACTGCTGAGGCTTGGCATTGTTTGAAGAGCCGTTGTGCTGGTTATGCTCATGTCGAGCCTTCCACCTGCGATGCTCTTTGCCGCCATGCACCTTCATCAGCTCCTCGCGGAGCTGCTCCTCCGTCTTGCCGTCCGTCTGAATGCCATGCTTCCCGGCTATCTTCTGCAGATGCTCCAGCCGCTTGGCTTGATGCTCCGCCTTGAACGCTTCCCACTTCTCCTTGTTGGCCTCCTTGGCTACGGCAAGCTCGTCCTTGAGCTGCTGCGCCGACTTGCCTTCGGTCTCAATGCCGAAGTACTCCGCCATCGCCTGAAGCTTCTTCAGCCGGTACGCCTCGAAATCCTCCTTGGACATGTGGATACGGTGGCGTTCAGCTTCAGCCACTTCACCCTCGCCCTTAACGTTCAGCTCCTCAGTCGGCGCCGCAGCAGTTGGCGCTTGCCCGGCATAAGCCGGCGCCGCCTGCCAGATCGAAGCTCCCGCGATAACTGCAGCTACAGCGCACAGGATGGCTTTCCCGTATGTCTTCATTGGCTGACTCACCCCTCTATCGCAAAAGTATGCAGAGGGTCCTCGCGAAGAGAACCCCTCCTCTGGCATATTGTTCCCATGCATACATGGCCATAGACATCAATCAACAAATTACGACTTCGACATCAGCTCCCGCAGCCGATTGTCCAGCCATTCCTTGGAGAAGTGCTCGCCGATAAAAACAGCCACATCGCGAACCTCGCCCTGAGGCTCTATGCGTATAAAATCGGTTTCCCGATACGCGTATTGGAACAGATAGCGGCTGCCTGCAGAGGTATCGGAGAACGACACAATGCCTTTGGCTCTGTATATATTGTCCGGGAGTCCCCGGAGCAGCTCCTCGAACGCGACACTGTCCACCGGCTTGTCCAGATAGCGGGTTGCCGCCATGACATGCCGATGAGAGGCGTCATGGGAATCCTCAACGTATTCCACGTCCTCCTGGCGATCATCTGTCGCCCCTATGGGATGGGGGACGGGATGTGCTTCAGCATCCAGCCAGCTCCAATCCTCAAGCTCGCAACGAACCGTGGACACGATTCGCGCATGGGCGTTCCACTCCCTCAGCAGCTGCTGAACCTCTACAAGCTGCTCCGGCTCCAGCTTGTCTGATTTGTTGAGCAGCAGCAGCGTCCCGCAGCGAATCTGCTCCTTCATCAGCTTGAAGGTTCGCCCTTTGCCGTTCCTGCTGCGCTCCAGCAGCTCGGGGCCGTCCACAACCGTAATAATCTCCCGAAGCTCAATCGTCTTGTACATAGACGCGTCCGTTACGCCGTCCAGCGTCTCCAACGGATTGGCTGCTCCCGTCGACTCAATGCATATCGCATCCGGACGATGCTCCTTAATAAGCGCTCCAATCTCCACGCCAAGATCGCTGCGGATGGAGCAGCAGATACAGCCGCCCAGCATTTCCGCCATGGGCACCTCGCGGTCGACTAACTGGCCGTCCAGGTTCACCTCGCCAAGCTCATTCATAATAACGGCGGCCTTCAGGCCCCGGCTTCTCCACTCATTCAGCATGTTAGAGAGCAGCGTCGTCTTGCCGCTGCCCAGAAAGCCGGACAGCAAATAAATAGGCGTTACCGCTTCCCGTTCCATCGTATTCGTCACCCTCTCTTCCTGCACTTCCGTATCCATCATAATCACTTTTCCCCTATGCCAATCGCGCCCGCTTGGGCTTCCTGCACCCTCATCGCGACCTCCTCCGGCTCCGCCGCGCCTGCCAGCAGCTCCCGGAGACCGCGATTCAGCGCATTTGCTCCTTCAGTCGAGAGCAGCGCGTCGTATACGGGAGTCAGCCGCACGCTGTTCACCAGATCGTACACCTGCGCGAATATGGGGGATACCGTGCTCTTATCCAGCGGAATCTTGTAGCTGACCAGCTGATGGCTGGCCAGCGTTCGACGCTGGGCATCGGGACCCGACATCGCATAGATCAGCTTCATCGCCGCGTCCTGCTTCGCGCCGGTTTCCCTTACGCCAAGCGCCATACCGGTGCCAACCACGCCTGCGAGCGTATTAGGATCGCCTCTGCCTCCCGGCATCGTCGGAAGCACGGTCGCCCCCAGCTCACTTAGCACCTCTGCAGGCGCGTTAGCGGCCAGATTGGTCAGCGCCCAGCCGCCGTCGATCATCATGGCAGCTTCTCCATTCGCGAACCGCAGCTCCATCTCCACATTGTCTATCTCGTCGTAATCCTCCTGGAAAGCCTCCGCTTCGGCGAGCTCTCGCATATAAGACAACGCTTCTATAAACACAGGATCCGTGAAGCTTGCGCCCTCCTGCTTCACCGCCCGCAGGAACCAGTCCGTTCCCGTCACCCGGTCGGCTACCGAGCTGAAGATGCTGGACTGCGCCAGCCACTCCGCTTTGTTGCCTAGCATGATCGGCGTAATACCCAGCGCTTTGAAATGCTCAATTACATGCATAAGCTCATGCCATGTCGTTGGCACTTGCTGTCCATGCTCCTGGAACAGCCGTTGGTTGTAATAAAGAATAGAGGTCGGCGTCAGCCCCATCGGCGCTCCGTAGACGCCATCCTGCTCCGTGAACGCTTCCAGCGAGTTCGGCAAGAAGCCGTCTCGCCACTCCGGGTACTGATCCAGCAAGGGGTTAATGGGCTCGATGAGCTTCGCTTCGGCCAGGCTGGTCGTCATGGACCCGCTCCACAGCACAAAAACGTCGGGCACTTCTCCCTTCATCGCCACGGCCGTCAATCGGGAGCGATACTTGTCCGGCGTGAAGGCTCGCACAGTCAGCTCCACGTTGTCATTCTCGGTTCGAAACTGCTGCACGATGCTCTGCATCGTCTGCGACCGCAGATCAGTACCGCTAAAGTTATGCCATAACGTGAGCTCGATAACGTCCGCTTCCTGGTCCTCGCTTTGGTGATTCAAGCACGAACCTGTTACGGCAACAATAATCGACAGCAGCGCGATAAGCGACATGCCCCGTCTCATTCTGGCGCCCTCCCTCAACTCATTCTTACCAATCAGTATAGTGAAAAATGTCGAAATTGCACAGCGTTTGTCCCTTATTTATGGATGAAGCGTGCCATTAGCGTCTGACCCTGTAAACGTAAGAATCCCCTGGCGAGCATCGCCAGGGGATTTCTTCATGCCTATGGTTAACGGAAGGACATGCCTATCGGCTTCATTTGCTGCATCGTATACGGTTGGAGGATGTTAGTGGTATTAGTAGCAAATCGTGCGGATGATGATAACCAGAAGGATGAAGAGGACCAGGATGGCTCCAACGCTGTTGTAGCCGCCGCAAGCAGCTGCGCCAGCTACAGGGTAGTGGTGGTTTGCACCGCCAGAAACGTTTGCTGCGTAGTTCAATTGTTTCAGCTCCTTTTTGTTAAGGTACAGTATCCTATGTATATTTCACCAAAAGGTATAGGCAGATGGGAAAATTGTGCGTTTGCTCATTTTCGCCTCCAGCCCGCACCATACGAGCCCCGTCGCGGCTCATGGCCATGCCCTTGCAGGCCTTCATCCCCAAAACTAGGCGATAGCCGAAGTTTAATGTCCATAGGGGCATTTACCCAGTCACATTGAACCAGAGGCACATAACATACAGAGTACTCAAGACGTAAGGAGGTGCATGCAAATGTCCGGTTGCGTTGGTGGTGCTTACGGCTACAATAACGTTGGAGCGATTCTGGTTCTCTTTATCCTGTTGGTGATTATCGCTTGCAGCTTGTGCGGTTTCGGCGGCTTTGGCAAATGGTAGTGAACGTCTGATATGTATCCTCCATGCATGCAGACCTGTTCATCACTCTTCATCTAACTAGCGGAAGGCCCGCACTGGATTGCGGGCCTTCCCTTCCGTATGCCCGCAGACAAGCTCCGCTCCTACGCGTCGCCGCCAGACTCGCTTCTCCCTCCAGCCCCTTCCGTAATGACTCCTCAACCGCTGCTCTTGTTCAGCGAACATTCAGCACCCGCTCATGTCAGAATCAGCTTCGTCTAAGGATGCATTCAGATCGGGGGCCTACTATTATATCTATCCCACTAGAGAAGGTGAACAGGCCATGAAACGACACCAAACTACAATAACGATCGCCGCAGCCGTTATATTTCTCTTTACACTCAGCATCATCCTGTACAAGCTGGCCGACCGCTACCTTATCGAGCATGTCGAGGTTATCGTGACCGAGAAGGAAGCCTTGACCGGCGCAGCGCTTGAGGATGCCGTCCCTTCCGATTTGGACAAGCCTGAAGATTGGGACAGCGACAGCTTGACGACAGCCTCGACAGCCGTATGGGATGACTGGAGCTATCAAGACGAGCGTGTATCGATTGCCATCGAGCAGGTGCAGACGGGTTCTGGGGCTGACGCCATTACATATTTCGTCGCTGACGTCCTGCTGAAGGACAACGCCAGCCTGCGGACCGCCTTTGCCAAGGACTCGTTCGGGCGGAATATCATTGAGAACACATCCGCGATCGCCTCCCACAAGGATGCCATCTTCGCGATCAACGGCGACTACTACGGCTTCCGGGACAATGGCGTTATTATTCGGAACGGCACGCTGTATCGAGATGAGCCTGCGCGCGACGCGCTTGCTTTATTCACGGACGGCACTCTCGCCACCTACGACGAAGAAGAGGTTTCGTCCGAGGAGCTGCTGCGCAGCGGCGTTGCTCATACCTTTTCATTCGGACCGATTCTCGTCGCGGAGGGAGAGATCGCGGAGGATCTCGATCATGTCGTCATTGATACCAATTTCGGCAATCGTTCCATCGAAGACGCCAATCCACGTACCGGCATCGGCATGATCGAGCCGAATCATTATGTTTTTGTTGTGGTCGACGGTCGCAGCAAAGGCTACAGCCGCGGTATGACGCTAAGCGAATTTGCAGCCCTCTTCCAGGAGCTTGGCGCAACCGAAGCATACAATCTCGATGGCGGCGGCTCATCCACCATGTATTTCAACGGCAGGGTCGTGAACAACCCCGAAGGAAAAGGTGAAGAGCGCGGCGTCAGTGACATTATCTACATCAGCGCATAACACACAGCAGCAGAGGAGGACTGACTGACGCCATGATTTGTTTAATTCCATCCTACGAGCCGGATATCCGACTGATTACACTCATCCGACAGTTGAAGGAGGAGCTAGTCGCTCAGATCGTCATCGTCGACGACGGCAGCGGCCCGCTCTACCAGCAATTATTCCAGCAGGCGCGGCAAGAAGGCTGCATCGTTCTTACTCACGAAGCGAACCTGGGCAAAGGCCGTGCCCTTAAGACAGGCTTCGCCCATATTCGCGAGCTTGCAGACCCGCACGGCGTCGTCGTCTGCGCCGACAGCGACGGTCAGCACTTACCCGCGGACATCAGGCGTATTGCCGAGGCGGCAATCGCCCATCAAGGCCATATCGTCTTGGGCGGCAGGCGCTTCACCGGCGAAGTGCCGCTGCGCAGCAAGCTCGGCAATACGCTGACGCGCAAGGTGTACGCCTTGGCAACTGGGCTGCACCTCTACGATACGCAGACCGGTCTGCGCGGCTTCTCCTTCTCCATGCTGGAGCGTCTCTGCCGCATCACCGGCGAACGGTTCGAATACGAAATGAATATGCTCCTCGCCGCCTCGGAGGAAGGCTGGCCGCTGATGGAGCTCCCGATCGACACCGTCTATCTGGAGAACAATCAATCCTCCCATTTCCGACCGCTGACCGACTCGATTAAAATCTATCTGCCGTTCCTGAGATACAGCGCTTCGTCCGTGCTGGCCGCAGCCATCGACTTCGGCATGCTGTTTCTGCTTGCCTGGCTGACCGATCATTTGCTCATCGCTGTTGCCGGAGCGCGGCTGTGCAGCTCGATCTTCAATTACGCGGTGAACCGGCGGTTCGTGTTCCGCAAGAAGCATGGCGCGGCGATCGCAAGGTCGATGCCCAAATATTTTGCGCTGGTGCTGGTCATTCTACTGTTGAATTACGGGTTGATGGCCCTTGCGCACGAGGGACTCGACATGCCGCTGCTCGCATCAAAGCTGGTGACTGAAGCCGCCTTGTTCCTGTTCAGCTACTGGGCGCAGAGGAAGCTCGTCTATTAAGCAAAAAGGTCCTCCAAGCGCTCCGATCCCATCGGATACGCCGGAAGACCTTTGATGGCTGAACGCCCTTTGCTAAGTTAACCGCACGAGGCTGTAGTTCTTTTTGCCTTTGCGGATAATAATGAACCGGCCGTCGAACGCGTGCTCCGGCGTCACCTCGAAAGCAACATCGCTGACACGGTCGCCATTCATGGAGATCGCGCCGTTCGTAATGTCCTCGCGCGCCTGGCGCTTGGACGGCTCAATGCCTATATCGACCAGCCAGTCCACGATATTTTTGGTTTCTCTGGCCGCCTCGAACGTCGGCATCTCCTTGAAGCCCTGCTCGATTTCATCCGCCGTAAGCGACTTGATGTCACCGCTGAACAGCGCCGCCGTTATCTTTTTGGCTTGCTCCAGCATCGCCTCGCCATGGACGAAACGGGTCATTTCCTCCGCCAGTGCCTTCTGCGCCTCACGCTTATGCGGCTCCGTCTTCACCTTCTCCTCCAGCGCTTCGATCTGCTCCTTGCTCAGGAAGGTGAAGAACTTGAGGTATTTGACAACATCACGGTCATCTGTGTTCGCCCAGAACTGGTAGAACTCATATGGCGTCGTCTTGTTGGGATCAAGCCATACCGCGCCGCCCGCCGTCTTGCCGAATTTAGTGCCGTCCGCCTTCAGCATAAGCGGAATCGTCAAGCCGAACGCCTTGGCCTCCGAGCCTTCCTTCTTGCGGATCAGATCCAGCCCCGCCGTAATGTTGCCCCATTGATCGGAGCCGCCGATCTGCAACTGCACATCCTCTTCCTTGTACAGATGCAGGAAGTCCAGCGACTGCAGAATCTGGTACGAGAACTCTGTGAACGAGATGCCGCTCTCGAGACGGCTCGACACAACGTCCTTCGCCAGCATCGTGTTGATGCTGAAGTTTTTGCCGTAGTCGCGCAGGAATTCGATGACGTTAATCTTATGCGTCCAATCGTAATTGTTCACCATACGCAGATCGCCGCCGCCCTCCTCCTTGCGGTCGAACAGCTTCTTGAGCTGCGCCGTGAGCGCTTCAACATTGGCCTGAATCTGCTCCAGCGTCTGCAGGGAACGTTCCGAGGTGCGGCCGCTTGGGTCGCCGATCGTGCCTGTTGCCCCGCCAATCAGAATGACGGGACGATGTCCCGCAAGCTGGAATCGCTTCAGCATCATGAACGGAATCAGATGTCCGATATGCATGCTGTCGCCCGTAGGATCGACGCCGCAGTACAGCGAAACCTTCTTCTCCTTAACAAGCTCGCGCAGACCTTCCGCGTCGGTCTGCTGATTAATGGCGTCGCGCCATTCCAGTTCGTCGATAATGTTCATAGACATAAACTCCAGCCCCCTATTATTGTGGAAAAAAACAAAAAATCGCCCCTTGTCTATTGTAGACATAGGGACGATTGGATAACCGTGGTACCACCCAGATTGCACCCAAGGCTGATCACACCTCAGATACCGCTTCACAGCGCTTTATCGGTCGCTAACCGCTTGGCATTACCCAAGCACTCCGGAGTGTAATTCGCGGCATTGTGTGTGCTGGGTTGCATCAACCCCCAGCTTTCTACGTCAACAGTGACAACCCGCTACTGAATTCCTTCAACGCATTAGAATATACGATTACACAACAGTATAGGGAACGGCAGGGTGGATGTCAATGGAGGATTTCATATTGCCGATGCTTAGCTTTGAAAGTCATCTGAACGTCAGCTGAAGCTCCAAGTCCTCTCTTGGCGCAAGCACCTGAAGGCGGCCTTCCTTGATTGCGATACGGCGCTTCTCCACCAGCTCCGCCAACGCAGCGATGATCTGCTTCTCGCTCAAGCCAATAACACGGCCCAATCGGCCATAATGCAGAGTAACCGCCTCGCCATGATACAAATGCCACAGCATCTTTAATAGTTTCCGCGAACGCTCTGACAGCACGTCGGAACACCTCCACGATGATTATATTTTCCAAGCAACCTACGCCTATGAATGTGAAGTATCACCCAGCTGCTCAACTCAATAAACGAATGTATGTTCCTATTATACACCAAACACCTATTCGTATTTCAAGCAGGAAAATAAATAAGCTTCGTAGAAGCTCTCACTGTTCTTTAACCCATTTCCCCCACTTTCAAACATACTTTATGCAGCATTGTGAATGATTGGATACGTGATCACGACATCCGTGCTCTAAGCTTCAACAATTCGTGGATCAGGTAATCAAGCTGCCGATGCGCTTCCTCCAGCTGCTGGGTTTGCTGGCTTTGCCGATGCTCTCTGTTGTATTCGCTCTCCAGCAGCTCCAGCGCCAGCCCTGCCGAAACGGCGATGATGCCATCACCCAACGCGGCAAGCGAAGCTCCAATCAGTTCAAGCCTTGCGATTTCTATCTCTCGGAGCAACTTAAGGTTGTTCTCCATAGCCCTCCCCATCCTCGTCATCCATAATGCTACAAGGTATGCCAATGCTACCTAGGCAGTGAGCGAATGTTGGAGCAACGAAACAAGTCTGCCTGCATTAGAGCCAACGCGCACGCAACAAAGAGGCCTTGCAGCGTTCCATGAACGAATACAAAGCCTCTAGCTTATGACGACTAAAAAGTCACTTCCAACGCTTACCTCCCTTGCGCCTAACTCTTTTCCTACTTTTTCCTAATGCTTTGTTAACCATATCTCGCACACGTGTATCCTTTGTATGTTTGCTAACATCAGCTTTCGGCTTCTCCTGTAGCTCGATGGCAAGATACACGGTTATGACTGAACGGAACGTCGAACCGTCCTTAAACACAACAAATATATTCGTATTATCAAGGTGCTGCCGGTATTGATAGGGAGAAGGGTTGAAGGGAATTCTCAACAACCTGGCCACCAACCACTTTTCGGAAATGTTGCGCTGAACACACCGTATTCGGGCGTGATCGGTGAACCGGATTATCATCTAATCCCTCCAACTATAGTCTCGGAGTTTTCAGGACTATTTTACCACATGAATGAAAATAAAAGATCCACAACTTACAGAAATCATAATATTCATTGAGCTTATGCTGTTGACCGCAACCGTATCCATTCATTGCAGTATCGGGTATAATTATTAATTAGTACAGAGTCTATTTTGATAAAGGAGTGACTTTCCATGTCAATGGTACACAAACTCCATCCACATTTAGTAAAGAACATAAGGGAATTCTTATCTGAAAACAATATTTCCACAAAGAAGCTTGTCATAGATCTTGAAGCAGAAACCATCGAGGACTTTGATGATTACTCAGTAGATGACATTTTAAGTGTGGCTGGAATTCTAAAGCCCGGGGAAGCTCAAGAATTATTAGACCACATTCAGAAGTCACGGGAGGACTGGGGGAAGTGACCCACAACTACTCCGGTTATTTATTCGATTCGAACATCGTGATCGCTATACTAGACAACGATTATGCCGCCGTCAACTTAGTACGACAAGCCCAAGAAGAAAGACGGGAAATATACTTTTCGAAGACTTGTCTTGGCTCTTCCACTTTCGTATCTGGGATTCCCCAAGGCTGAGCACGACGGCGATGTCCTTGAGCAGCATCTTACCGCCGCTGTCCACCCTCATCTGCTTGGCAATTTTCCGATTTGGGCTCCGCTCTTTTGCCACTAAATACCATAAACACCGACTGTTGTATAATTACACTAAATCTACGAGGAAGGTAATTCATGAGTAAATATGATCGGCTTAATGATTATCTTAAAAATCAAATTGAAATCAAACTATCTTATTCCGAACTTCAACAAGTTATTGGTTACCCCCTTCCACCTTCGGCGCATACTGACCGAACATGGTGGGGGAATACCATGAATCCGACAAGAACTCAGGCGCACGCATGGCTCACCGCTGGATGGAAAGTAAAGGGTGTCGACCTCGGCAAGAGTGTAATATTTATTAGAAACGACGTAGATTCACGTTAATTCATCCCTCTGCAGTTCAATATCCAGCTCGATCAGCTTCCGTAAATCATCAACGCTCTGGACCTCAATAAGACCTTCTTGAAAATCCTTTACCCATCTAGCGATGGCCGCCTTGATAATACGTGGGTACTGTTCCTTGCTCTCCATGATGCCCTGTTTGATCCAGCTCATGCTTAAGTATCAACTCTTCATTCGAACGATTGTTCGAATTTTTCATTGCGAAACACCTCGCCATCCAGCATTATGGATATGAGATCGTGCGTTCGTATTTAAACCGTGGCCACGGCTGTACACGATCTCGGCCGAGGTGTTTCCGGTCGGGCTGGAGAGGCGTTAGCGCGCCTCTCCTTTTTATGTTGCTTCGGAGCACCGGATCAGAACCGGATCGATGCCCGTCGCGCTGACTTGAAGCGCTCTTTGATGATATCGCAGAAGATCGGATCGAGCTCCAGCAGCCGGCATTCCCTATCCGTCTGCTCGCAGGTCATGAGCGTAGAGCCCGCGCCGCCGAAAAAATCAACCACAACATCGCCACGCTTACTGCTGTTCCCAATCGGGATGGCCAGCAGTGGCAGTGGCTTCTGCGTAGGATGCACGTAAGCATTCACGTTGCCGCGTGATACTTCCCAGACAGTAGATGGCTCCAGTTCTTCCAATGGAAGCCCGTTGCACTACACTATTGATTGTTTACGATCGCCGTACCACACCGGCGCCTTCCCCTTCAAGTGTGCATAGATAACTGGCTCATACTGCCAGCGATACTGGCTCCAGCCGAAGGGAGCCGCATTCTTTACCCACACACACTGGCTACGCCCGTCGATGCCGGCTGCCACCATAGCGTCCTCAAACTCCCTCTGGCACTACGAAGGATGAAATACATAAATCGCCGCGGCGTGTTTCCGGCTCCTTAATTAATCTGCTCGAGCGCCCGACCGACGTCGAATTCATCCTCGACAACCGGATCGTCGACTTCAATATTGTGCGGCAGCGTGGCGATCAGTTCGCCGATCTCCTTAGTCTCGAATCCGCTCAGCTCCAGATCGGCGCTGCCGGCTTGCAGCTCCTCTAACAGTCTGGCCAACGCTTCCTCGTCCCAGCGACCGAAAACCTTGTTCAACGCAAGATTGAGCAAGCGCTCCTACTGTTCGTCAAGGTCAACTACGGAGACGGCTGCCTCGATGTCGCCGCCTGCCAGCAGGACCTTGTGCCGCTGATGCCCGCCGACCTCGTCTGACTCTCCCCGTCCCACGTCACCTTCGCCAAGAGAGCCTCCGCTACCACGAAAACAGGTAGTGTCGTTACGCCGTTCAACTTCATCCGTTCTGTTCAAACATCAATTAATTCAGTCATTATATAAATCTTTCACCACAATACCAACCGCTCCACCTACACACACATAAGTATTTGAAAATTTATTTGGTTCTTGTGCAACTAATATTGGTCTAGTCACATTATAATATTGCGGAAGTATTTGGAATAGGAGGGTAGTGTTTGAATAAATTCCGCAATATATTTAAAAATTCAAAATACGGAGGTTCTATATGAAAAAAAGTATTGCCGTTAAATTATTACTATCATTTTCTATTTTTGCCACAATCTATACAGCTTCTCAAGCTACAACTCCACAAGCAGAAGCTTACACAACTATTGGTGGTAAGTATGGTAGCAGTAATATTACATGGAACTTTCAAGGGTCAGGCTCCAATTATGCCGGTGCCTCGACTTTCGGCGTAAACGCGTGGAATAATGCTAACACCGATGTTACTCTTACACATACGAATGATGTGACAAAAGCAAATATAATCTTCAGACACAAGGATTATGGGAATATCGGTTGGAATGCACGATGTGCAAATAAACCAGTCCACACTTCTGGCACTTACACTAGATCCGATATTGATTTCAATGAACATACCATGGAAGCTATGACCATATCTCAACGCACTGGTGTTTCTGCACATGAACTTGGACATGCTTTTGGGTTAGATCATGTTACTGACAAAACTCAAGTAATGTGTACTTGGGGTAACGGAAGAACGGCTACTGCTCCTGGTTCTGACGACATAAAAGGCGTAAATGCTCTTTATTAAAATCTAGGGAGGGTAAAATATGTCAACTAAAAAAGTAAACACGAGAGCGCTTTATATTGGAATGGTGTTACTAATATTAATTGCTATGTCGTTCGTTTTTTTTGTAAATACCAACAAAGGCACAAGTCAATCATTACCTACCGTTGATATGCATTTCGATCTTGTTGAAAAGTTTGATTCAGTAGAAGAACTCTATGAGAAATCCAACATTATTGCTCAAGTGAAAGTAGGGAATACAAACACCATTGAATACGGTAACGTTGCTTTCACCTTATCTAACGTTGAGATTATCAAGGTCTTTAAAGGTGATTTAGACAAAAAAAGCACAATAAGTATTTTAGAGACCGGGGGCACACATGATGGATTGATATACAGAGCTGAAGGCAATGCTGTATTCACCAAATCAGACCAAGCAATAGTATACCTGGAGAAATACGAAGGGCCCATCGCGGATAATTCGTATGTCATCAAAGGAGTATATCAAGGTAAGTTTAAAGTTAATGGTGAGAAAATAACTCCCCCGAATGAAGTAGATGGCAATATTGAATCAGTAAAGTCGATTAAAGATCTCAAGCTACACCCATAAAATGGACTTGAGGATTGGTTAAATTACCAATCCTCATCTCAACAAAATTCTAACCAATTGCAACTTAATCAGGTTCACATGCGTCAAAAGAAAAAAGGAGGGATTTTACTTATGAGAAAAATATTTGTTGTTTTCTGTTTTTTTCTTTGTTTATTAATCGGGGCTTGCTCAACAAATAATACTAAACATAGTAGTAGCGGAGATTGGGCAAGTAATTTTGTCGTTTGGAATGGTTATATGTACAATACAACCGTTGAAAGTAGTGACGCCATTGAATTTGAATTAGGAATGGTTGAGGTATATTCCGATGATGAAGGAGTAAATTCTTCGAGAATATTCTCAAATAAGTATCCAGTTGGTACTAAACTTTACAAAATTCAAAATGTGTCAACTAATGATTCAATAGCAATCGAAGATGAAGGCAAATTTATCATAGCTAAGAATGCCGGAAAATATGAAGGCTAGATAAATGATTAAATAGCCCGATAGCATTTAGCCTAGCGGGCTATAACCTTAATTCTCCACGTTGACTGTACTTTTCTCTTCGTTCCATGTCACTTTTACTCCTAGTGCTTCAGCAATTTCGAGGATGGGTATGGTCGCAACTCCGTTTTTGAGAGTTCCTTTCTGATTCAGTAATTTGCCATTCACGCGGATATCGACCTGGTCGCTAACTGATACCGACTTAGTCTTAGCCTCTATACGTTTCTTAAACTCACGTCACCAATTCCATTTTCTTACATATCACATGAGCCGGGGGCAGATTTTACGGTACACGTCCGACGGAGACGTCGCCAATCGTAATGCCAGTGTAGCCGATCCACGCCCCAGCCACGCTCCTTCAGCATCTCAGCAACCAACGAGACAGCTCGGTTTAGAATGTTGGTATAATCGCCACTCTCGCAAAGTTCAATGCGAATCGACGTCCGGTTGCCGGACCCATTGATTCCGTCTCCGGTCGCCCATGAGGACTCGTTGAGCGTCAGGCATTGGATACTCTCGTGCTCGTCAACAACGATATGATAACTGGCTGTCGTCTTATTGCTCGGGTTCGTGAGCCATGACCTCTCGTTAGCTGCCGAGCTCGTCGGATTTCCAGTATTATGAATCGTGAACGTTGTCGCAACTAGTTTGTGCCCTGGACGTCGATTATTCGACGTGGTGGATGGGATATGATCCACAATTAATCTGGCAGTAGCTTGTCCGGATCGAACTGGATAGCGATCGCATGATGGGACGACACGCTCCTTATAAACCGTCCGCGACGTGGTACGTCCGTTTACGATTTGTTTTATCGATCTCCAGCGCATCGAGTGGAACGGGCAACGTTTTATCTCTTGGGCAGAGCAAGTTGGTCCCTACACATGCTGCGCCGCACAGGCCATTCTTAGCTTTCATAAAGTTGAACAGCAAGGCTACAGAAGCTGCATGGCCCTCCTGAAGCTTGCCGACAACCACGGAGTTAGCCGCTTGCGTCAGGGCGCTGTCTTACACGCCAAGACCAAACTTCCAAGGCATTAAAACCCTCCTGACGACAGGACAGGATCGGCTTCAAGATCCATCACAGACGGGACTTCACCAACTTCTTCTTCCGAAAGCCACGGCTTTGTCCGCAGCGCGGATTACTACGGGAGGGGCTGAACATGGTAAATCAACCGACTGTACGCAAACAGCATGAGATGCGCCTTTCCGCGATGGCAGAGTCGTTCCAAGCCCAATTGCTGGACCCCGGCTTTCAGGAACTGTCGTTTGAAGAGTGTTTCAGCATGCTAGTGGATCTGGAGTGGTCGAGACGTAAGAATAATCGGCTGACCACGTTAATTCGCAAGGCAGACTTCCAACAAACAAATGCCTGTATAGAAGACGTAGAATATCACGCCGATCACAAGCTGGATCGCACTCAAATCCTTCGTCTGGGAACGGGCGCCTACATTCATGACAAACTCAATATCATTATCATGGGCGCTTCGGGTGCAGGGAAAACCTATTTGGCTTGTGCTTTTGGAATCGCCGCCTGCCGCAACTTCCTCCCCGTGAAATATATCCGCCTGCCTGAGTTGCTAAATGAACTGGCGGTTGCAAGTTGCGAAGGGATCTTTCAACGCGTGATGAAGATGTACAAGAAAGTACCGTTACTGATCCTTGACGAATGGTTGCTCGTGTCCCTTAAGGAAGATGAGGCTCGGGACTTGCTTGAGATCGTTGAGGCGCGCCATCAAACCGGCTCCACAATCTTCTGCTCCCAGTTCGCTCCCGGCGGCTGGCATAGCAAAATCGGTGAAAGCACTCTTGCCGATGCCATTCTTGACCGCATTGTGCATTCCTCTTACACGATAACGATTGAAGGCACGGATTCCATGCGAAAACGCAAAGGACTAATAAATTAATTGCTCGGGAGCTACTTCCGCACAGGTGGCTCCCCCCCACCGGAGGGGTGGCTCATTTTCGCCGGTGGCCTGGCTCACTCATGACCAGAATAGCGGCTCTATTTCATCGAAATATTCAGATGGCCGAGGCTGGCGTGGATCTGGCGACTATCATGGCTAGAGTCGGTCTCGGTCACGATGATCCTAAGACCACACTGCAGATGTACACTCATGTAACCAAGAAGATGAAAAAAAAATGCGGTTCAAAAAGTAAAAAGCGCCTTCATAGATTTGCTGAAGGCTACTGCTTTGCAAGAAATGTGACTTTTTTGTGATTTTATATGAGAAACGGGACCCTTAGAGGTCCCGTTTCCCTTGGTATTACAGGGTTTTTAAGCCCTTTATTACATCATGCCGCCCATCTATTAGAAGCAATCGTTTTAATCCTTGCTCAACCGGATACCCCGTTCTTACCTGCTAATCCCCTTAATGCTTCCAAATCAATTTCGCCCATTTTCAAGTTCGAACGGATATTTCGTGATTTTTTTTGTGATTTTTTTATCCAGTGTGATTTTTTCAGTTCAGCATTTGTGCTAGCTCTATTTTGTCGATATCATCCTCAGGCACGTGATAGACTTCTCCTCCGCCATGTACCTCGAAAAACACCCTTCTTGTTTCTGGCTCTGTTCCAGATAACTTCAAAACACCTTGATGTTTACTACCATCGTAAAGAGTGACCAAGACGAGCTGATTTAAGTATTCTCTAGCGTTCATCTTTTCAACACACCTCCAAATATAATTTCGACGTACTTAAATATTTCCCTTTTTATAACGAAAGTTCCTTACACACTTTCAGCGAATTCATCAATAGTTCGAGTATGCCGGCATTTCGGAAAGTTAGAGCAGCCATAAAATTCACCGCGCTTTCCATTTCGTTTGACCAATAAATACCCACACTTCGGGCATTCGAGATCATCCGGTTCTTCATCAGCAGCAGCTACCGGCACTGCAGAGGTTGATACCTGATCATCCTTTGCAGTAGTCTTGCTTCCAGATGACTGACCCGGGTTAACCGCTAAGATCATCTCTATGAGCTGCTCTCTCTTGATTAGCCGCACACCATTAGACTTTGCTAGTGTGTAGGCTTGTTCGGTGTAATCTCTATTCGTCACAACCCATGCTTCAGAAGCTCCATAATGATTCATCGCTGTATGCGCTTCCTGCACAGCTTTCAATCCGACGTTCTTACTATAGCGTTTTGCCTGGACTACGATCTTTTGCCCACCTTTTTTAATAACCAGATCTGCGCCATAATCACCAGCCGCTTGAGTCACTTCCGTTTCATAACCGTGAGAGCGAAATAGATGCCCTAAGTACAGCTCAAATGTGCGTCCATCCATCTTGTCTATATCTGCTATTCCGGACCGTTTAAGACGTTCGGTATGCTTTTGGTTAACGATCATCACGATTGAAATATACGCTCCAAGTACACAGCCAGCCGCTATCGAGCCGCCTACGAAGGAGTTTGTTAGCTTGTACATTCCAAAAAACGCTCCCAGCATTAACATACCAGTCAAAGCTTGAGCAGGATCTACTTGTTCTTTCCGTCGTCTTCTCGCCATTTCCACAAATCCCCTCAGTTAATAATTACCACCTATTATAACTGATGATAGTCTATTGGGACTAGTCCTGCATAAAAATCCATAATTCTTTCGGATTACCCACTACCACATATCGCCAAAAAGCGAGAATTGTTGTAAGCTTATTGTATATTAAATGGAAGGAAGATTATATGCGTAAAGCCTTTTCACTTCTGCTATGTCTCACACTAATTCTAGTCGGGTGCGGAGTTGTAGTAGAAGATCTGCCAGCTAGTCAAACGGTAAGCCCCTCACCAACCGTAAGTACCGTTGCAACAACAACCGCAACTCCACCAACAAGTACTCCTACAGCAGCGACTGCAACTGATAAAGCTTCGAGCAATCCTGAAGTACAGACGGAGCATAACGAGTACGATTATGAACTCATCTTTCCGAGTGATAAATATCCGGAAACGGCTCTACATATCCTTGGTGCTATCGAGCAGGGGTATACCGATGTATGTACGATAGATCGAGACGGCGCTGAGCAAAACAGGAAGGAGTCACTCACCGGAATCGACACGAAAGATGGCTACGATCGAGACGAATGGCCGATGGCCATGTGTGAAGAAGGCGGGAAAGGAGCGAGTGTCGCATACATCGATTCGAGCGACAATCGTGGCGCAGGCAGTTGGGTAGGTAATCAACTGGAAGACTATCCGGACGGTGCAAAGATTCTATTCATCGTGGAAAAGCCTAAAAACCTATTTCCTGTTCATAATGTCACTGCGGAAACGACAGAGGCTCCTATAATTTCAAATGAGCCAGCAAAAGCCCCAACCGCTAAGCCAACTGCGAAACCTACAGTAAAACCTACAGCCGAGCCCACTACTATTCCCACTAGAGAACCAGTTGCAGATGTGTATTACAAGAATTGCACAGCTGTTCGCGCAGCCGGAGCTGACCCAATTTATGTAGGAGATCCCGGCTACGCCAAACACCTTGATCGGGATGGCGATGGTGTGGGCTGCGAAAAATAATTTAGGAGCTGATCATTTGAAAAAAACGATATTAATACTTTCTCTAATTACTGTAATTACATTACTTATATCTGCATGCTCAAATATTCCTGCTTTCGAAAATAATTCAAAACAAGTTAATATACCTGCTCGTTTTACTCTCGGCCTAGACGTTGAACAACTCTTTTCTCTTGCGAAGGATGACGGAATAAAGGTGGCGAAAAACGATGACGGTTCACTTACCTACAAAATGTCTGAAGAAAAGCATGAAGAACTTATGCAGACGATGGCTGAAATTCTACAAATTCAGATAGGTGATTATAAAGGTGGTTTGCACCCTCCAATAAAAGATGTTTTATATGATGATACTTACTTCGAATTTACATTTATCGTGAATAGAAACAATGTAATGGGAATAACTGATGAGCTAGAAACGGCGGAAATTGCCTATATGATTGCACTATATCATGCTTATAATGGCGTTGATCCCGAAGAGTTGAGTATCACTTTTAATTACCAAGATGAATCAACTGGAGAAATTTATAAATCCAACACATTCTCAGAGATTTAAATACAAAGCCCGCCGTCCTAATGGATAGCGGGCTTTGTTCTATTTATCATCATCTTTAGGGGGATTCTTTAGGCTCTCTTCAACTGTGTTTTTAAACACCTTCTCCAATATCCGATCAGATAAAGATTTTTCGATTTCCTTCTTTTTCAAAAACTTGTTCTTTGCCATATTCTCTGGAGGCAAGTTGAAAAAACCGTGATTTTTTTCTGAAGTTGTAAAAACTCTTGCTGCATTCATACCATCAACTCCTTCAGCTATTTAATTCAGTTTGGTAATATTGTTTCCTCTTTACCCAAATAAAACCGTCACTTTTTGAAATTACCGCAACATCAATTGGGCCGCCAACAGTTTCCGCTTGATTTGTCACTTTTCTTTTAATTGATGTAAGATTAACAAGAGCCTCTGCCATTGACGATAATTCCTCTTTAGGGAATGATGCTACTGTTTGGATGACAGGATTAATAAACTGCTTTCGTTTAAACTTTTTCAACTCATTTTCAAATTCATTGGACAATTCCCGCCCTTTGTCCTCAATTTTAGCCTTAGATTCTATATCGACATTTATGTCTAAAGTTTCAATAAAATCTGGGTAGACACTTACTGTCGCTTGTAAAAATCTTTGAATTTCATCTTCAATTTTAGGATCGATTCCAGATAAAAAAGAATGAACCATCTCTTGTTGAGCAAAGGGAACGATTTGAGCACTGTTGCGATCGTCGATTTTCGAATTTTCCAACAGCAATTGCTTTAACTTGCCATTAAATATACCGCCAATTCGATAACCCGATAACGTTGGGTAAATATCATCTTCACCGAATCCGGCGATTACAACTCCTGATTCGTTATCATCTAACGTATTCCTACAAACAAGCGATGCTGCAATTATAACGAGTGTATTAATTATATCTTCGTTCAATTCGAAGTTAACATTTTCCTCAAAAATTTCTTGAATAAATTCCCCATATTCCTCTTCGAACCAAGGGTAAAAAGTTTCATCGAATTCACCAGAATAATGAATTTCATTCAACTGATTCCAAGTGTCAACTAGACTCGCGTTCATAATTTTTCTGATTTCATCTTCATCAGGTTCATGTTGATAATTATTATGGATAAATTGATTGAGTTTCTTCAGAAACTTTTCTAGCCATTGGGAAAATATAAACCCAATTTGACCTTTCTCAGCTTCCTTTGATGTAAAGCGTTGCTCTTCAGTTAAATATCCAATGAAGCTATCGCAATAATCGGTGAATCGAGAAAAAGGGACATCGGGAAGTTTCTTTCTGAACATACTTATTACAGTTTCCCAAGGTACATTCATTAAATTTGCATTTCCGTAAATCATGATGCCAATCGAGTGCTTGTTGAGAGCAAAAAGTTTATCTGCAGAATTAAAGATTTTATTAGATCCCACTGTAACAGCAGAATCTGCAGCAAGCGCAACTCCAGATCGATTTAGAACAGCAATCTCAGCAGTCATGTAAAATACACCCTTTTGTCTTTTTATGCATAGATTCGACAAAAGGAAAGATTATCCTTCTTTGAGGGTGATAATAATTTCTAGATATTATATTCATAAACTAATTTAGGGTACTTAAAACACCAGGAAACTAGAAAAAGCCCGCTAACCAGTTACGGTCGGCGGGCTTTGTCGAGGTCAGGATAATTAGCCTTAGCGTTTTCCCCTTGACAGTATCACAGCATACTGCGCCCGCGTCAGGGGCTCGTCCGGGCGGATAGTGCCATCAGGGTACCCAGCAAGCACACCGTCCTTAATCGCTTCACGGAGCGCATCTTGTGCCCAATGTCCGGTTACATCATCGACGGGCTTGGTGGGTTGCTCCGGATCCGGCGTTACGATCGGTGGATTGAGTGCTGCGGAAATTCGTGCCTTAAAATCAATCCAGCCTGCCCAAGTGCCACCGTCGTACATCAGGCGCGGGCATATCTTACGATAGCCATCAGATGGTCGTGGCCAGTCCCAATGTCGGCGAAGTCGGTCCACGCCCCAATTCCGTTCTTTGAGCATCTTGACCGCTAAATCGACGGCTCGCTCAAGCGTCCTGGCGTAATTGCCACTCTCGCATATCTCGACGTGAATCGATGTTCGGTTGCCGGGCCCATTGGCGCCATCTCCAGCAGCCCAAGCGGACTCGTTCAGCGGGATGCACTCAATCGTCATCTTATCATCCAAGACGATGTTATAGCTCGCCGTCACGTCATTATTTGGATTGGTGAGCCAGTTGCGCTCGTTTCGGGCCGTACTGGTCGGGTTGCCCACATTATGAAATGTAATCGTCGTCGCCTCAAGCTTGTGACCTGGACGCCTGTTGTGCAGCGTGCTGGTCGGGATATGGTCGATGATGTAATCCGGCAGAAGCTTGTCCGGATCGAACTGAATACAGACCGCATGATGCGTCTCCCGATCGTCGTAATTGGCGCTCATATCCGCCACATGATACGTCCGTTTGCCGTTCGCCTTGTCGATCTCCAGCGCATCGAGCAGCAAGCGATTATTTGTAGCCAGCGTCGCAGATCCTCCGCCGTCCAGATTGACGGACTCCGGATACCCGAAATGCACCGCCATGATGCTCGCCTCTTTGGTCGTCAGTCCCTTGTCGTACGGGCCGCGGCCGTCAACGACGATTAGGCCGAGCGTGCCGTCAGGCTTGATCCCCGCGATCATGCGCGGGTTGTCACCAAGCACGTCCGACGGTGTTTTCTCAGCAGTTGGCGGCGGGTCGATTGCTTTGCCAGCCTTGGAGAGCGTCGGAACGCCGCACACAGCCATCTTTACGCTCACTGGACTTGAGAGTCGTCCGATGCCAAATTGTCCATTCTTGTAATACAGGTGTGGGCGGTCCTCCGTCTTGCCCGATACGTCCGGATATATTGCTTTGCCGTCCTGGTACGTCAGGCCGAGGAGTGCGCCGTTTGCGTCGTTGAAGTAACTGGCGTTGAAGCAGATCCAGTTGCCGCCATGCTGCTTGACCATGTCGGCCAGAATCTTAGAAACTGTCTTACCTTTACCCGTTACAAGTTCCACTCGTAGAACAGCTGCTGCCGGTACATCGACGGCACGAATATCTGTCCAACCCTCTGACTTGCTGTACTGGCCGCTGCGAGGATACGTCAGCGGCCCCTCTTCGACTTTTCCGGATCGGATCCGTATTCGCTTATGGGCGATCATCTGCATCAACCTCCGGCAGACCGGCCAATGACGTCAAAAAGCTCGAGACGGTAGCCAGTAGCACCGTGCCCCCAACAATGCGCCAGTCCACCTGATTAAATACCGTTGTTGCTCCAATTGATGCAATTGCCGTTTGTGCTGCGGTTTTAACCGCTCTTATGGTTGCAGCTTTAATCCAGGGCTTTGTCATTAAAATCATTCTCCCTTCGTCTCGACGCGATCAATGCGTCGGTGCGCTGATTTTGTGCTTTCCTCGACCCTCGTTACACGCTCAGACAATTGATCAAAGCGCTGTCCTTGAACCTTTTGCTCGACACGCACATCATCGATACCACGCTTGATGTATTCCATATTAGTCCGCAGTTCGGCGTCCTTTGTCGCGTCGGAAGCTGCATCATGCCTGCTGGATCTTGACTTACCGGCCCATCCAAGCCCAATCCCGCTTAACGTGCCTGCGACAGCGATCAAGGTAAAGATAGTCTCCATATCCACCGCAACACCTCCCCAATAAAATAACTCCGCTTGAGCGGAGCCTAAAGTGCATGCCAATTTAGTTTTAAATTGAATGATTCAGTTGTGCTGTTGTGATAATTGTAAAACGTCAGCTTAAGAGCAATAGCGCTGCCGTCCGTCGGGTCGGGCATGAGATCGGCATCATACAGCATCGTGTAAGACCGGCCCCAAACGCGCGGCGAAAGCACATGCACGCCGTATGGAGATGTGTTCCTTTGCCCACTCACGTGCCCCCTGACATTGTCTGCGTCGGTGTACGTCGCCCAGAGCGACCGCCCCTTGCCGTCCGCATTGTTTGCCGCCTTTCGACCTACCGTGAGCTGAGCCCCGTAATTGTAATTGTCGTAGCCACTGCCGTCATCCAACGTAAGTGATAGGTTTAAACTCCGCCGCCCCTTCCCCACCGGTACATAGTATGTTTGGTACGTTTTCGGTCCGCACGATACGGCCAATGATTGTGCTCCATAAGGCGTTCCGCCGAATGCAACATCGCTGCCGTCAGCTCGGACGGATCTTTCATCGCGGTATCTAATGTCATGGTAGATCCTCTCCTTAAACACTGGGTAGCCGTTTGCATCAACTTCTTTCAAGACTCGTATTGTACCGTCCGGATCCTCCCTGCCATAGCCCACGACCATAAAGCCTAATCGGACACCCCCAGCGGGTGGGTTTGGAGGATACGTTATCTCGCCGCCGGCTGTTCCCGCGCTGGCATACTGAACGACTCCAGATGAGTTAATATAGAGATAACGAAATTCCAACCCGTCAATGTCACCGGCGCCAGCACCGAGCGTTTGCGTGTTAAACCGCGTCTCGGGGATTAATTTGTATGAGCCATCAGGCATAACAACCTCGACAGCAGAAACTACTACATCTGCAACGGGTCTTGTCCAAAGAAATACCGATCCAGAGCTGAGGTAGTTGAACGATACTCCCGTCACACCTGTAAACGAGGTAGCCGTTTTCCCCGTGTAATTAAATTCCCAAATTAACCCTAAGGTTCCTGGAGAGAGCGAATCGTTGATGTAAGCCTTCCCTGACGCCGGGAAGTCAGCCGTTGAAGCAACATTTATTGTGGAGGATCCGCCTGTATATGCGGTTGTCAATAAAGTCTTAATGACATTGTGCGTTCGATTCTCAAGTCGAATAATTCCACCCGAATGGATCCCCTTACCGGCAATGGCGTCCAATCCCGTCTGCGTGATCGAACCCCAAGAATCCTCGAAGGCCTGTCGTAGTATGGCAAGTTTAGTCGAGAGATCCGCAAACTTGGCATTAACGTCTGCCCGTTCTGCAGGCGTGATACCTGAGTCAGAAATAGCCGCATCGATGGACGCAATCAGTGCTGTATACGACGCATCATAGTTGGTCTTTGCCGTCTGCAGCGCCGCCTTAAGCGTCGTATTGACCAAGTACAGGCTGTTGTAAATCTTGGCATACTCCGCGTCGACATCAGCTTTTTCTTTAGCGAGAGAAAGTTTGTGCTCGGCAATCGCCTTTTGCTCAGCCTCGCTAATTAAGCCGTCTGCAAATGATGTGTCGACGTACTCCTCAAAATCTTCTTGTGCCTGCGCCAGCTCCCCTTGCTGCTGCTCGAGCTCCGCCGTGCGGCGATCAACAATAGCCTGGTACTCCCGCTGTTTCCTCCGGTACTGCAGCAAATAATCCGAAATGTAGCGATCCCTGAAGTTACCCAGTACAAAATGTGGTCTCTGCCGGTTATCAAATGGGTAGCGCTCGTGTTCGTATACGCGGGCTGACAGGTTGTAGCCAAGCTTTTCATTAATGACAGTGACGTTATCCCCGACTCCGACGCCTTGTATCTTAAGTGTCTCGACTTCGTAACTTTCGCGCGGCAGCTCAGTTGCCGCCAAGTATTGTTGCATCGCCGTCAAGAGTTGAGCTTTATTGTCAATCTCCGGCCATGTCATCTTGCCCTCAAACGGTCGAGCTGGCTCGTAGTATGAGGAATCAATATACTTTTCCGTTCGCCCGGCAAGCCCTTCGATTGTGAGGCCATCCTTACCATAGCCAAACAAGCGAGTAATCCTATCATTGTCATGTACCGTGCGCCGAATGCTCTTTTCGTTCTTCCGATACCGGATAAGCTGTCCGGACTCGCCGCCCTTCCGATTCGTGAAGGTGACTGTGTAGTTATTAAAAGAGAGCTCCGCACTGAAAACCTCACGAAGCTCATGTAGCAGCGCCAGCTTATTGTTTTCACCCCATTCAAATATATCTTGAGGCAGGAAGCTCCCCGAGACTATGAATGAGAATGGTGTGCCTGTGAAGAGTTGCGTCAAGAGAGCCGCTGGTGTTTGTGCCGCAGCGAAGTCTATGAAATCATCATGATGCAACCGACCGAGATTAAAGAAAACATGGTGTGCCTCTACCTGCATGTATACCTTCGGCGAGTTCTGCTCCTCTGCTTTTCGGATCGTAAAGCGTTGTCCTTCTTCGATGCCAGATGGGAACCGAATTTCGTTCCCGAGCTCAAGCAGATTGTAGCGTTCTTCGTCGCCTCGCATCCTTGTGTAGCGGAATGATAGGAAGTATTCGCCGTTCAGGACTTCTCTCACACGCACGGAAGAAGCGGCCGGCAAATATGCCAACCGCCCCGATTCATCCCACAGTTCTAAGCAATTCGTCATTCAACCTCGCCGCCTTCAGGCTCGCTCACCGGCTCTTCCGGAGGAGTCATTTCCGTAAACAGAGCCGAACGGTAAGGTTCCGGTACAAACACGATCGGCAACCGCCCGGATTGTACCGCCGTTCGATACATGCCAAGAAACACCTCGTTAAGCATTCCCACCGCCTCCTTCCAGCGCCTCGACACGCGCCCGCAAATAATCAACCTCGGCCATCATAAACGTGAGCAGCATGACGGCCATCTCCGTATTATTTTGAAACACGCTCTTTTGAGGCTCCACCTTTATGCCTTTGCTCTCCAAATACTCGATAGCACTTTGCAGTTTCGGGTCCATACTAAGCCTCCTCCAGTGCAAGCAGCCGCGCCGTATGTTGTGCGAGTATCCAGTCCTGCACGCCGTCATGCGTTTTGATCGCTGCGATGTCTTGCACGTTTTGCGCAATAACACTTCCTTGTGTCGAGTCGTACGTTATGGTTGCGTCAACTGCGTTTGAAGTATAGGCGTACTTGTCCAGGACGATGTAGTCGACGTAATATTCGGCGTCTGGGTCAATACGTGCCGTAGCAGTTGTGTATCTCTCATTGCCGTAAGCATCCGACGTACCGAATAGCCATCCCGTGTTAATGTCCGACGTAATCGGCTCTCTATCCGATCCCTTATATATTGCAAGTATTTTATCAGCTCGGCGGAGCAGTGTACTGCCTGTTGCGGATATGCGGTTAATATAATACTGACCGCTGAATAGCGTCGGTGTAATGCGTTCTCGCACAACAACACCTTCCACCAGTTCGACCGCGTTACCGCCAGCATCCAACGAAAGACCGCCGAGATCGCCCTCTAATTGCTCGACAACAGGCGTTGCGAATACGTAATCGAGTGCAGCCCACGCGTCCCAGCCCGGCGCTTTATTCGCAGCGACGAATGCTTCCGTATTGGTCGTAGGAGCATTCCCTTCGATAATCGATACCCACGAGTTGTATACGGTGCCGTTGTTACCATTCGCCTTCCAACCGTTCATGAGCGCTTTTACAGCGTTGGTGTTCGGGTTCAGAGCGTCAGTCCATCCGCTATCCGCGTCCGATACCGTGACGTACAGTGTAGATCCGTTATACGTCTGCTGATCGCCTTTTGTCGGAGTCCCTCCGCTAATTACCAGCTCGTAAATTGCCCCGTTATACTTAGCGATTGACGCAGAATTTGCGATACCGCCCGCTAAGCTTAAGGCAAGCCGCTTGAATCCGGTGAAGTCCGCAGAATGTGTCCATCCGAGCGCGCCGTCTAACTTCACATCAGTCTTCCACCGCCTAAGCACCTGCCCCGTCGCGCTATCGTAACTGTCCGCAATCGTCCGGTCGACGTTGCTGGCGAGCTTGATTGGAACGTTAGTGTATTGGTCGACGCGAGGTTCGAACGGTGTTGCTACGGAGCCTAGTTCGAGTTGTGGGTTCGTGAATGTGAATGTCCCGACGCTAAGTGAACTCAACTCTACTTGCAATACGTAATATGTCGCATCGGTTGTAATAGTGTCTCCCGAGGTTGCCTGTTTGCTGTTTGAGAAAGCGGTCCTGTTAGAGTTATATAGCCGAGTCCACACCCTGCCATTTGCGTTAAATGTAATTTTGTAAGTAGTAGAAGGAAGCAATGGTATTTCAATTGTCGACTTTTGGTCTGCCGCTGTAGCCGTCAGCTTCAACTCATATGGCGCAAGAATTTCTGCGTTCGCATGTAGCGTCCATTGTGTAAACGGCGGCAACAGGTTCTTCCCCTTCTTCCGAACGCTCACGCCCTGAAGATGTTGCACTCCGTCCAGGTACGGCAGATAAGCGTCAATCGCATCGCCTGTTATCGTAGTACCGATGGCGGCGTAGTCTGCTGCGGAGACTTCGTAAAGGCGAACACCATCAAAATCGAGCATGCCACCGGCGCCACTACCGCATAGTCGGATACTATCTTCGGTACCGTCCGCAACGAACTTTACGTACAACGTAGCCCACGCCGAGCCGACGCCCACCGAGGACGTATAAGCTACAGTCGCCCCTTTATAGATACGAAGGTGCGTTCCATTAGGCGATGCGATGTTAGACTTAGTGCGGCAAATTGCAATATAGTTTTTACCGACTTCTGTTTTAATTACACGAGTTAGCCCATTACCACTATTTGCGGAAGTCCACCGTTGGAATCTCGTTCCGATCTCGGCACCTGTAGTCTCGAGCGTTGGCATAGTTACATCGGCTCCCGTCGCCGACCATCCGTTAGCGATACCGTCCGAATTCGAATCTGACTCGAAATTACCGTCCTTGCCAAGTATATTGACCAGCGTTCGTCCCTTAACCTGCACCGTCGCCCCACTCGCTTGGGACGTGTTAATGACGTTAGCCCCACGCTTGATCGTTACCTTCTGCTCCTGGGCAGCGAGCTGCTTAGCGTGGATCTCCTTGATCAGGATGTCGAGAGAAGCGCGGGCGACGTTATCCGCGCCAACACGGGCAGCCTGGATCTCGGCAGCGGATGGAGCAGGCCCGGCAATTATCGTGGTGAGGATGGTACGGAGCTCTGCGATTGCCGCTTGCACCGTAGATGCGGACATACCAGCTACGGCCGACAAAGTGATTGCGCTTGCTGCATGTGCAGCTATCGCCTGAATATGCTCATTAACCGCGGCTATACGCGCTTTCTGTTCAGCGCTAATTTGAGTCTGTAGTGATGCTAGATCAGAATCAGCACGGTCGAGGTTGCGGTTATGTTTGGCCAGGTTAGCCGTATCAAGTTCTGGACCAATGACTTCAAATCTGCTCATATGCGCGCTCCTTTCTTAGTAGAGGTATGTGTGACGGAAAATAAAAGAGACCGTCATGTTGAGCCCGGCCCCGGATATAGATATGTTGTTGTCACCTTCGACAAGGCGAGGGAAGGTACCGTTCACACCACTCAACGCGCTGGAGCCATTCTTTTGGATTGTCTGCTCGAGAGGCGCGCAATTAATCTCCAGCACGTCACCAGCAACCATATTCAAATTAAGCGTCAGCGTCTCGCCGGTCGTCGTGTTGGATACCGTGATGTTTGATCCTGCGCCGACAAGGCGAATGACTGGATATGTCTCGTGCGTACCGGCGTGGTAGAGCGTCCGCAGCGTAGGAGACGTGGTAACAGAGAAAGCCGGCGGCGTTTCGTACCTCAGTCCCATTCCATAGGAGTATCCCAGGCCGTACTCCAACTGCGTCATACTATCGGTTACGCTCTCACTGAACGGAAAGAACGCCTTAAACGGTAGCGTGAATTCACCTAGAGACGCGATCTTATCAATCGGGATCCGACCGTTATATTTGCACATCCAACGCTTGCCCGTCATCCGATCGAGGATGAGTGGTCTCACACCAGCTCGGGCATTGAACACCTTAGCCATCTGCTGCAGTGCGATCTGATAAGAAGCCTCGTCTTCAGTGATCAGCGATACCTCAAGCTCGATTAGCCGCGGGCCGTAGCGTGTCTCCACGTCTACAGTGCCGTCAAGCCCCTCCAGTTCTTCCTCCGTTTGGATCGTCTCCGGAAGCAAGGGAATATTCGCCCTGGTTAGCAACAAGCCGAGAGATGCAAAAGAGACACCGCCAAAAGTAGCCCCGCCGTTATCCATCCGCTCTCTCTCCCCTCGCTATCATCTGTCTCACAAGATGCTCCTGCTCACGGTAATAGCTCTCAATATCTGTGTCGTCCTCCAGATGCACATCGCCGCTATTTTCGATGAACGGTCCGTAATAATTATGCATTACGGTGCGTCCAGTGGACTGTCCAGATGCTGCAGCAACGAGACTATCTACCTGCTCCGGCGTCATCACCGTCTCTCCTCGCCGAAGAATCGCATTTATCTCATCAGGCATCAGCATCTCCGGAGATCGGAAATTCATTTCTCCCGCGACCCCGCCTACATGATAGATTGGCACTCCGTTTTTATACCAGCGTCCCTCTGCGCTGTTGTAATTCGCTCCCATGCTCGAACCAATTGCTTTATTTGCTTCTGAAAGCTGCTTCTTGCCGGCAGCGTCTGCTGAATGCCAGGCGGCACTATTGGCTTGCATCTGAGCGATTTTAGAAGCATCAATACCAGAAGAGCCTCCGCCGCCACTTGAAGGCGGAACGGCAATAGATGATTGATACGAGGAGAGCATCTGCTGCAGCGCGGCCATCTCTTGTTTGATCAATTCGTTTGTTTGTCTAAATGACTTCAATCGCTCATCATCGGCCAACTTGTACAAGGAAGTAAGGTCACCGGTCAGATCCTCTGTAGCCGTACGCAACTCATCATAGAACGTCTCGATGTCTTGCTTTTGGCGATCGAGCGCAGCAAGCTCTTGCTCTCGCGACTTGTCCAGATTGCGCTTCTGCTGCTCGACATCCATTTGCCGAAGCTTTTCTTGCAGCTCCAGAAAAGTCTTCTGCCCACGCTCGGATGTCGCGAATCGGTATTTCTCCATTTCGGCGACGAGCTCGTTTCGCTCTTTCAATCGTTCCGAATCGTCAATAGCTTCCGCTTGATCATCGTAAAAAGCTTCAATCGCCTTCCTTCGATCATCAAGAGCAGCCAGCTCTGCCCGCTTGGCCTTGTCGATCGCATCAAGTGCGGACTTGACCGCCTCCTTCGTCAGTGTCTCTTGCTCTCGCGCAGCCTCCTGCTGAGCCTTCTCCGTCTTCCGAATCAGCTCAACGCGGAGATTATACAGTTGGGTGTCCGCCTGCTTATAGTAATCGTTGTCCTTAGCGTACCGACTACGGACGCGAGTCCAGGCCTCCAACTTCATTTTGGAGATTACCTCCTCCGACTCGCCAGCTAGCACCATCCGGCGCTCCTCCTGCAGGATCCAATTCGACGAGTGTTCAAAACGTTCCCGCGCAGCCTGTTCCGTTTTCTTAGTTTCCTCTTCCCGGCGTTTCTCCTCGTCAGCGCCCATCTGTTTCTTAAGCTGGTGGATCCTGACTTCGAGTTCCATTCGGATGTCAGCGTTGTGCTGATACTTCTTCCGGAGCCGCTCGAGTGAATCGACTTCCTGCTGTTCGGTTAGGAAATCCATGTTCCGCTTGTACTCCAGTAGTTTCAAAGATTCCTGTAGAGCCTCGCGCTCGAGCTCGGCTTTTGTTTTAAGCTTAGTTCCGCTCTTCTTTTCCTCTTCTACTATTGGCAAACCATTCGAACCTTTGCCTCGATTATTGATATCAGAACCAGCGATTGCGCCTTCAATCTGTGCAATTGCCAGTGCATAAGCATCTGATGATTCCCGCGCCAACTCCGCTTCTTCATCAGCAAGCCGAGCCGACGTCCGGGCGGCCATACGAGCAGCTGGAGGCAAATTGTCAGGCGCTTTCTGCGCTTTCTTAGTAAACTCGTCCAGACTAGCGATGCGAGCGTCAATGATTGCTTTTTCAGCCTTCGCATTCTCAAGCATCACTTTTAAGTCGGCGGCAAGCAACTCAGCTTTCCTGCCATAGTATCGTTCTTCGGCGCCAATAGCATTGTCCAGGACCAGTATTCCATCCTCGTGGATTCTGTGAGAATCATCAATGTACTTATTGAGCTGAGGATATTCCTTCGCAAGTTTATTGACGACATCCTTCAACTCAGCAGACCTTTCAGCGCTTAATTTTTCAGCCGATGAGAGTTCATCATATTTCTCTCGAAGCTCCTTAGTGGCCTTGATTTTGGCGACTTTCGTCTGTAGTTCAGTACGCTCGGAACGGTTAAGCTCGAGCAATGCCGGAATGGATTGGCTGACAGCACTCGTCATGTCCTTAACCGCTTGCTCGGCTTCTTCCGCCGAGTAACCCATGCCTTTCAACTCTTTGTCTAACGACTTTATTGCGTCAGCTAAATCAAAAATGGCATGTGTGTTCTCAATGCTACCGCGTCCTTGTTCGGCGTCTTTCATGCGCTGTTCATACTCACGCATGATCGCATTACGCTTATTAAGGATTTCGTTCAGAGACTCAATCTTTGATTGCATCTCCTTTACTTCGGAGGCGTTACGGCTCAAAGGTGATTTTTCCAGAAGCTCATTGAAATTCTCTTGGGAAGTAGCCGCGGCGTCTGCAGCGGCGGCGTATGCTGTCACTCCAACTGTAAGAGCGCTAATCCCTAAAATAACCCACCCTATTGGGCCCATAACCGCATTAAGTGCCACGAAAGCTGCTATCAACGCACCAACAACTGCAGTGAGAGCAAGCACAGCCGCAACGGCAGCGATGAGTCCTGCGACCATTTCATTATTTTCTGATGTCCAAGTCGTGAATCCCTTAATCATTGGAGTCAGTAACTCCAAGATTCGCTCCAGAGCCGGAATGAACGCCTCGCCCAGTTCCACCCGTGCCTCCTGCAGCGTCGATTGGAAAGAAGCTTGCGTACCAGTAAAGCCGGTCATGGTATCGTCCGCATTGCCAGCGAAGATTGCCCCTTCCTCGAGCATGCCGTTAAATGCTGCCTGCACCTTTTGTGCTTCGGTCAGTTTAGCCGCCGTAGTCCCAATCGACTTGGCGTATCGGTCTTGCATCACGGAAAGGTTGGTCGTAATGCCTGCAGCATCAGTCAAGTTAGAGTTTCCAGACTTAACTCCCTCAGCTACTTGCTTGATCGCTTCTCCCCAAGATAGATGAGACTGCCGGTTGTATGCAGCAGCATCCGTTGTGGCTGTAATGATGCGTTCTGTCTCCTCGAGCGAAAGGTTCATCGTCAAGTACGTCTTAACGGTGTCTGCTAACAGAGCCTTGTTCAGCCCCCAGCGATCCGCAAGCTTGTCCGCCAATTCAACTGAAGCCTCCGTATCCACATTGAACTTGTTGGCCACAACCGACAGCCCCCGGTAGGAGCTCGCTAATTGATTTGCCTCGTTGGACAACGTCTGTACAGTGCTGACCAACTTAGCCAGCGCCGCGCCCGCACCCAGGCCCGCGATGCCTGCGGCAAGCGCCTGAACGCCTTGACCGGCTTTTCCGGCGGCATTGTCTGTGTCCTTTAAGCCCTCGTTCACTTTGTCAATGTCAGGGCGCCTGGCGCCCAATTGCTTCAATTCCTCTTCTAACTGCCCGACGCGGGTGTCAGCAGTTTGCGCCTGTTGAGACATTTCGGCCAAGGCTTGTTCCAAGGCCTCGATCTGCTTCTGCTCCGCTCCCATCTTCTGCAGTTCTGCAACGACGGCGGCGAAGCCCTGCTCCATCTTAGCAGGATCAATCTTCTTCAATTGCTGCTCGATCGCTTTCAAGTGGTTCGTATTGGCAGCAATCTTTGCCACAGCAGCATTCATTCCGTCAAACGACTTTGAGGTTCGTTTCCCTTCTTCTCCAAGATCCACGATACCCTTCTTCACGGCTTGGACTTCCTGCTTCATTTGTGCCGATTCAGCGGTAAGTCGGGCGCGGAGCTCACCAATTTGTACGGCCATATTCTCACCTGCCCATCATACGCGCACGGAGCGCTTCATATTGTTCCTGTGCCGATTTCGGCTGTGCCTGCGGCGGCTTCGGTAGCCGATCACGATGGCGCTGAAGGATCGCCTCCCGCGCTTGTGAGTCAGTCATGTGCGGGAATACGGAAACCTCAATGTTCTCGAGCACTTCCTTCGCACGCAGCTCCCCGCTCAACTCCAGCAACTGCGGTAAATCGATCCAGGAATATTCGTGCTCGATCTCGTACTGCGTTTTGCCGAGAGCGCTGCTGCAGCGCAGGACGAACTCATCCCAAGTTATCCTTTGGCATGTTCCATCCGCGCCAGAATGCTCTGTACGAACTGCTGCGCCATCGGCGGAATCAGGCCGCTTACGTTTCCCAGCGCTGTGTTGATGTCATTCTTCTCCCAAGTGAGCCGCAGGAATTCAGTACACTCAACCAAACTTGCTTGCTCGTCCAGGTACTCTATAGGCAAGTCACTCAGCAGGGAGGTTAACTCATAAATTTCATCTATGGTAACGTCAGCGGCCGCCACGATGAAGACCGCCCGATCACTTTCAGGGGTCAGGAAAAGCTTCACAAGATACTCACCTATGGTTCCAATGTGTTCGGTCAGCTTCTTCAGGCGCGCGCGGGTCAACTTTGGGATTTCGATTTGCTTACGGCCGAGCTGAACACGGTCTTTCTTCAAAAACGGAAACATGAATATTCCCCCTTATAAATTAAATAAAAAGGGAGCCGAAGCCCCCTACTATCAATCATTATGCTGTTGCCGTAATATCTCCCCAGGTGTAGAGCAGTCCCTTCGGTGTGGCTGCAAGACTTGGGTAAGCGATAGCCGAGATCGTCAGCCTGCGATTGTTGTCGAGTACATAAGCAGCATTCATGTCAAACTTGACACCAACCGATTCGATGTAAATGTATCGATCTGGATCTGTTACACCTTGTGGCATGATGACTGCGCGTTTGCGCGGAAGCTCTTTACCCGCTAGACCCGTCACTTGATACTTCACCTTCGTGGGTGTCGTCCCATCTACAATCTTTAAAGCATTCGGATTGTACCTAAGGACTTTTTCGAAATCCATATCCGGTGTTTCAAAGTTTATGGCACCAGTCGTTCCAGTTGCGATCGATTTCACTGGTGCAGTACCGGTCTGGTCCGTTGTTGGCTCGAAGTAAGTCGTTGTTGTTGTAAACGTAATGCCGCCTTGGGTCAAATCGATGGTTACCGCATCCACCTCCTCTTCACCATCCTCATCGATACCCCAAATAAAGATACCCGGTCCGGCATAAATTTTTTCTACATCACTCATTCATCCTGCTCCTCTCACTTGAAATACAAAATTGGTCGAATACATGGGCCTATCGTTATCGTCGAGTCCTAGCGGGATCGGATTGGATTGCACCGCCTGGCTCGACCAGATGTAGGCTGTACCAGCTGTGTAATTATTCTTCCTGTGCAAGAAATCGATCAGTCGCTTAGCCTGGGCTTCAGCTACCGCTTTGTGAGCCGGGTAAGTCTTATAAGACTTGCCTTTGACAATGACCTGAAACGTCGGGCTTTCCCGCGGGATGTAATCATGCGGCGAAAAGCCACCCGTGCTGAACACAAAAAACGCGGGTAGCTTTTCATCCGGAATATCAGCAGGTATGAAGCCCTCGTCTGGGAAAGTGTTAAAGCCCGAAAAGGCCAGAAAGCTAATCAAGTCCTCCGACAGCATGCTTCATCCCTCCAGTGCCTTCAATAATTCTTCAATTATCAGCTTCTCGTTCATCTTCAAAGCACGCTCAAGAAACTTCTTGCCAGGTCGTTCACCATTGTACGAACCCTTACTAGTCGTTTTTTCGCCTGGTTCAAAAACAACAAGCGTCCCTTTAGAGGTAACTCGGAAACCCTCGTGTTGCACAACGGCATAATGATCGACCTCAGGACTGGTTCCGACGTCTACATACATACGACCAATCATTTGCACTACTTCTCCAACAACCAGAGCAGCCTCGAGGTCTCCTTCATCAAGTGGAGCCAGTCTCTTTGCATCATGGATAACTTTATGAGCAAGCTTCACAATTGCTACCTCAAGACTCCGATCCAACTTATCAGCAAAACGATCAAACTCACTGACCATGACCTCAATGCCTTCGAGATCGAAGCTAAAGCCTCTTCCCCTTGCCATATACGATCACCTTCTTCACTTCATCGGTTCCGAGAAACTTCCGAATCTCATAATGTGCGACATCGATACGAAGCTCGGAACCGAGTTGATCGGTGTACAGAAAGTAATCATTGAAACCGAGCGAAACTACTCCTTCGATATGAACAGCATAAGCAATCTGCACTTCCTCGCCGCGGGCATTCCGAATTAAGCGTTGCTCCTCAACGACCTTAGCAGACCTGGTCGATTCGGTCGGTTGCAATGGCCGGCCCCAGTCATCGATGGCGGAATGAAAGTGGCGAACTATCGCAGGGTAGCCAAACAAACTCATATAAGCGCACCACCATACTGCAGTGATGCTGCGCTTACACTATTCTGTTCAGCCAATTCGTCTGCAGTCAGGCCGAGCAGCTCTCGTACTTCTGGCGCGACATCAGGTCGAGCACCATCCTTGTAAGTAACTGACTCGCCGCTGTCACTTACCGTCTTAACGTTGTGCTTCTGATACTTGAGCGCTGGATCCAAGGCCTGCAGCTCCCAAACCGATTGATAAGCGACAACTGCGACTACAAGCTCGGTCTCCGGGTACCAGTGGGCCAGCTTGCGTTCCGCCTGCTTAACAGCGACAGATTGCTTCTGTTCCCCGGCACGAAGCCACGCCTCCGAGTCAAGCATGTTGTCGATAATCCAATCATTTACCGTCTGCCTGTCCATCTGTATCATCCTTCACGACGGCTTTACTTTTACCTTTTACGGCAGCAGCCTCAGCAGCTTTGCGATCCGCTTCTTCCTTCTCGGCCAGAGCTTTAGTATTGGCTTCCGCTGTGAGCTGCTGCTGTTCAAACTCCTGCAGGCGGATGAGCTCGGCACGCATAGCTTCTACCTCGGCGTTTATAGGCGGTACGTCTGGCGGCTCAGATTCGGAAGCTACTGCAGCATGAATACTAATCAGCCGCTGCGCCTCAACATCCGGTAGCTCTACAGCTTGACCTGGCTTCTGCCACTGGCCAGCTACTTTGACGACTGCTGTCAATTTCACAAACAATGCAATCATCTCCTTTCAACAGAATAGAGCGCCCGAGGGGCGCTCATTAAATGACTGTAGCCGACATTACGCTGTCGGCGTATGGAAATACAGGGAACGCCAAGTTGACGCCAACCGTACGCAAGCGCAGAGGATGCTTACTGACCAGATCGCGGAACACATAAATGCCCATGTCGCCAGTCAATTCGGCTTCGATTCCGTCTACCATGGATTCCGTCGTCTCTGCCCACAGATAGTTACCGAGCGGACCGTCAGGCAGCATTACAAACCGATCTTGCGGCGCCATTCGGACTGTCGTAAATGCGAGTTTCCCACCCGTCAGCGCATCGTTTTCAGTGCGCGCCTGCGTGTCGTAAGCTACAATACGAGGTAAGCTGAGCGAGTCCGTAACGGAGTCCAATTGAGCTTTAGTGAGTTGCGGCGGGTTTGCGCTGCCAGACGGGTCTCCATGATAGGCAAGCCGAACCGACTTGTTTTGAAGCAACAGCGAGATGATTTTTTGAGTCGTGAAGGCGCGAGTCAGGCGCACGCCGCGGTCCGCTTGGTATTGGAACCATGTTTGAATATCAGTAAGCGGCGTCGAATTTACAAGATCATCCCACTTGTCCGTTCCCGTGAGAATCGGCTTCTGATCGTTGACGTAACCATAGTCGACGCTGATCTTCACGTTGCCTTCGGCATAAGTAATAGCTCCGATTGCAACAGCCTGCATTGCAATCCATTCGCGGCGGGCACGGATGGCATCCACAGCATACTTGCCGTCATTGAGCTGCTCACGAACAATCGATGCAATTTCTTGACGCCGCAGTCCACCGCTCTGATTAGCCATCAGCAGCAGACGGATCAGCTTCTCGTCCATCCAGCGGCCACGCTGAATTTTCGGGATCTCAACTTGCGTGCCGGATACACCTTCTCGCGAACCGTATGCCGTCTCAGTGCCGAGCTCAGCGATTTGTGCCATGACAGGCAGACGGGATGATGCTTTGATAACATCCACCGTCAGTTCGTCCGTCTGCTCTGGTGGGAAAAGCACGCTTTGCCAGTAATCATTCGGCACAGTGACGTTGCTCGTATACGTCAACAATTCCTCGCCAGACAGCGCTTCTTCGAGCATTAACAATTCTTCATCCATTGGTAGTCATTCCTTTCTCGGTTGGGAATTAGGCAAATACAATGTGTGGCATTTTCCCGCGTAACGTGGCGTCAACAGTCACTGGAATTCGAGCCGAAATAACCTTCGCCACTTCATAGGCTCCGACAACATGATCGCCATCCTTGACGTTGATGGTACGTTTGAGGATGACTGTCGGGTTTTCACTGCCGTCCTCACCTGCAGCATCATAAGGCACGTATTTGCCAGAGGCGGTAAGCTTAGCCATCGGCATGCCTTTCTTAATGATTTTATTGCCTTCACTATCAGCATCCACGGCAGCCGCATCAATCGTGATGCCATTCGTTACTTCCCGAACAACATCAAGCGATGCGAGAATTTCATAGTCCGAGTCGACCTCGAACCGGTTTCTCGGTTGCAATCGCATGTAATTTCACTCTCCTTATCGTTTCCATGGGTCATTGCCTGCCGACACCGTCGTTCCAGCGCCTTGTGCCAACTTCTTCATTCGTTCTAGGCGGTCTTTTTTGTCGCTACCTCCACCGCCACCAGGCAAGTTTGCGCCAAAGGCGCCTGCACCCGGTTTTTGCTTTCCCAGGTGTGGCTTCTTCTTCAGAAGCTCTTCAAGCGCTTCTTTCACGCCGGTCAAATTGCCTTTGTCATCTTCCTTGACCTTAGACAGATTGGCCAAGGCATGCGCGTCTTCCCAATCGGCGAATCCGAGTTCACTCGCGAAAACCTTAACCTCGGCCGCAAGAAGGCGTTTGAACGTCTTATCGTTTTGCTCCTTCTCGCGTTCTTTCAGGCGTTCGTCCAGCAGCTTCTCAACGTCTGCGGGGTCGATTCCCTTGCTGTCGTCACCCTTGCCCTTGGAGCCACCTTCCGGCTTCTTCAACGCTGCCTGCATAGCTTCGACCGAGTCATAGCCCAGTTCTTTAGCCAGTGCCTTTTGCGCAGCCTTCTCGGCACGAGGCAAGCGTTGACCCATCATTGCATCTACTTCGGCCTGGGTAAATGTCTTCTCCCCGCCACCGGCGCCACCGCCGTTACCACCATCTCCGCCGTCTCCACCGGAGCCGCCAGAGCCTCCGCCATCCCCTGCGAAAAGCTGAAGATTCAAGCGGAGTCGATATTGCCTTGCTATTGTCTCGTACATATTGACCTCCTGTTTTAAGTCCGGGTGGACTATCCTCGAGTAGCCTTTTAACGTCATGCCACGGTTTGGACAAAAGAAAAAGCCGCTCGCTCGAGCGACCTACTCCTTTATTACTTGCATTACATCATCCTTGCCACACTCCAGTAGACCAAGGGCCTCAAGGCTCGGTACATCACTCCATACCGTTTGAATCGTGTCATCAGTCAGTTTCACAACAACTACAAGGGATTTGATTCGACCATCCTCAGCAGCCTGAACCAAACTCATGGTGCACGTTAGTGGAGTTACCTTGCCTTGTCGCAAAGCGCGTCGTTCTCGAACTTCGTCCACGGGAACCTCCTTTTCTCAAAACAAAAACGCCCCCGCATATCGTGCGAAGACGCTTCAATAAGTGTATGTCTTGCCTTCAAAATTCACCGTTCTTTCTTTCAAATTCACCTGCATACGGCCGGTTGCAATT
Source organism: Paenibacillus sp. PL2-23 (assembly GCF_040834005.1). NCBI lineage: Bacteria > Bacillati > Bacillota > Bacilli > Caryophanales > Paenibacillaceae > Paenibacillus > Paenibacillus sp. PL2-23. The sequence goes on from NZ_CP162129.1 coordinate 4,425,265, forward strand.
CGTGGGAGATGCCACCACCACCGCTGCGGCGGATGCTCGGAGAAGATAACATCCGGACTGCCGTAGGAGGAAAGGAACGTCCTGACCTCGGCGGAACGGCGGAGCAATTGCTCATCCAATTTCTCTACTTTCTGGCGAACTGCCGGCTCTAACGATGCCGTGTAGAGTGCATCCCTGCTCAGTAGCGATAATTGTAGCTCCGGCAGGCTCAACAATTCGCCCGTAGCAACATCCTCGTAATCTTCAATTTCAATTTGCACCCTCTTCCACCTCCTTCACAGTTCCGAGATACGTATATCCTTTGTCTACAGTCAGGTAGTTCCGATAATTAACCGGGGCATCGTGCGGAAATGACGTTTCCAGCTTACCGTCCTGGCCAACAATAGCAACCCATTTCTGACCGTCGCCGTAAACGAAATAATCTTGTTCAAATCCCTCAAGATGATATCGATAGACCTGGCTCTGGGGGCTGCGTACAAGCTCGCTAATCTTACCCTCATAGCGTTCAAGTGTCCAGCCCGTGGGGATCTGCTTGCGTTTGATTCGTTTAGCAAGGTGTGATTCCGCCAAAACAGGATTTTTCCATTCCGGTCCATTTTGTAACATGCTATCTCTCACAATTATAGCATTTTTCCCATAGGAACGGATCGCTTCAGCGTTCTTTGGTAAAATTCTTCTCTTGTTAATTACGTTCGTCTTACGGTAAAGTTCCTGCAAATCGGCGTAAGCCTGTCCGCTCTTTGTCTTAATGCTGGCAAACTGCCGGAGATCAGGCGTATCGTTCGGCAGTACTGCCTTATATCGCATCCATTGCTTCCGAGTCTCGTTCTTCCTGGACTTGTCACGCTGCATCTCGTTGTATCGCCGAATATTCGCTTCTGTCCTGTTGTCGGTAAATGGTCGATTCGACGTCGTAATCATGCGCTCGACCTCGTCCACCGGCGCGTACTCCTCAATCCAAGCTGATATGGAATGAACACAGTGCGAATGGTACGGCGGTCGCAACTCGAGCTTCGGGAAGCGCGGATCGTTGCCGCTTATCGAATAAACACGCCCCTGGTACTTCGCACAAAACTCGCAGGTAATGCCGACAAAATTGACGTAGACCAGGTCGAGCCCGTTCTGAACAACCATCTTCTCGATTCCAGTGACGTGCGCCTTCCGCTGATGGTAATGCACAACTCCGGCCATGTACTTGTCCGCAGGAATCTGCGCTCCGTTCTTCGCTACAATGCCGGTGATGCCTCGGTTGTTGATGTCGGCGACAGCTTGTTTCGTCGCCTCACGGCGGCTCATCCCCTCAGTCAGCGATCGCTCGTTTGCAGTGCGAACTGCATTCTCGATGCGGCGTTTGGCGTCCCTGCTCATGTTGTCAGATGCCTCGAGGATGGAATAGAACGCATCGTCCATAATTGACTGCGCAGCTGGCTGATGGATAAGCGGTCTCAACGTATCGTCTATGGCTTCTCTGGCTACTCCTACAGCGGTGATCTGTTGTACTGCAGCAGCTGCTCCCGCTCGGTATTCGTCACCAATCAGAGCCGCTGTCTGCTGTCCGGCTTGCGCCGTCAGCTCCGCAATGATCTCCTCGATCTGCCGCAGGAGCATTTCTTTACGCAGCCGGCCGATACTGCTATCCTCGAGCGACTGCACCAACTCGCGAAGCCGTTCATCTGCACGGACGTATAACGCGACAATCTGTTCCAGCGTCACCATGCTACACCGTCACGCGGGGCGGCTGTGCAAATGTCGGGTTAAGAGTTCCCGCGGCTGCCTGCTCGTCTTGAATTTTCTTGATTTCGTCTTCAATCGCCTTTTCGGACCAGTCCGGATGGATGCGCCGAACGGTCGTCTCAAGTGATTGCACACCAGCGGCATACTTCTCCATCTCCTCACGATCACGCTCCGACTCGGCCCGCGGAAGCATATCTCCCCATTCAACGACCGGATCCTTCACTTCCAGGTTCTGTCCCCCGAGAACATTCTCAAGGATGATGCACTTCCGGATTGCCGCTTTCAGTGCTGCGTCGAATTTGCTTTGAACAGCTTCTGCCTTGATAACCGACTGGATCCAGAGGTACAACAGCGCAACGCCGGAATCCCCTTTTGCTTCCTCCAGCCCGGCAGCCTGCAGCGACGTCTTGCTGACGGCAAGCATGTATCGAATTAACCTGGTCACATGATCGAAGGAGTGCTGTGTCTTAGCGTCCCAAGTGATGTACATTGGCACGGCACCGTTTTTCTCATCGTAGCTGACTACTTCTAAATCGGCGTTCCGGACGAAGCGCTGGCCGTAATGCTTCTGATTCTGCCCGGCTACTGTGTCCCAGAGCGCCCGCGGTATAGCCAATTTCGGTTTGCCATGCTTCTCGAAGACGATTGAGTCCCGCGTGATCGTCCAATTGATCTCCTCCTGCAGCACATCTACGTTACGGAGTGCGGATCGGCCGCGCGGACTACCGAGCGTTTCCTCGTTTGGAACGCTGCCGCAGAGCAATTCGTTCACACCAACCAATTCGACATCCTCGGGGACATCCACGCCGTGCTCCTCGCCATAGGCTTGGGCATCGACCTTCTCATTGACCGTATCGCTCTCCATTTTAAAGGCGAGCTGCTGCACATGCAGTCCAGTATCTGTTAACATCTGGCGTTCGACTCGCAAAAATCGTTTCTTGCTGCCTTCTTCGCCCCATTCCTCAATCCAAGCTATATCCGCGCCTTGCTCATCATCATGGGGAAGAAAGCGGTCGGCAAACAGCCATTCAAACCATACACGGCCACGCTCATTCCGGCGCACTCGATAGGCGATGGCACCGTCTACCTGCTGCTGGCTTACAGCCATCCATATCTTCTCGTTAACCTTCGACGCCGAGACAACAGCAGATACGAATTCAAGCTCTGAGCCCTGCTCAATATCCGCTGACACGTTGCCCAACGCACGGTTAATAAGATCCGCCGGCACCTCTGCGACCAAGCAAGAGAAGTTGGCCACGATGTAAGGATGGTTAGTCTGAATTGTCTCGTGTTTCTGCTCCCATTCCCGCAGGCTCTTCCGGTGCCACTTCATACGCTTATCAGCCCCGACCGACTTGGCGCGGGGAAAGATATCGGCATGATCGCCATCGTAGAGTGCGCGATAATACAGCATTGATGCAGTCTCTTTGTCGAAGGGTGGCGGCGGGAACTTCTTCTTCAGATAATTGATCGTCATGCGCATCTCCTTTCTACCAGCCGTTCGGACGCTGGTTGCTGTATTGTAACTCCGGCCGACGCAGCGGCTCTGCTGCATACCGCAATGCAGCCATAGCATCATCCATAAAGTTGACTGGTTCATCCAGATACAAGCCCGTCTTCTTGTCCTTACGCCATGACCACTGTTGGATTTCTTTAATCGTATTGAAGCAGTCCGGATGGATGTGAATCTTTCGCTGTTTCAGATAATCGATCTGCGCTTGAACGCTGCCAGGCTCCTTGACGACAGCGTTCGCGTTATAGCCTGCGTTTTGCCACATCTGGATCCGGTCCGGCTCCGCCGAGTCACAATACATGGACAGGTACTTGCTTAAGTTTTTACGATCGGCTAGCTCAATGATCTGGCCTGTGTCCATCTCGTGCACGTAGATTTCGTTGCAAATAAAAAACTCACCATCTTTAACACCGATGGTGAGAATCGCATTCGCATGGTTGAAGCCGAAGTCTTGCCCGATATGCATTGTGTCGAACATCTCGAAAGATGTATCGAAATCGTGAATGATGAAGTTCTTGAAGATCAGGCCACCGAGTTCTCCCCATTCGCCGAGACCATACACGGCGTATCCATCCGGATCCTCAAGTCGGCGCCGCTCCATCCGGCGATAATAAGCCGGGTCGATGAATCTATTCGTTCGGTACGTCGAATGATGGGCCAAAACATCCGGGCTCTCGTAATCAAAGTACTTTCGTTTAATCCAGTGCTGGGCCGAGACCGGATTGAATGTGAACGTAATCTGATAATACAGATTCGGATTCAGCAGGATGCCGCGAAGCCGATCATCGAGAATGTCGACGTCAGATTCCTGCAGCTCAGTCGCTTCCTCCACCCATATCCAGACAAGCTTACCGTGATTAAAAGTAATTGACTTCAACTTTTCTCGATCGTCTGCATGATTGACGCCGCGGAAGATGACTTCATTGCCGGTTACTCGGCTCCGGATTGACAGCGGCGAGCGAAGCACTTCCCAGTACTCATCGGCGCGCGTTCCATATATTCGGTTGATGGCGCCGACTAACTCCGCGTAGGTACTGTTTCTGTTCGTCTCGTTGACCTTCCGGACACACAACAGGTTGGCCCCGGCGTACTTCGGATCACCGAGCTTCAGGATGTAATCCTGAGCGATATTAACCGACTTCCCGGAGCCGGCGCTGCCACGGAGTACGCGGTAACGACGTTTCGTCCGGTTGACACGACGGAAGTGGCTATTGAACTGTACTTTAACAGCCGTGCTCATGACTCTTCGCCCTCGTTACCGTCATCACCATAGTCGACAACGATGTGCAGCGGCTCTTTGACATTATTGACCCCGAGCTTCCGGGCTTCACCGCGAAGCTTATCAACTCGAGCTTGCTGCTCAGGGCTTGAGATCTCATACAGTAGCTTGATCGCCTTAAGCTTCTGAGCCTGAACGCGAGTCAATCCTTCTTCGGTCTGGAGAATGCGCTCGACGGCGGATATGGTCTTCTCCTCAATCTCCGCCACCACCAATTCGTCGCGCGTACTGACTACCGTCTTCGTCTTTCCAGTACGTTCATCGTGAACCGGAATTGCTTCCTTGATCGTCCGAAGCTGCTGCAGTTCCCTCCGTTGTGTTTCTGTCAGGCCTTCCGTCAGGTTCTTGATGCGATGTAGCATTCGGCGCTCTCGAATAGATAGTAAGGCAATCGATTCGGCAGCAAGCGCAGCCGGATCCTTGTCGATCTCCCCCAGCAACTCCTGCTCATCTTCATCCAGTGTGTCGAACCAAATAGACTCATGCTCGCCGGTCGTGACCGCCTTCTTATTGCCGTGCGGCCCGCCGGGTCCGCCACGGTTGCCCTTGGCGTTCTGGTTGCCTCGAGGAGCGCCGCCCTTGTTGCCAACTGCGTTCTTGTTACCCTTCGGCGCTCCCTTTCGTTTGGTAACGTTACTATTGGATTCATTGGTAACGTTACTATTGAGATCGGCGGCCCATTTGTCCTGGCTCTTCCACTTTCGTATCTGGGTTTCCCCAAGGCTGAGTACGGCGGCGATGTCCTTAAGCAGCATCTTGCCACCGCTGCCCAGCCACATTTGCTTGGCAATGTCTCTATTCGGGCTGCGCTCCTTTGCCATTTACATACCACCACCCCCAAATATTTAATTTTGCACTTTAACTGACCGATATATATAGATAAATCTAAGGAGGCAAAACATGATTTATTCCAAAATAGAATCTATTGAAAATTATCTAGACTCGATAAAAAGAAAAAAACCTGACCATATACATTTCGTGAGATCAAACCTAACATATATCATACAATGTGCAATTAGAAACGGAGAAGATGTTGAGCAAGAATTGAGGGATATTAGAATTCACTATCAAGGCCAACTACCACTATATAATGCCATAGCAAATTATACAGCTATATTAGCAATTTTAATTTCTCTGATAATAGCGTTATTTAGTGTCATTCCGTCATCAGATGAAAATCCCTCATTATTCATTTTTGCTATTTCACTAATCATACTCATATTAATATTTATACTTCTCAAAACTATCGGACGAGCAAATAAAAAATTATCATCATTTACTATAATCATACAAGTTATTGACGAGTTATTAGAAACTCAAACTTACAAATGAGTTCACAGTTCATCCTTCTGCAGCTCAATATCCAGCTCAATCAGCTTCCGCAGATCATCAACTGTCTGAACCTCTATCCGACCTTCCTGAAAGTCCTTGACCCAACGGGCGATGGCCGCCTTGATGATCTTGCGGTACTGCTCCTTGCTCTCCAATATGCCTTGCGCGACATCAAGCTCATGTTGCAGAAGTAAATCATCATTCGAACACTCGTTCGAGTTTTTCATTGCGAAACACCTCGGCATCCAGTATGATGGATATGAGATCGTGCTTCGTATTTCAACCGTGGCCACGGCTGTGCACGATCTCGGCCGGGGTGTTCCTGGTCGGGCTGGAGAGGCGTTAGCGCGCCTCTCCTTTTATTTTGCTTCAGCGCGCCGGATGAGTATTGGCTCGATGCCGGTCGCCGTCCTGAATCGTTCCTTCATCACGTCGCAGAAGACTGGATCCAGCTCCAGAAGCCGGCATTCCCGGTCCATTTGCTCGCTGGTCATTAGCGTGGATCCGGAACCGCCGAAGAAGTCGACGACGACATCGCCACGCTGACTGCTATTGCCGATGGGAATGGCCAGCAAAGGCAACGGCTTTTGTGTAGGATGAACGTATGCATTCACGTTGCCGCGTGAAACTTCCCACACCGTGGACGGCTCCGGCTCCTCGGCAGGCAATCCAGAACGCCATACCGTTGATTGCTTTCGATCGCCATACCACGCAGGCGACTTGCCTCTCATGTGAGCATAGAAGACGGGCTCATGCTGCCATCGGTACTGCGACCAGCCAAAGGAGGCTGCATTCTTCACCCATACGCATTGCGAACGAACTTCAATGCCGGCTGCCTCCATAGCATCCTCGAACTCTCGCTGGTATGAAGACGGATGGAAGACATAGATCGCCGCCGTCGGAACCATGATTCCAGCATACCGCTGAAAAACGGCATTAAGAAAGCCCGCGAAATCCTCCGCGGGCATGTTGTCGTTCAATATGGAGCTGCGGCCGTCGGCGGCCAGGCGCTCAGAATCGCTCTCGACGGCCACGTTGTACGGTGGATCCGTTACAACCAACGCCGCCATGGCGGCATCCATCAGCAGCGCAACATCTGCTTCATTCGTAGCATCGCCGCACACCAACCTGTGCCGGCCGAGCTGCCAAACATCGCCGCGGCGCGTCTCGGGCTCCTTGATCTGCTCGAGCGCCCTGCCGACATCGAAGTCATCCTCTACAACCGGATCGTCGATTTCAATGTTATGCGGCAACGTGGCGATCAGCTCGCCAATCTCCTCCGCTTCGAATCCGCTCAGTTCCAAATCGACGCCGCCGGCTTGCAACTCTTCGAGCAGCCTGGCCAACGCTTCCTCGTCCCAGCGACCAGAAACTTTGTTCAACGCTAGGTTGAGAAGCCGCTCCTGCTGTTCGTCCAGGTCGACGACGGAGACGGCCGCTTCCACATCACCGCGAGCGCGCAGTATCTTGTAGCGCTGATGGCCGCCGACCATGTTCCCGGTCCGCTCGTTCCAGATGATGGGCTCCACGTACCCAAAGGTTTCGATGCTGCGCCGAAGCTTTTCGTACTCCGGATCGCCGGGTTGCAGATCGACGCGGGGATTATAGGCGGCCGGTCTAATTCGAGATAACGGAATCGTAATGATGTGCATAACAATCATCCTTTTCTACTAAATTATAAATTAGCATCGGTTCACCACAATAATCCTATAATATTTTTTTGAAAAAATTGATCAATAAGAACGTTAAATAAACCAAAACCAGATTTGACAAGGAAACAGCTATGAGACAACCATATTTAATAGAATCGTCCTCATGAAAATTTAGCATTTGAATGATATTGCACAGTAAGATGAAGAGCATCAACGATACTACAATTCTATATAACTCTTTTTTTATTAGCCCATTTAGTGTTCCAATAGCAGCTGCCGCAATAATTATCGCACCAAAACATACTCCAATGCTGAGGTTTGTTGTAGTTAAATCTCGGAAAAACTCCTGATATATTTCATTTTCCGCGTTTTTTTGATTCATTAATACAAATACACTCACCGGCAATGCGCAATAAACAATGGCTACCACTCCAAAAAGAAATTCAGTTTTCTTCCTCAAAAAAACCTCTCCTTATATTTCGATGTATTTCCAGTATCCGACATGTCCTGACACTGGTCAAGTGAGTGAACGAAATAGAAAGGGCAAAATAAAAAGCACCTAAAGGTGCTCTCATAGATAGCCAGCTAGTGGCCCAGATCCTTTCAACTTTAAATCCCATGTTCCGTCTGAATTGTATATTTGAGAAGATACTAGTACATCCCCTGAATACCTAGTTCCATCTAAACCTCGTCCAACAAACTTAGTAGCATCCATAGCCACCTGCGATGATTTAGCGGAGCTAACAAGTACTTCCCATACTTTAAGGTATCCAGACTGGTAAACGTGAACAACCGCGGAAGATACATCAAGATCGTTCCCGTCAAGTAGAACTGTATTCATTTGAATATTCATTTCATCGACTTCCCTTATCCATACAATAAAGATATTCACTTTATGGGGTAATTAGGTCTCTCATACGGTGTCGCCTGTGGCTGTCCTCAACACTGTAGCCGGGAATCGGCTCCGCGAAATGGTGCCGCGAGTATTGCCGATAGGCGAGCTTCCTTTTTGGGTTGAGTTGGTTTTTTAAGAAAGTATTTATATTTTGATATTATCACATACGTCGATTTCTAACAGGAATATTGAAATTCTTAACTATGATATCTGTTATTAACTTAACTGAATAAAAGGATCCCAAAGTCATAAGCCAAAAGAAAGTAAAGTAAAAAGAAGCCCCTATAGAAGATAGTATAATGGATGGTGAATTAGGCAACATAGAAATTAATATCGAAAGCATCACGACAATTAGTCCGTACTGTATCTGCGTTCTTAAACTTGTAAATATCTTTTTTTGAAAAGTGGGAAAAACTTCTTTCAGTCTGGCGAACGCGGGACTCTCTTGCAATGTTATTAATAAGGTTAAAAAAACGCCGTTTACACCTATAACAATCGAAGAGAAAGTGATTAAATTACTCATAGCAAATCTGATATTCTTTAATATCCCAAAGTAATACAAAACTCCGGTTATAATACCTAAACAAAGACATAAAAGAATTTTGCGTGTCTCCCAGAGCTTCTCCATCTTTTCAATAGTGCCATCTCTTTTCTCAACATAACGACTTTTGAGTTTCTTCCACATCTCATCACTCCCCTAGAATTGGAATCATCACCCTTCTAACGTCTCCTCTTCTATCGTTATACATTTCTAGAAACGATTGAAACAAATATTCATGTCCAACAGTACTACGAGGCTCAACATCAACTGGTACTCGATCTGTCATCCTAGGTTCGATAAGGTTAATAGTCTCAACCTCTGACTCTTCATTATATAATGCAGTCACCTCAACTTGAGGAACTCGATCTCCGGGATTTAATCCAACAAACGGTGCCAAAGCTCCTCTAATTGCGTCATTATTCAAAGATGCTGTTCTTTCAGATCTCCCAAGAGAGATTGTGATATCGATATTAACACCAGAGGCTTCAAGCAACATATCCCTTGCCTCACATAATAAATTATCTTCACCCAAAGCTGCATCCAGCATAAAATCGGAACCTTTGATGCGAATCTTTTTATAATAATCTGCATCCAACACTCGTTGAATCTTAGCGCGATCAATTAAGGGGGCAAGTTTGACTATTAAAGGATTCTCTTCATTTCTTCCTATTTGATTTAGATACCTAAAACGTAATTCAGTTAGAACAAGCTCTACCTGTTTGACAGTCAGCCCATAAAAGTTTGATTGCATAATTAATGCGCCAAGACTGATATCATATACAATGCTATTGAATTCACCAATATACTCATCTTGATCTAGCAATATGCTCTCTTTAATCTCTCCCATCTTCTTTTTTGATGGGATGTTTGTTTCTCTTAATTTTGATAATTGAAAGTGATACAACCTTCTTGTTTGATCAAATATATATGCATCTTTTTCTATTTCAGAATACTCATCGCCGATACTTACATTTGTGTTAAAATGCTCTTTATGTGCATCCAAATAATTAATAAACTGTTCCATATCCCAGTTTTCAGCTGCATAAACCTCATAGTCTTCATCAATTTCAGCGCGTACATGTTGAGCAGCATCAACCAATTGTACTTCAAAATAATTGAATCTTATATACTTCCTTGCCATTAACCTCTCTCCTTTTCATGGAATGAGTCTATTGTCCCACATCATAAAATGGAAATCCATAGGAATATCCGTCGGATTATGTCGAAAGACCTAATACCGCCCCTTTCGGAGCGGCAACGGAGGAGTGAGGCGGTCAACCTCGTATGGCACGCTATTAATATAACACGGAAAAACCGTCAGAAGACTGTCAACATGCAGTCATCTTACGGTCAGTTTCCGGTCAAAATTTCGCCTCGTCCTGCTCGAAGAACCCGAACAGCTTCAACGAATTTGCGATGCTCTTCTCCCCGTCCTTTATGTGCCGCCGGATTGTGCTCTCACTGGCGCCCTTCCGGAAGAAGAGGACTGTCTCCTTGAACGAGTAACCCTCCAGATATCTGAACCGGACCGCCTTCCCCACTTCCTCGTCTTGTATCAGTGCTGCGGCCCGTTGGAGCTGCCGCGTGTAGAATCGGTATTGCTCATATACCCAGCGCTGCTTCTCTGCCAAAATTGCAGCGTTCGCCGTCTTGTCGGCATGTAGGTCTTCCTGATCGATGCGGCGGGCAACCTCCCCGTCAACGGCCGTTTGCCGCATCTCATCCCCGTATTTTTCGAAGTCCGCCATCAACAACTTCATACTCTTATATTTACCGAGCAGGAATTTCGTGCGCTGGACCTCCGCGTCCGTCGTAGTCGGAAATAATTCTGTTTGCCATACCATCGCCATCCCTCCTCACCATCCCCCGATATGATATAATGATGGTGAGTTTAAAACCGTGAAGTCCCCCACGCCGCTGCCAGGCATACGTGGGGGATTGTTTTATTCGTCGAGGTACATATCTACTGCCATCTGTGCACAGTGCCGGAGCATAACCCCGACCCACTCTTCGATTTCAGCTTGCTGTTCTTCATTCAGGTTGTTTACGCATTCCGGCGGATTGTGCTCTTCAGTGTCGTAATGGTTCAAATCACCGCAATGCTCCACGATCTGCTCAACACCTGCCCGGTTAATGTGCAGGACCCGAATCGTCCTCGGCCCGGAAGCCTCCTTGCTGATGTATCCCTTAGCTGCCAGCTTGTCTAGTAGCGAATGCACTGTCGAACTGCTTTGGTAGCCCAGTGCTTCCGCCAGTTCCCGCGTCGTCGGTGAATATCCTTTTTGCTGAATGAATGCCTTAACGCATTCCAGAACCGCCGCCTGCTTCTTAGTTAATTCCTTCATGGGAGATCTCCATTCCAATTCCAGAGTCCCTGCTGCCCCTTGGCTGGAATCGGTCTCTCTAGTCGCTGCACGTCTTTCATTTGATACGCGTGGCGACCAAACGAATAATCTCCGAACGACCTCTCATTAGGCGACACGTCTCTCGTTGCTCCATCTGCTCCGTTGATCAGTACCGCAACTCCGCTGTTGTAGTCCTCTCCAACCGCCCAGCACTCAGCCAGGTCAGCTATGCCTACGATCGCGCCTGTCGGCAAGTTGTCCGCGGTGTATCCGTGCTTGGCCAACGTCGACTTAATCGGCTCACGCTCACAGGCTGCACGGTCGATCTTAAGCCCGGCATGAATCGCGATCTTCCCTCGATGATTTGTCCGTCGGCTCCTTGTCTCGTTCTCCTTTTCGCCGAGTGCAAGCAGCGTCGCCCACGGCTGCCAAACGGTTATCGCCTTCATTCCTTCTCCCCCAATCTCTTCTGGTTCATTTGCTTGAATGCTTGCTTGTAATAGTCCCGCGCGTTCTCCTCGGTTATTGACTGACGCAGAAACTCGCTGGAACATTGCGCTGTCATGATGAGCTGTTCCGTTTTCTCGCTCGGCGGGATATGGAAGAGAATGACTGCGCTGCGTCGTGCACCTCGTCCGGACGTCCATCATCATATTGAATCGTTATTTTTGCCATGGGTACCTCCCGATTCGCTTTATCGTCGTACTGCGTAAAAGCTACTCCAATTCTTCTCCGTTCCATTGCTCCGCTTTTACCGTTTTGCCATCCCCCAACCCTTCGGATTCTTGGCAGTCAGGGCATACGATTAAGTCGCTTGGATACCCTTTTGTGTAAAACTCAAACCCACAATCACAAGTCCATTGCTCAAGCAAAAATTGTCGCTTCATTCCTGCGTCCTCCTTCACAATATGAATCGATTCTTCAGAACAACCTTTGCTGCCCCCACTCCGCGGCTACCGGATTGATCCAAAGGACCTCTTCCCGCGATGCACCGCCTTCTGCTTTCGCAAGACGTGTTTCTCGCCGCCAATGCTTGAGTCGCTCGTCATATAGCGGATGCGCGTAACCAGACAGCAAGACCGGTCCGGGATGATCGTCAAGCAACTCCATGAGATCAACATGATCTTGGTTGCTCATTTCGTGCCGGTAGCTGGTCGTCGTACGCGTGTCATGCATATAAGGCGGATCCGCGTAGACCAACACATCCGGTCGTTTATATCGCTGTAGCAACTCTATTGCGGGCTGACATTCAATCTGTACACCTTTAAGCCTCTCCGCTACAGTGTGAATCTTGCTCGGAAACGACAGCCACTCTTTCCCGAGCAGTGGGCCATTACACTCGATCATGCTGCGCCATCCTGTACGATGAGCCGTCTTCCCCCCGCGGCCTTGCCAGAGACGGACGACTAGTCGTCGAGCTCTCTCCAAGTCGTCTACTACCGTCTCATAACTTTCGTAATACTCCTGCCTGGAGTGCGGCGTCCATCGAATCGCATTCGCGAGCTCTTCTGGACGCTCCCGAATGACCCGAAATAAGTTTACGATGTCTCCGTCGATATCGTTCACGGTCTCCAGCCGGCTGCGCTCCTTACTGAAGAGAACCGCACCGGAGCCAAAAAATGGCTCCAGATACGTCTGATGTGGTGGCATATGTGATATAATCCAGTCCGCTAAGCTCCACTTGCTACCGGGATAATGCAGGATGCGCGGGATGGTCATGACTCCTTCACCAACCGCTCCAACTGATCCGTTTTGATGTTCGTATATGTCACGATGTCGTTAACGGTCAATTCGCCGTTTCGGTATCCGTCCAGGAGCGCTTCAAGATGTCGACGCACCATCCCAGCACGGGATATCTCAAGTAATTTCATACGTGATCTCTCGTGATCCAAGTCATTCCCCCCTCAATGAACCAGCGCAGGCAACTCGTCCGCATGCGGCGCCACCCAAACCGGGTCCCAGCTCAGTGCGAATCCTATACCTGCCTCTGCTTCGGCAGCTGCCAACAGGATCACGTTACCCATCTGCTCCGCCGAATCGCGAGGCACGGCGTTACCGATGTACTCTCGTGCCTTCGCATCCGAGCACCCCTCGAGCTGAAATGGCCGTCCGTCCGGAAGGAACTGCGGGAAGCTCTGTAGCATGGCGAGCTCGAACGTTGTCAGTGGACGGTGCCAAGTGCCATCGAGAGCCCGGATGATCCAGACGCCTCGCTCGTCGTCCGCCGGTACCGGTCGCGGATCCGCCACGGCCGCAGTCCCGGCATGGACATCCGCGCTGCCGATTATGGTTTTACTCGGCTGCTCCCATTCTTGGACACCCATCGTTCCCGCCCGCGGCGCGCCGTTAACTCGCATATCCGCTATGAGTTGGGCACCGCTCTGAACGTCAGAGCATCCGGTTACGGTGGCGGCGGGCTCAGCGGCATCCTGAACCCGATATTTGCATGAATGCCGTCCAGCTTTGTCCGAAAGGCGCGGATCGCTGACGCTACCAGCTGCCTGCATGATGCGATTAGCACCACGGATAGTCTTAGACTTCTCGTGCCAATCCTGCACGCCGTAGCTATCAGGCATAAGCTTTGTATTAACTGATGGATCAGCGATGGCGATCGCGCCGCTCCCCAGCCGGGTACCGATAACGCACGGCGCAGGCTCGTCGGCCCGGACGATACGGTACTGCGCCGGATGGCGTCCCGAGCGCTCGGGCATTGTCGGATCGCTGATACACGGAGCGCCTTGGTGTGGACCGGCGGCTCCCGTCACGCAATCGGCCGCTTCATTGATTGACTGCACACGCAGAAGGTTTGTCTTACCGTCTCCGTTGATTTGCAGACGCGGATCTGCGACCGCCGTTACACCGTTGCTTCGTCCTGGGCCAGCCGTACCGGTTACCGCTCCGCATGGCGTCTCCCACCCGGCTACGCCATAAGCGCCTGCGCGGGGCTCATGCACAACTCGGAGATTCTGATAGTTCACTTTCTGTAGGTCACGCCAGTCCCCGCCGGCAGGGATCAGCGCGAGTCGCATCCATGTCTTCCACTGGAGCCGCGGCAACTTATGCAACGGACCGCCGGCCGCAATGTCTCCTGGAATAGGTAACGGTCCAATCACGTCGCCAATCGAACGCATGGGCTTCGGCACTGGATAATAGATCACGTTCGGGATCTGTTTCGGGTCTCTGGCCATCAGCAGAAAGCGAACGCGCCGCTGGCCGAGCCCTCCGATCTCCCCGAGATTGTGATCTGCTCGGATGCTCACCTCGTAACCGTACTTCTCCAGCAATTTCTCAATTCGCTTGAGCAGCGGCTTACCGCGGGAAGTGATCCGTGGCACATTTTCGAGTTGGATCACGGCCGGTATTGCCCCGCCGTACTCTTCGCATGCCTCCAAAGACAACTCCAAGCCACTCACGGTTAGGTAATTGAGAGCCTGGTACTTGTCGCTGGCTGACCGTTCCTGCGGCAAAAGTCCACTCAGCCCCTTGCATGGCGGGCTTAGAAAAAGAAAGAACGGTACCTGCTCCTTGAATGCCAGCCACACATCCCGTGGCGTTACCTCCTGCCAGTCCGCCGGGGGCTCGTGCCCATGCCAAGCCTCATACTGCCATCGCCGGAACAAATCCATCGTGACCGCCGTCTGCTCGCCGGTGATTAAATCATGGTTGAGATTGGCGACCGGGTCATTGTCAATCGAGCAAAGGAGTTTGAAACGATATAGATTACCGCCGAATTCCACCTGCGACTGGAGGAGACCCGCGGACTCGCCGCCGATCCCCCCAAACAGTACTGCTGCCGTTTTGAACTGAACGTTATCATTCACTAACATCAGGAAGCCTGCCTATTATCGTTCGGCATCATCAGCCCCACATGCCGCTCATTGTAATAAGCAAAGAACTCACGAACAAAGCTGGACACGTCTCTGCCTGGATGTAGCTCGGCCAAATCCGCCGTGATGAAGTTTACGGTCCGTTGCAGTAAGTCGAACAGTTCCGTCATCACTCGCTCACGGTCGATCTCGGCAGCTTCAACGTCATAGCTCAAAGCTTCAACCGCCTCATAGATGCGCGCACGCTCGACATTGGCAATGGCCACCGACAGAATCGGAATGCGAAGTGCGATGAAGCAGCCATCCTCCCTGACCGCCTGTTCGATGGTCTTTAGGAGCAGTAGTCGTTCCGAATCAGTCCGCTCGAGCTCCTCCTCCGTGCTTTCTAGCTTTTCAGCAAGCCTCTTGTACCGTGCCAAGTCCTCACCGCGCTTGTCAATTAAGGCGCTCACTTCTTCAGCACGCTTTTCCGCCTCAGCCTGCCAGCTTGCGCATGCCACCTGAAGCTCCGCCAATTCCTGCTCGCGCTCTGCCGCACGCTTTTCCATGTGCTCCAGTACGTCGGAGCCTGACGGTTTCCCCTGGCCCTGTTCGTTGAAGGCAATAATCCCCCGCACCTCAGCCTTCTGTTCGATCTGTTCCGCAACACGTTTGTCCACCTCCGACACCGGCTTATTCGGAGAAAGGAGTTCCAACTCCCGTTCCTCGGCATCAATTTCCCGAATGCCCCACTCCTTCAGCATCTCGTATCCCTTTGGACCCGACAAGCCCAGTGAACGAAGAGCTGAGCTCCTTTTCTCTCCGTTCAGCCTGCGCTGCAGGTACTGTTCCTTCGTTACGGTAATATCCGCTTTCGTTTCTAGCGCCATCCCAACCGCCTCCTCCTCGGTGATCTGCCAGTCCTTGAGTTGCTTAGCAAGCTCCCGCCGATCATTGTTAAAATGCTTTAAGACAATATCAGCACGGCTGCGCCCCTCCTGCACTGCCAGCAAATATTCATCTTTGGTCATCGTCCGCTCCCACTTCTTGATCAGCGGACCTTCCTTTTTCTCGCGGACACGACGGTCGTGCTCAGCTTGTTGGGCCGGTGTCATAATCCACGACTTGACTGGACTAAAACCATTCTCCCTTCTTCCCATCCCCAACACCTCCATCAGTCCCAGCAAACATAGCCAGCTCTCGCCGTATCCAGATGTTCCTCTTTAAACGGCTTGACCGTTAGTGCAACGCCCTCAAGTACAATTGTTTGCTGTTCCTTAATCGTCTTCAATTGCTCCACCATCTGCGTGGGCACGACCGTAAGGCCGTGCTCATGCAGCTTTCGTACATTTCGGCGGCCGATCGCTTGCTCAGCCCATTTAATCAATTGGCTCAAGCAGCTCCACCTCTTGACTCTTCAATTCGCTTCTTGTATTTGGTCCATGCCGAAGAGAGCTTTGTCGATGGGATACCGAGTGTTTTGGCGATATCCATCCAGGTCTCTCCTGATTTCTTCCGCTCGAGCAGCGTCGGGAAGTCGAATGGGATGTCTTCGAAGGATGGTTTCTCCGTGAGAATGATGGCTTCAACATCAAGTGGATCAGGAGATTCGGTCGATTCATTTTGCACTACGTTAATCTCCCGTCCTTCCATGATTGACTGTTCCCAATCCGAGAGATCGCCTTCGTCGGAGTGTTCTACTGGCTGCTCTTCGCTATCCTCCAGTTCGATATCTTCCTCGACCCGTTGCTCTAACTCATCATCATTCAAGTCTTCTTCGCCCACTCTATATGGCACATCTGGTTCATCATTATCGACCTTCGGCTGCTCTGCCTTTTCCTTACGCAACTCGTCCCACTTGGCTGCCAACGGTGCAACCCGGGAACGATATTCGTCAATCAATTCGACGATCTTTCCACTACTTAATCCGTATTCATTAGCGAGTCGCAAATACGTGTCGCCCTGATCAAGCCTCGCTACCCATGCATAGAACGGCCAGGGAAGGTCATCAAAAGACGGCGCCAGTAGAGCTAAGATGAATTCGTCCACTACCTCGCGGCTGATTTCTTCTGGGACATCAGCGATCGGATCCGACTTTCTAGCAACACCGAGATCCATCTCCAATTGCTCACCCTCCGACTGCACTTCCGAAACGACACCCTGTTCGTCAACCTGGTAACTCCGGATCGGCTTCTCTGTTCTGGTGTTAATCTGAACGTTGTACCGAACGATCTCAGAATCGATAGCGATAGCCACACGGCCATCCAGCATCTCCGATAACATGTCGATCTTGCCATGTAGAGCACCGTCCGAAACCTCCAGAACGATTTCTTTCACGCCTTTCGGCTTCAGGTTAATTTTTTTCAACAATGCCTTAAACTCTGTGTGCGACATATCCACTCACGCTCCCAATTGTCGAATGATAACCTCGATCCGAGGTTTAAAACTGTAACGCTTGCGGGCGTACGCATCGACGACCTGGCTGTCATCCACCCACATGACACCCTTCAGCGCGTCCTTTACGCCTTTCAGATAGTTATCAGCGTCGGGCTTGGACACGGGGTAAATCTCGCCGGCTTCCGCAGCTGCCGCCTTCTTCTTGCTGAAACTCTTAGGAATAGAGCGATAAGCAATAACCATAACAGCCAGTGGTCCGGCTAATAACGTTGGTGGTGTGTGTTCTGCAGCAGCGATCCGCACGTAGTCCTTGTAGTCCCTACTCTTTTTCGGATCATACATCCGTACAAATCCACCCTGCGTGGATGCACGCGGCCGTCCCTGCGAAACCGGTTCACCATAAACAGTGAACTTGATCATGAGTTTCTCCTCCTACGACGCCGACAAGGATGCAGCGTGTACACCTCTCCGATCACTTGGCCTTTATGCCATATCCGCTTCAGTCTGTATCTCATGCGCCTTTCTTCCCTCCTCCGTACATATCCGGTATTCGCTTGCCCGTATGCTCCTCCGGAAGCTCCGACGTAGTGCTGTAGGTCTGCTCCAGATTGACAAATTTGTTGAAATTCTTCATGAACACCAGCTCCACTGTGCCGACCGGGCCGTTTCGCTGTTTTGAGATTATGATCTCAATGATGTTCTTCTTGTCGGATTCCTTATCGTAATAGTCGTCCCGATAAAGGAAAGCCACGATGTCGGCATCCTGCTCAATGGCGCCCGACTCCCGCAGATCCGACATCATCGGCCGCTTGTCCTGTCGCTGTTCTACGCCGCGACTTAGCTGCGACAGTGCGATGACCGGTACCTCGAGCTCCCGGGCAATCTGCTTAAGCGTCCTGCTGATCTGCGAAACCTCTTCCTGCCGGTTCGTACCGCGACGGCCGCTGCCCTGAATAAGCTGCAGGTAATCAATCAGTATCATGCCGAGTCCAGTTTCCTTCTTCAGCCGGCGGCACTTGGCTCGAATCTCGTTCACTGTAATTCCTGGTGTATCATCGATGTGGATATCAGCGTCGGCCAGAGTGCTTATGGCCATCGCCATTCGTTCCCAGTCGTCATTCTCAAACCGACCAGTTCGCATGCGACTCGCATCGATCTTGCCTTCAGAGCAGATCATACGCTGCACGAGCTGCGCCGCGGACATCTCCAGAGAGAAGATTGCCACCGTCTCCTTCGCCTGTACGCCGACGTTTTGGGCAACATTTAACGCGAAAGCCGTCTTTCCGACGGAAGGACGCGCTGCAATGATGATCAAATCGTTCTTCTGAAATCCAGCCGTCATGCGGTCCAGATCGACAAAGCCTGACGAGATGCCGGTCACGCCCCGGTTGATGTCCTTGGTGTTATAGCGCTCCTCTGCTTCCTCCCAAACCTGCATGAGTACCTGTTTCATTGCGGCGAACTCTCGAGTCGGAACGGTCTGGTCGGAGAGCTTGGATACAGCCGTCTCAGCCATGGCGATAAAGCCTTTTACATCTTGCTCCTCACCAGCATTGCGCAGCAGGTTAATCGCAACATCCACCGCCTGTCGGCGAAGGAACATCTCATTCACCCGAGCAGCATAATGGGCGACGTTCGCTGCTGTTGGGACCGACTCAGCAAGCCGCGCCAAATAGCTTACACCACCGATTTTTCCGAGCTCCTCACTGTCCTGCAAACGGGCCGTCACTGTGATCAAATCAAGCGGCTGCTCCTCATCCCGTAGTTGCCGCATCGCTCGGAAAATACGCGCATGTCCCTGCTCGTGGAACTCACCACCTTGCAAAATATCGTCAACAACATCAAAAGTGGCTTGGTCGATTAAGATAGACCCGAGAACCGCATGCTCAGCCTGAATATCAACAGCCTTCTCGATTCCCATGGCTTGCAACAACGCGTCACGGTCAAACATTCCCTTCCCCCCTCAGGAGCCGACGCCCGCGCTCCCAGTAGTCCAGCGGTGGCGGTGTATCAGCGGCTCCCCAAACATCGAGATTGGCCAGATGTGTAGCAGCAGCTTCCTTGCTCCGTTGCGCGTCCATCTGGTCGCCGAGCCGGCCCCGAATATCGGCAATTGTCGGCGGAAACCGCTCGGTCAGGATATGTCTCTCAACATGGTCCCGTGCAGTCTCAAACGGGAAGTCTTGGAGATACTTCGCATGATGCTCCAGGCTCTGCGGACTTGAATCGAAACTCGGATAAGTGCGTTTGATAATGCCAAAAAGGTCAATGACCTGAAGCTTGTTCACGTCTCAACTCCTCCTCTCGTAGTCGTTCGAGCTCGTCCAGCTCGCGTTGCTGTTTGCTTTTGTAACCAGCAGATTGGTTGCCGGAGCCAAGGGCGACTGCTACGTGCGGCACCGCGGCAGTTATGGCTTTCGACTTCTCCCACTCGTCATAAATCCGTGGAACTATAAAATTAAAACTCCGGATCTCGTCTCTAGGATGGCGTGGCCTGTATTCATCGAAGGCGCGATCGATACAGGTCTTGATCAAAGGGGACGGCACCCCCGTTGCCACCAGTTGCTGAATTTCTTGAAAGTCGGAAGGACTTACAGCAAAGCCCTTTCCCCTTCGTCGAACAAAATGACTTTCGATCTCGTTGATGAGTCGACTTTGTTCATGCTCATCTACTACAACTACTACAAGATCTTTTGTAATATCTTTTAGATCGGACACTTTTGTCTGATCACTCGGCATCTGATCGGACATATTTGTCTGATCACTACACGAAAATTCACTGTGATCGGACATTTTTGTCTGATCACTTTTATCTGATCGGACATTTTTGTCCGGGGCATGATTCGGATATTTCTTCGAATTTTTGACAGATAAGATGAGCCCGCGGGGCGCCCTGGTCACCCGTATGTAATGGTGCTCTTCCAAGGAGCTGAGCCACCGGCTCACCGTTTTTTCACTCACGCCAAACTTCTCTGCCAACTCTGGCAGTTGTAACGGCTTGTTCCCGAGTACGATGCCCCAGACCGTCCCCTCCTTCTCCTTCTCTGCTGTTGTGGAGCTGATACACCATAGGAAAAGCCATATCGCGCTGCCTATTCGTTTGTAATGTTCTGGCTCCAGCAGACCGGAGTACATCGGAAAAGGATAGCTGTCTTGAGGCATCCGCTCATCCCCTAAAT
Organism: Paenibacillus sp. PL2-23; assembly: GCF_040834005.1. Taxonomy (NCBI): domain Bacteria; kingdom Bacillati; phylum Bacillota; class Bacilli; order Caryophanales; family Paenibacillaceae; genus Paenibacillus; species Paenibacillus sp. PL2-23. Next base: position 4,445,938 of record NZ_CP162129.1, read on the forward strand.
TGCAATAATCTTTTCAGTACCGACTTCTCGGTGGACTAAGTGCAGTTGCGTCGGCAGACTCTTGGCAACAAGCCAATTATCAGCGTTTAGGCCTGCCGCCTTGATTTGCGCTAACTGGCGCCGCGTTGGACGCTTGCCGTTCTTCATGAGTGACCTACGCTAAACATCCGAACATCCAGCATGCCGGCACGGCCATGTTGCATCAGCATCCCAGCCGTCACACCTTTGCCCATTTCTTCAATCGTTCTTGTCAGCACCTTAGGCATGTCCTCTGGTTGCGTGAGTTGTGCAACTTGGCCGCCGATAATACGAGCCACCGCCTCCAAATGCTCTTGCGCTGCATCTCCACCTTTAGCAATAGCTTCATCCATCCATCTGTTCATAACAGCTATCTTTTCTTTCAAATAGATCGCTCCCTCATGATTTTCTCTTTCCATTCTCGTGGCCAGTCAGACCCTTTGCACTTACTTGCCTCAATCTTGAAATGCCGACGACCCTGAACGAAGGAAACGAATTGCCTGCTCCGCTCCTCGTAATAGAAACCGTTTAGAACCGGTTCCCCCATGGCGATTATTCCAGAAGAATTCGGAGCAGGATCGTCCAGCATGAATAGGTCAATTTGCTCAGCTTGCATAACGGTTTGCCGTCCCGAATAACTTAGCATGCTTAGGCGACCACTTAGGGGGACCATATTTGGATAAGTAACCAAGGCGGTTTACCCAATCATCAACAGGCTGTTCGGCGTGCAGGGCCTTGAGAAGTTCCCATGTGCCAATGACATCGTTAAGCGCTCGATGAGCGCCTGGTAACTGGATGCCATATCGTTCCGTCATGTTAATCAATTTGTACGGATAGGGATGTCGTTCTCGAGAAATGGTCATGGTATCAATAAAATGATTGCTGAAGGTACGGCCACCAGCCCGCTGCATCCAGAAGTGCAGGAACCCCATGTCGAATACAGCATTGTGTGCGACTAGTAGACTGTCCTGGGCGAGATTTCGAAGTATCTTGAAAGCCAGATCCTCGCTGATTCCTCCCGCCAGTTCTTCCTGACTGATTCCAGTGATCTCGGTTATCTTTGGCGGCAGTTCGCCTTCGAACTGCACTAAAGATTGAAACTGGCTCACGATCTCGCCGTTAATACAGCGGATCGCGGCCACTTCAATAATCCGATCCTTCTCCGGATCGGTATCGGATGTTTCGAAATCAAAGACCGTTACGTTTTCGATCAGAGCGTTCTCCTCCTATCATCTTGCAACCATATAATTCGTTCTTTATAGCTTGCCGACTTCACTAACCATCCTGGATATCCAAGTGCAAAGTATTCTCTCGCTTCGCGTTTGAATGCTTTCGGATCAGAATGAAAGAGCGACCATATGCGCTCAGAAACGCCTGACCGGCATAAAGGAACTCCGAATTCATCGTAACGAGGCTCAAGCAACAAGAACCTCGACGCCGCCGTCCGCATTATCGAACCGAATAATCTGATCGAAAGCAGTTTGCGCATCCTCAATGTGCGTAATGACAAGCACTCTCTTAAACCGGCTTGCAACGGATTTAATAGATTCGAGGACAAGCGCGCGGTGCTCCGCGTCCTGGGAGCCCAGCCCCTCGTCAATCGTGAGCCACTCTACCTTGCTGCCGGCGCGCTGGGCTAGAAGCTCCGCAAGTGCGAATCGAATTGCGTAGTCGATGCGGAGTTGCTCACCGCCGCTGAATGTCTCGTAGGGGCGCTCCGCTGTCCAATCACCTATCATGATGTCGAGTGTCTCGGACACGCCGGCGCGGGACTTGAGTTCCCGCTGCGTCTCAAAGCGAACGTAATGCTTGCCCTTAGACATTTGTCCGAGGATCTCGTTGGCAATCCGTTCGAGCTGCGGCACAGCGTTTTCGATGATCAATGCCGGGATGCCATCGCGGCCAAATGCTTTGATCAACGTTTGGTACCTAGTCCAGCTCAGCGCCTTCGGTTCCATCTCGTCGGAGATTTGGTCACGCTCCTGCTGATCGGTCTCTAGTGCGGCCAGTACCGCCTTCATGCCCCCGATCTGCTCGGCCAAAGTTGCGAGCTCCTGCCGAAGGTGCTGCATTTGGGTGTTGGCTTGAGCAAGCTCCTGGTGTAGGCGGTCATAGTCCAATGTATCGAGTTCTAGCCCAGACCGCTCGACGGACATTTCGTCCCGCCTAGCCTGTTTAACAGCGATATCACGACCTATAGCAGCGATACGTTCCCCAGCGTAAACCGACATCTCCCGCGCCGCCGAAATCTGATCCTTGAGCCGGGCCCACCGCTCGAGGTCGGCCACCTTCGCTGACAGCTCCGATAGCGGCTCTAATGCAGACTCGAGCTCAATCATTTGTTGCTGGAGGGAGTCCCAACGTAGTCTCATAGCCTCCATCTGCTCCGTCTTCTCGACCTTCTGCTGCTCCAACTGCTGTAAGAGTTCATCTTTTCCGGCCAATTGAGAGTATGCGTTCGAGGCTTCACGCAACTCGTCCACACGCACCTTGCAGACGCGATGAACTGCGTAATCATATTCCAATGCCTGCTGCTCACCTTGCTTCGCGGTAATAGAAGTAATAAAGCTATCCACTCCCGTTCGATCCAACACAGCTAAGCGTTGTCGGAGGTCCGGCAGTTCCGCAACCGCTGCTGCTGCAGCCTGTTGGAACTTGCACGTCGGCAGACAACCGTTGTCCTGGATGTGCAACTCCTGCTGCTCTAACGTGGTAATTTTATCGGATAGACGCAGTTCTTCAAGCGCGAGGCGTGATTCTTCCTTGTCCTTTTTCCCGGACAGATCAGCAATTTCGGCAGCCAGCAGATTCCACTTGTCCGCTTTTTCCTCGTAATCACGAAGTTTTTGCATCTCTGTCTCATACTCAACAGCCTGCTGACGGAGTGTTCCCCTCCCTGCGAGCTGCTGCTGTAAAACTGTGATTCTCCCGATGATTCGGCGCAGATCGTCCTCCAGTTGATAAAAATCGGTTTGAGTGGTCGTTAGGTCGAATTGAAGCCGATCAAGCTCCGGCTTCCGGGCCTCCAGTGCTGCAAGCTTCTGCTTGAGCTGATCTAGTTCGGCGGACTTCGCCAGAATAGCAGCTTCGTTGGCCAGAATCTTATCGGCGCGCTCGAGGCGATCGGATTGAATGGTACGCTCGCCTTCCAAAGCGGCGATCTCCTCACGGATTGCAGTGATCTCTCGATCAATCTGTTGAATACGCGCCCGTTTACCGTCCAGCGTGGCAATCTGCGACTCGGCCAATTTCAAACACGCTTCTTCCTTCGCAATCAGTTCGAGCGTATCGGTGTGTCGGCCCTCGGCGTACCTCAATGTTTCAGCCTTCGCCGGGCGATCCGCAAGGCGCTCGTCCAATGTCAACAATTTGTCTTTTGCCTTCTCAATTTCGATGTTCATCGCTGCAGCCTTCTGGCGAGCACGCTCCTGCAACTCCGGATATACGTTCAGCCCGAGGATCTGCGAGAGGATCTCCTTACGCTTACCCGCCGTGGCTCCGGTGAAGGCGTTAGCTTGTCCCTGCAGGATCATAGAGCTGGCCGTAAACGTTTCGTCGTCCAGATTGAGCAGTGATTCGATAACAGCTTCGGTGTCGACGATCTTCTCCGCCGATCGGCTCTCCCATTGGTCGTTGATTCGTTGCTGCAGTTCCAGCGTCGACTTCCCTTTACCCTTTGTGCTGCGCGTCCGGATGGCACGATATGCGTCACCTTGATGCTCGAACCAAAACTCCACGGACATTTCTTGCGCGCCGCGGCGGACAAGATCGTCCAGGCTGACGCCGCTGATCACATCTCCGAAAAGCGCAAAGCGCGGTGCCAGTGTGAATGCAGACGACTTGCCGGCCCCGTTCCGTCCGGCGATCGCCGCCAAGGAGACAGCCGACAAATCAATGTCGGCATGTTCGATAGCTCGGAAATTGTGAATAATAAGGCGTAATGGGATCATACTTGAACCTCCAACAGTTCCGTCGTCATGGCTTGCAATTCGGAGATATCCACCGGCTCATACCCTTGATTCGAAGCCCATGCGGCCAGCGCCGACAGAGGACCAAGTTCCTCGGTAACCTCGGCGTCCCGGATCCGCTCTGATCGTTCGACCTCCGCGCGGATTTCAGCGACGAAGTAAGCACCGGCATCGTATAACGCCCGCTCAAGCGATCGCCGATCGAATCGCTTCTGTAATTCCTCCGAGCAGGCATATCGCACCCGAACGATTGCATCTTTAATTGAAGCAAAGTCGTCTACTTCACCGTCCAGCCAAGCAGTAATATCCATGTCGCACCAGTCGATCGTCTTAAAGCGGCGTGCTGGCGCCGCGATGAACGTTGATTTAAATCCAACGCCTGGGCCGTCTCCTAGCCACTCATGAATGTAGAAGCCCGGCGTCGTCCGCTCATCTCCGAAATTGTGCCGCTCAGGAGCACCGCTGTAAAAAACGTTGCTGCCCGCTTTCTGCGGGCGGTGGATGTGGCCGAGACAAACCAAGTCGAACATGCTTGCCGCCTCATCCGTTAGAATCGGCTCGTTTTGGAGCAGTGCGTCTTCGAATCCAGTGTCCGCAAGATCATAGGTCAGATGAGACATTAAGATGCGTGGCCCGTCCCAGCAGTGGCTTGTAAAGGATTTACATTCATCAGTAATGTGTTCAGTCATCTTCGCGTGAAACTCATGCGGTGGGAGCCCCGTGAACTCCGGAATCGTGGCAAAGTTGGATCGATTCATTCCTGGGAGGCAGCAGATTTTAATATCACCGAATGCTACCGAATCTGGTTCGGTAAACACCCTGACACCAGAAATCTGCATCTCGCGAATTAGATGGTAAGCACTGATTGCGTCATGGCTCGGTGTACCGCTAATCACGACGATTTCAATGCCGGAATTTGAGAGACGACGGAGCCAAGCCACGAACGCCTGAATCTCCGCCGTCGCCCGGTCGATGAAGACGCGGGCGTCCTTAAAGGCATCGCCGGCGAACAATACCAGCTCGCAACCTTCATCTACGATGCGATCGGCGACCCAACTCATCGACCGCGTGATGTCTTCGAAGCGCGCTGCCGGTGTAGGACCTGGATATCCAAATCCCCAATGACTATCTGCAATGTGTGCTATTTTCATCGCAGGTCCTCCGGTACATCGTCAAAATTGATGGTGTCGTCCTGACCTCCGCCGGCTTCAAGATAATCGCCGACCGTCTTCCAGTCAGTTTCCGTTGTAATATCGGAGATTACCTTCTTGATTGGTCTGCCGAGAACTTGGCTAGCTGCGTCAGCTAAACCATTCCAATCCAAGCCTTGTTGTTTCATGATGCCGAGCACTCGATTCTTTTGTGTAGAGCTTCCGCTTGCAGCTCGATTGCCTCCTTGCTGCTGGCTGCTTCCTTGATAGCGACCGCTGTTCGCGCTAGCTGCTCGGCCGCGCGATTGCTTGCGGTCTTCCGCTGGCACGTCCGCATATTCGTCCATTTCCGCTTCTTCTTGTGTGAAGATTCCACTGGAACGCGTACACTGAAGCGTCAATCCGACATAGGCTCTCTTGTAAGCCATCTTCAGCACCGTGTTCCACTGCGAAAACAGGTCCTCATTCGGGATACGGTAGGAGCGATAGGGGCCGTACGAACCCTCCTTTTCTTCAAACAGCAGATCCTCTTTATCTAAATATGACGGAACTTTATTTTCGCTAACCCAGCGGTACCGATACTTAGACTCAAACGTGCTACATTCCCCCACACCCTCGCCAATTACAACGCCGCTGGCGCGATGAACGAGCTGCAGCGTAAACTCGACCCGGTACCAGCCTGTTTCAAAATCCCGGTCTTCAATCTTGCTCTTAACAAGGGCAGCGAAACCATACAACTCACAAAGCTTTTCGGCTCCTGGCTTGTACAACGTTGCTTTTTGCGTGCCTGGAACAGTGCCGAAATCTTCATCCTTAACCATGATCTCCTTAAAAAAGACTTGCAGAAAATCATATTTTTGTTTCATATCCGTCAACCTTTTACGAAAATCAGCAACACTGCCAAACTCGAGATCGACTAGCGCCCCTCCCCCGGTGTTTCCACCGGAGGGTTGAGGCATTAACTGAAGCGGTGCCTCGGACAATTACGCCGCCCCCTTCAGCAGGTCGACGACCGCCCGCAGCGCTTTAAATTCGTCGCGGAGCCGGCCAAGACGAGTGACTGCATTCTTTAAGTTGAGTTCTGCTTCGTCCAGGTCACCGCGCTCGTTGACTGTCTTTTCTCTCGTCTGAGCTGCACGGATCTCGGCATTCTTGCCATCAATTGCGTTGGACAGCAGCAGCATATCTTCCTTAGCCTGCAGTGCAACCTTGGCTCCTAAAACATGCAAATTGGCTTCGAGGACCGCGTCTTCGGCAGATCCGATTTCCGCCGGCAGCGCCAGCAATCTGTCCACGATCTGTTGTTTATTCATAAGCTCCTCCTTGTCGCCCTCATTCCCGTATGCTAAAATGGGGGCATTCGATTGTTTGTGAGCCCGCCTGCCAGCGGGCTCTTACTCGTTCTCGCAGTCGTCACAAGTTCGAGGATGTCCGGGTTCTTCCATGTCATCCATGTACGAGCCACACACTTGACAGCACAATCCGTTCAAAATCATATCAGCAGCTTCTCCCATGGAATGCCTCCTTTCTTATGCATTGATGCGTAAACCGCATCTCCGAACACCGAACCGGGGGTGGGTTCGATGCCCGGAGATGGCCCCGAATCACGTTCGGGACTCTCTCTTCTTACGAATTTTGATAAACGTGCTCGGCTTCGCCTTCCGTCACCCTGTCCATCTCCTGATACATCGCCGATTCCAGCCGTTGAATCGCTTCGTCATCCAAACCCGCCTTACGCGCTGCGATAATCATGTATCCGATCGCTGCCCCGTTCGTCATTCTTAACACCTCCTTGCTCCACTGGAGGGTAATGCTCGTCCAGCACCATATTTAGCGTTTCATACGCCTCCCACATCGCAGCAGGATAGCGGCTCTTCCATTTTGCGAATTTCTCTAAATCCACGCCGCCACCCTCGGTGCAGCATTCATAGAAAGCGGAAATCCCTTCAGCAATTGTCGTCAATTCTCCAGGCTTGTCCGGATTAGGAATATAGGGCATTCAAGGTCCCCCTCAACTAATTTTTTGGTTACCGCTCGCAACCACTTGTCTGACAGCTTTATGTAGGCGCCGCAGTAGCTTGTCCGAAATTGCTTCAGGATTCCGACAATGCCGGCCAGTTTGGAGCGTGACCACGACGGCCTCCTCGGCGGTAAGCCCTTTACAACGTATACGCGCCACTGCCATGCATATGGCAGCTTGCTCCGCTGCCGAGTTGTTCCATCGAAATCGCATTGCCACTCACCTCTGCAATCGGCAGCCCATAGCGCGCCGCCATGATTTGATAGGTAGACGAATGAAATGATAATTTCCCCTCCGTGACGCGCTTTGCCAGTAGTCGGTACATGCCAGCAACCTGCGACGTCCGCATCCGATCTGCCTTCTCTTGCAAGGCGTTTATAATCATCTGGGCTTCCTGTCCGTCGAACGAAATTGAGAATTTACCATCCATATCGCAACTCTCCTTGCACTAATGTCGATCAGCCGTTAAAATGGACGACAAGAGACTCATTAGACGTGATCTCAACTTGGACGTCCGGCCTGCACGCCGGGCGTTTTTCATTTCAATTCGAGCGAACCTTCGCATATCACGGAGATACGCTTGCATTTCCACTTTTCTCGACGTATCGTAACGGTCAGGATGCTTGTTCATCCATTTCAGATTATGATCCGCGTTCCGTGCTGCCTTTCGTGCCTCTTTTACCAACTGTTCTCTCGACAAAACTCTCAACCTCCCATTCCAGTAACCTGCAGAACCGACTGAATCATTGATAGTCCATCTAATCCGTAAAGATAAGCGACTACAACTTCCCTGGCGTTTGTGACGTCTGCCCAACGAAAAAGCGTTTCAGCATGTACCGGTTTGTGATTTTTTTCATACTTCGAAATACAACTCCGTGATAAGTTAAGCAATTCTGCTAGTTTCTCTTGGCTATAACCCGCTCGTTCGCGGCAAGCATGTAAGACTGCTCCTAGCCCCATTTTCATCTACTGCCCTCCTTTCGTTCCACTTTGGAACAGACAGGGCGCGAAACGCAGCTGTATAATAATGGTGTCGGTTAATTCCTCGTTTGACCGCCTCGCACTTCCTCAATGCAATTCCTTCGCACCGGAGCCCCCCCCGGGCTCCCCTCAAATCCGCGCCAGTAAGAACATGTACTTTAGGTTACCGCGTGTGACATCATACAAAATCCAACCTTCACGCAGCAGCTCATTCGCCTTGTCTTCATCTGCTGTTTGAAACAGTTCTTTCACATCCCACGGATTGATTTCCAGTGCCCTCACCTCCCCTCATTAACCAGATAATTACGCGCCTAGGCGGGAAAACTTGTGGTCTGGTGCATTATCGTTCACCCAATCCGAATGTCGTTCCATCCATTGAATAAGTTGATGAGTAAGAATCCGCGGATGTCCAAGTTCTCGAACAACAGGAAAATCAGCTCTGTTCAGAAGTTCAGCTGCCTTCGTACTGCCGATATCGAGAAACTCCATTAGTTGACTCCGAGTCAGAACCGGTGGCAAACTCCGTGCGAACGAATGCTTTTCGATGGCTTTCGCTACAGATTCGTTAATCAAACGCTGGATCTGTTCGGTGTCAATCTCTACCTTGAACATATTGACCGCCTCCTTTCTTTCCAGTCGTCTTCTTTCTCTGTAAAATGGAAGTTATCGAAGCTTACCAAATTACATGAGGAAGGAGGTGTTGCATTTGGAATTAAAAGCTGCAGTTATTGAAGTGTGAGGCTTTGAATTCGCTGTCATCATCGTTCCGGAACATGTACTTGATAGCCCTAATCGAGAAGAACTCCGCCAGAGATTTAAACATTACTTTGATGAAGAATTAGAAATCAACTTCATGGTTGATCGAGTAGACAAACCGGCTTTTGATGGGAATACAGAAATCATTGCTTTGCTTGAAGCAAAGAATAGGGTCCAAATTAATGATCTTCCTTGGCTTCCTCTCCACACATAACGGCTTTGACAAAAGCGGCGTCTTCCTTAGTCATGTTTAAGGATCTACCTTTGGGCGCAGAAGCAAGAGTTTCATGAAATTTCTTGCGCCCTTCTTCCGTCCAAGGCTGGCCGTAACCAAGCCTCATATTCCCAGGACGATACAACAACCAGACATTGAAAGGACTCTCGAATGCAAACGGTACATAAATCGGAACCCAGCCTGCTTGTTGAAGCGTCTCTGCTTCCTTGGCCTCATCAGTCATAATCAACTCGCATGTTTCCTCAGAAAGTGCTATTCGTACATTACTCAACGCCTTACCTCCCTCATCCTGTGTTTAACTGCGAAGCTTGGAGATCCTTTACTTCTTTATCCACACTAACATTCCACATTTCGTGGAAGTTTTGGGCATAAAAAATCTCTGGGAGTTCTTCTAAAGCTTTCGCAATCTCTTCAAATTCACCAGACCGAATAGGTCGATTGCCCATTTCCTTCATGTTGTATGTCGAAACTGACATTTTCGCCCTTTTGGCGACCTCTGTCTGGCTTATCCGCTTTGTTTTGCGAACAACTCGAATTTTTTCGTGAAGTTCCATTCACCTTTTCACCTCCACGTTTTGTGGAACTTGTTTATAATATACATCCACGTATCGTGAAAGTCAACACTTAATTTTTCGTTTCGTGTAATATATTTTACATAGTGTGAAATTAAGCTATGATGTTAGTAATATTCTATTTTTAAGGGTAAGGGGATATTATGACTCTTGGCGCGCGGTTAAAAAAGGCACGAGAATTAAAGGGTTGGTCTCAACTCTACGTTTCCGAACGATCAAACATCTCTAACACAGCACTATCAAATTACGAAAGAAACTACAGAGAACCTGATGCAGAGACTTTGAATAAATTAGCCGATCTGTACGAAGTAAAGGTAGATTACCTATTAGGTCGCACCAATGATTCATCTCCTACTTCGCAAAAAAAAATGGAGCCAGATCATGATGGACCGATCTACATTGCTTATTTGGGCGGTCCACCTAAAGAATTGGATGAGGAAGAGGCTGCTCACTTGGAGCAAGAACTTGAGATGTTTCGAGCGTTCCGAGAGAAGCGGTTACGTGAAAGAAGAAAACAGAAGGAAGATTAACAAGTACCTCAGCCGATGGGGAAAATGAAGGGCGTAATGAATAATGCTTGTTTTCTTGCTCATTTGCATAATTATCGGAGTAGTGTTAGCGCTTGTTATCACATTTATTCGTTCTGTGATTGCTGTAGCATCACCGTCAATTGAATGTCCTGCTTGCGCCAGAAAAATAAAATTCATCGGAAACTCTGGGCATTGTTATAAATGTCGGTCCAAAATTTATAAACATTCAAATGGTACCTACATGACTAGACAATAATATTCTAACAGTAGGTTCAGCAACTTTCCCATCAGATGGGGATCGATAAGATTAAGATAGCCCCCAAAGCCAGCAATGGCTTTTATTTTTCACATATAATACGAACATATATTCTATAAAAGAGGTGATTTCATGAAATATCGTATCCAGGTCGAGCGTGGTCCCATGACCAAAATTATTATCTTCCGTCCAGACGAGGCTGATTTACTTGATGAACAGAAAACCTATTTTACTGAAATCTCGATGGGTTATCTCGGACAAGCTGACCCCTCATTCCTGCTAACAACTGCGGATCTGACTTATGATGGCCATCGTATAGCGGTTGACCTGACTAAGTACCAGGCGCGCACCGGCCTTACTTCACCGCCGTCATATCAAATCCCTGCAGACGAGTTTCGAGCCTTCTTGGAGCAGCAGAAACGAGAAAATGAAGTGGACTAATTGCTTCACATATATTTTTTGTCATTTTGTCGAACATATATTCTTATTTGGAGGGAAATAGATTGATTTTTGACATGACATTGTACAAGCCTACCGAGCTGGAGAAGTGGATTTGCCAAAAATATCATGACAACGGCATCAAGACGCCGGCTGACATGGACCTCGATTATATTGGTGAAATATTCAATACGTACATCACCTATAAGAGCGAAGGTGATGCAAGAGTGATATATGACGATTTCGTCGGCGGTCTCATTTTCCTGAATATCCATGACAGTGACGCTCAGCAGCGATTAAAGTTCTTCCATGAGCTTGGACACCCAGCTTTGCATGCTGGCAGTCAAGATAAATTGCCGAGCTTATTCGTCGAGTTACAAGAGGCTCAGGCAGGCGCATTCCAACAATACGCTGCCCTACCATACTTCATGTTGGCAGAAATTTCGCCTTGTCATACGTTTGACGAATACTTTACCCATCTGTCTGAGGCTTTCCGACTCCCCCGTAGCTTCGTTCAGCGACGGATCGACCAGGTAAAGCGACGGATTCTGCAAGGCCACCAGGACCGCAATGCGTACGCCAGGCGTGTTGGTGTGGCAGCACGGTACGGCTATACTGATGAGACGCTGCGCATACTCGGTCAGCTCCATCAGCAACTTAGTAAGCAAAGGGAGGCATTCAGCTAATGAACATGTCCTTATATTACGATCGAGAGTTTGAGAGTGGTCAATTGGTACCTGTATGGTTATTGCTTGATCATCTGTCATTCGACTGGAGCAAGCCTCTTTTCGTGCCCATTCAGGCGCCTTTTGAACGATTCGAAGTCGATCAATTCGACCCAGACACACTCGCATTAAGCGTTCCCGACCAAGTTTATATTCGGAACCCCTACGCTCCAAATGAAGTTGGGCTCAATATGCCTGCGCTAAGGACGCATGCCGAGACGTTTATGGGAATTCATTGCGACACTTCCGAGATCCGGATACTGCTGTTACGAATCGGTGATATCGAGGACGTGCTGCAATACAATATTTCAGAATATCTACAATGGTGAGTGAGGTGTAAAGCGATGGCATCTTTTACCCAGGTACCCGCCAAAAACAAACAAGGTTATAAGTGGGTATGCACGAAGGAGGGACCTCCTGATCCCGTTTCAGGCAAGCGTAATCAGATAGCTCGGAGAGCAGACACGAAGAAAGAAGCAGAGGCACGTGTCGATAAAGTGCTAAAGGCATTAAAAGAAGATGGTATAAACGAAAAGAAGAACAAAAACCTTCCTTTTATCCATGTTGCGGAGGAATGGCTGGAGACGTATAAGCGTACCAAAGTTAAAAAAAATACCATACGGTTACGTGGGAATTCAATTGCTACTCTGAATAAATACATTAAAAATTTGAATATCGATAAAATCACACCCAAGAAACATCAGAGCATTTTAAATGATCTGTTTGACAAAGGATATGCAAAGTCAACGATTGAAGGCGTCCATGTAACCGCGAATCTAATTTATAAGCATGCTATTAAGGAAAAGTATCGAAAGGACAATCCCGCCACAGGAGCTACAATTCCTGTTAAGCGAAGGACTGTTGAAGAGATCGAAGCGAATCCTATCGAAGAGAAATACTTAGAAAGTCATGAGTTGACAGAATTTCTGAACGCCGTACGGAAGTATGGACTTGATCAGGATAAGGAAATGTTTTACCTCTTGGCCTTCACAGGCATGCGGATCGGAGAAGCTCTCGCCTTGAAATGGACGGATATAAATTTCGAGACGCATCGTATTCGGGTGACGAAAACTATGTATAACGAGAATAATAATATGCGGGAGTTCGAACTTCAGCCTCCAAAAACAGATGCCTCCATCCGAGATTTTGATGTAGATGAAGACATTACTAATATGCTACAAAATCATTATAAAACGCAAACGAAGTTAAAGATGGCTACCCGGCACTTGCTGCCGGAATATTATGATAGCAATTTTGTATTTACCCACGATAATGGGTATCCGTTGGTCTATAAGCATATTGCCAACCGAATGGAACGAGTCATGCGAAAGACCAACATACACAAACACGCAACGTCTCATATTTTCCGCCATACACATGTCAGCATGATGGCCGAGGCTGGTGTGGATCTGGCGACTATCATGGCTAGAGTCGGTCACGATGATCCTAAGACCACACTGCAGATTTACACTCATGTAACCAAGAAGATGGAAAAAAATGCGACTCAAAAAGTAAAAATCGTCTTCGCAGATTTGCTGAAGGCTGCTGCTTTGCAAGAAATGTGATTTTTTTGTGATTTTATATGAGAAACGGGACCCTTAGAGGTCCCGTTTCCCTTGGTATTACAGGGTTTTTAAGCCCTTTATTACATCATGCCGCCCATACCGCCCATGCCGCCCATGTCAGGCATGCCGCCGCCAGCTGCGCCCTTCGGCTCAGGCTTGTCGGCAACAACCGCTTCGGTTGTCAGGAACATAGCCGCTACGGAAGCAGCGTTTTGCAGGGCGGAACGTGTTACTTTGGCAGGGTCAACGATACCCGCTTCGAACATGTTCACCCACTCGCCAGTAGCCGCGTTGTAGCCTACGCCTACTTGCTCGTTTTTCAGACGCTCAACGATAACGGAGCCTTCTTGGCCTGCGTTAGCCGCGATTGTGCGAATTGGCTCTTCCAGAGCACGAAGCACGATGTTGACGCCAGTGGCTTCGTCGCCTGCAGCGTTAACGGCTGCAACCGCTTTGTATACGTTAACCAGAGCTGTACCGCCGCCGGATACGATACCTTCTTCCACTGCTGCGCGAGTGGAGTTCAGCGCGTCCTCGATGCGAAGCTTGCGCTCTTTCAGCTCAGTCTCAGTAGCTGCGCCGACCTTGATAACCGCAACGCCGCCGGACAGCTTAGCCAGGCGCTCTTGTAGCTTCTCGCGATCGAAGTCGGAAGTTGTTTCTTCCAGCTGAGCGCGGATTTGGTTCACACGTGCAACGATGTCAGCGGAGTTGCCAGCGCCGTCAACGATAATCGTGTTTTCTTTGGTAATGCGGATTTGACGAGCGGAGCCCAGTTGGTCCACAGTTGCCGACTTCAGCTCAAGGCCGAGCTCTTCTGTGATCACTTGGCCGCCAGTCAGGGCAGCGATATCTTGCAGCATGGCTTTGCGGCGGTCGCCGAAGCCAGGAGCTTTAACCGCAACGCAAGTGAAGGTGCCGCGCAGCTTGTTCACGACCAGAGTCGCTTGCGCTTCGCCTTCTACGTCTTCTGCAATGATCAGAAGCTGCTTGCCGGATTGAACAACCTTCTCCAGAACAGGCAGAATTTCTTGGATGTTGGAGATCTTTTTATCCGTGATCAGGATGTAAGGGTTGTCGAGTACCGCTTCCATCTTGTCGGTGTCAGTAATCATGTAAGGGGAGATGTAGCCGCGGTCGAACTGCATGCCTTCAACCACTTCCAGCTCCGTGTTGAAGCCCTTGGACTCTTCCACTGTAATAACGCCGTCGTTGCCAACCTTCTCCATTGCTTCCGCGATCAGCTCGCCTACTTCCTCGTCTGCGGAGGAGATAGCCGCTACCTGTGCGATAGACTGTTTGCCTTCGATTGGCTTGGAGATTACCTTCAGCTCTTCAACAGCAGCTTTAACAGCTTTCTCGATGCCTTTGCGGATCACCATAGGGTTTGCGCCCGCTGTTACGTTTTTCAAGCCTTCGCGGATCATCGCTTGAGCAAGAACGGTTGCCGTAGTTGTACCGTCGCCCGCTACGTCGTTTGTTTTGGTCGCTACTTCTTTAACCAGCTGAGCGCCCATGTTCTCGAACGCGTCTTCCAGCTCGATTTCCTTCGCGATGGATACGCCGTCGTTTGTGATGAGCGGGCTGCCGAATTTTTTCTCCAGAACGACGTTGCGTCCTTTTGGTCCAAGAGTCACTTTTACCGCGTTCGCCAGAGCGTCAACGCCGCGAAGCATGGAACGGCGCGCTTCTTCGCTAAATTTAATTTCTTTCGCCATGTGTAATTACCTCCTAATAATTATATATTAAGTATGTGGTCGCTATTCTTAGCCAAAAATAGCGTGGATGTCGCTTTCCTTCATGATCAAATACTCTTTGCCTTCGTATTTGACTTCCGTACCCGCATATTTGGAGAACAGAACGCGGTCGCCTTCTTTTACTTCCAATGCTACGCGAACGCCGTCCTTCAGCGATCCGCTGCCAACAGCCACTACTTTGCCTTCTTGCGGCTTTTCCTTCGCCGTATCCGGCAGCACGATGCCGCTCGCAGTTGTTTCTTCCTTCGCGATTGGTTCGATCAATACGCGTTCACCCAAAGGTTTAATCATTGAAAATAGCCTCCTTCTAAATTTGTCGCTTCTTGTGATATTTCGTTAGCACTCGTAAGCGAGTAGTGCTAACAACCATTTTTATAATACTCAATCTCCGAATGGATTTCAAGTGCTTGAACTTATTTTTGCAGAGATTTTACACGAAACAAAGAAAACTGCCTCAAGGCGTCCTTGACCAACATTTTCGCCCTTGCTATCTTCTCGACGACGCCAAGCGTACCACTGAGGCTTCTAACGGACAAAAAATAACTTTACACCCTTCTAATCGGCCGTCCAAAGTTGTAATGGACATTTTCGAACGTTAGAACGACACTTGATAGAAAGTCGGTGCCTTTAGAACGGCTAAGCGTCCAATTTGACCGTTACATACTGGAAAACGCCAGATTGGAGCTCTAAGTACGTTTTATGTCCGTTACGTCTTGCGTATCTGTTTCTGAACTGAACCGGAACCCTCCTCACCCCGAAACTTTATAAATATAATGTGAGAAATCCTCTATCGAGGCCTGTCAGAGATGAGCGACCGCGTTTAGATGTAGGATTTATCGCCAAATAGAATTTCCGTTTTCGAATGCTCGAAAACGTATACGCTATTGCTGGTAAAAAAAGACGGCCTTACGGCCGTCTTCAGGCGCATCCTGTCCCCAGGCATTTCACCTGCGAAACAAAAGCAAAAGCGAAGCGCCCCTATTTCAGGGCGCCATCTGCTTCAATAGGAGCTCCGCTCCAAGCCAGGACGGAGGTCCACGGCGCAGCCGGACCGCTCCAGAAGCGGTGCGAGGCCGGGAGCCCCAGCGGCAGGAAGGCAGCCGCGCATAGATACAGGCTTCCGGTCGAAATATAGATTTCGCCTGCGCCGGGCTGATGCCCGGCAAGGCCGATCGTCAGCCAGCCGCCCTCTTGGAATGTTCCCGGCGCGTCGAGCGTTCGGCGGATGACGGCGGTTAAGGCGCAGCGCGCCTGCTCCGGCGTGACGCGGTCCGGCAGGTCGCCGCGAAGCGCGCTTTGGGCCAGGCTATGGAACGCCCCGCAGCGATAAGCCAGCGACCGGCCGATGGGCGGGAAGCTGCCGTCCGGCGCGACGAAGCGCTCCTGCACCTCGGCGTAGCGCCGGGCGCGCTTCAGAACATTCTGGCGAAGAGCGCTCCATTCGTCGTCCTCCCCATGCAGCGCCTCCAGCACGTCGACAAGCATGGGCTGAATGACGAAGCTGTTGTAATAATCCCAGTGGAACTCAGGACCGTCGCCATAGGCGCCGTCCCCCTTGTACCACTGCTCATGCTGCCGGATCGCGTAATCGACGCGCATCCGGTCCCAGTCAGCCTCACCCGCCTGATGCAGCGCCGCTTCGATCATCGCCGAGAACAGCAGCCAATTCGACACATGGGGCCGTCGGCTTCTGGTTGCCTTGAGGCTCGCCACAACCTGGCGCTTCACCCGCTCCTCCAGCTTCTCCCACAGCTCCACCGGCGCTCGGAGTATGGCCTGCGCGAGAAACGCGGCGTCCACAATGGGCTGTCCGCCATCCGAGAAATTCATATAGTCCGGCGAAGACGGATTCGTGCCCGCGTCTATAGCTTTACGAGACAGCTCTGCGTATCGGGCACGGAGCGCCTCTTCCTCGGCGTTCGCTGCGCCTTCGCCCAGCTCCAGCCATGGAGCCATTCCGCTGAGCAGCCTGCCAAGCGCCTCCAAATGCGCGTATTGAGCCCGATCGGCCTCCATGCCTGGCTTGGTCTCGATGGGCATGGCCATTCTCAGCCTCCCATCCGCCAGCGCCGACAGCACCGGCTCCGCCACCTGCTCCAGCTTACTCAGCCAATACGCCCTTCCTAACGCTTCTATCTCCTGTACTGCCGTATTAGCGAACGTTCCCCTCATTACAGCAGCCTCCCCTCTTCAAACCTACTTGTAATGCATCCATTTTTACTTTTTCTGAAAAGAAAACTGAAATGCCGCTTCCTCCCGACCGCCCACAGCTCCCTCCGCCAGAGGGACAAAGTCTAGCGTATACCAATGCCTTTCCTCACCGGCATGGTTCAGGTCGCTGCGCGTCGTGATGACAGGACGCCAAGCCTCCGGATGATAGGAAATATAGAGTCGGTGGCCGCCTTCAAGCATGAGGACGCCCTCCTCCACCCGCTTGGGCTCCAGCAAGGTGATGAATCGCTCCACGATTGGCTCGTCTTGCCGCAGGGCATCCAGGGGCGCTTCCGCCATTGTGAACCGGTCAACCAGCACCAGGCTGGGACCATCCGTCTTCCTCCACTGGAAGCTCCGCTCCAGCCCCAGCAAGCCCGCTCCCTTAGGGTAGGCTCCGCTCAGCTCCAGGCCAAGCTCATCCTCAACGTCCGAGAGCAGCACCTTCGTCACGACGGCTCGATGCTCCGCTCCTTCCTGCTGCAGCTGCCCTCTCACAATGGGAAGCGAATGGCCTTGCGAGCCATTGCACCAGAATGTATACCGCTCCGGGCCAAAATATTGCTTCGTATACATGCCGCTGCCGAGGTCCGCCAGGTACACTTCACCGTCCGCATGCAGCAGGAAGTGTCCGCAGTCGTTATGATTATGGGATTCGCCATTGTGCCCGCCCTTGGCAGCGAAGCTGTATACGCTGCCGTCTTCCGCTACATAGCGGGACATGAGCCACGCCGCATCAGTCATAAAATGAGCCTCCGTCGGCCATCCGACATGGGCCGACGTCTCTGTGTCGCCAGCCGCCTTCCGCAGCTCGCTCGCCTTGGCCAACAAAGCGCCGCGCGCTTCAGCCGCCCAGATGAGGTTCCTGACAGCTGGCGCCCACCGGCCGCAATGATCCGCGGCGAAGGGCGCTCTCAGCGCTGCCTCCGGCAAAGCGACCTCTGGAAACTCATCGCGGAGCCGCAGCGTGAGCCCCATAAATATGCCGCTGCGCTGAGGGGAATCCGAGAAGTTCACCACCATATCCCCGCATGAGAAGCATCGCTGCTGGAACAGGGCAATGCCCTTAACCTTCGGGATGGCGAAGCCGTCTATAGCCCCTCCCGTGGCTCGCTTCAACAAATCGGAGTAATACGCGTAATAGCCGAAGCCGTATTGCCAGTAGCCATACCCCTCCACACAGGCGCCGTCTTCGCCGTATCCCGCAAGGAAGCAAGCCATGGATACATGCACACGCTCCAATACGCGCACCAGTCTATCCGTATCCCTGATCCCGTACAGCGCCGCCGCCCCAATGGAGCCTGCGCACACAGAGGACCAATTGTTCTCCAGCCTCTCCCAAGGATAAGGCCCCTGCTCCAGAAACGGCTCGAACAATCGGCGCTCCATCTCCATCCCTATCTGCGCCCGCAGCTCAGCATCCAGCCTGTCGCCAAGCAAGGCGCTCAATTCAGCCAGCGCAAAGCCTGTCTCCGCCGCGAATAAGTCAATATTGCCGAAGCGTCCCCGCTTCTCGCCATAATGAGCGGGCAGGCACCATGTAAATTCATTGCAGATGGACCAAGCCGTGCGATGCAGCGAGTCCCGATACGCCTCTTCCTCCGGCCTCAGCCAGCTCATCACGCCAAAGGCGCAGAGCCGTTTTCTTCTGGCAAAATACACCTTCTCGTACGCCAGCCGGTCGCCGGTCTCCGCAAACATGCGGAACAGCTCATCGGTCAGCTCTGGCTCCGGTTCCCCAAGCATACGCGCGGCTTCCGCCTCGATCTCGCTGACCAATCCCGCCAACGAACGGTCCTCCAGCAGCCGGCTTGCCCATTCGTCAGGCCCTGACTCCCCTCCCAGCAGGCCGAAGCCGAGGCTGCGCGCCGCCAGAGCCGAAGACCATTCCCGAAGCTCCCAATCTCCCCATTCCATCATGCGTCCTCCCTTATCCTTTGCGCAGCTGGCCGCGGAATTCAACCGGCGTGACGCCGGCGAACGCCTTGAACAGCTTGATGAAGTAGCTCTGGTTGTCGTATCCCAGCAGCTCGCATATTTTGCCCACTGGCGTCGCGCTGCTCTCCAGCAGCTCCTTCGCGCGGTGCATCTTCATTCTGGTGACGTATTCGATAAACGTCTCGCCGGTTTCTTTTTTGAACAGTCTGCTGAAATAGCTCGGGTTCATAAACAGCTGCTCCGCCACCTCCTCCAGCGTTATTTTCCGATCCAGATGCTGTGTGACAAAATGGCATGCTTCCGCAATCTCCGAGCGCTTGCTGGACGTGCCTCCATACAAATCCGTTGCGATGATGGAGAGGCAATGGCCGATCATCCACTCCTTCAGCTCCGCCATCGTATCGAGCTCAAGCGCTTCGTTCGGAAGGACATCCGTATTGCCGCTGGTCCGGTAATCAAGGGCGGATTGAAGCTTCAGCCGCGTATCCAGCAGCATGCGGAGCACCCAGTCCTTGACCATGGCAGGGTCCGGTCGGTGCTGCTCGATATCATCCAGCCAGCTGTTAACCGTGACGCCGATCTCCGCCACCTTCTTCCCGATAATCAAGTCTCTCAGCCGCTCGCTTGATTTCTGGAAATCCCGGAACAAATCATAGGCGCCCGGCGACCTGCCCTCGGCGCGCGCTATCGAGCCGCTCGTCCGGTAAAACCGGGCGACCCGGTCCTGCTGAATATGCAGCAGAGCTGCCTTGATGCAGTTCGGCTCCGAGCAGCGCTCCCCAATCAGGAACGACATTCTCAGCTTCAGCGAATGGACCGCCGTCTGCAGGCTTCGCAGCAGCGCTCGCGTCTCATCGTACCCATTCACCTTCAGGCCGCCCTGGAATGCCGCGAGTATGACCGTCTCTTGGGCGCTGTATTGGAAGTGGACCGCCGACAGGCCGGACCCCTGTATCGCCTCCTCGACAACATTGTCCACTGCGAAGCGCAGCACCTCGTCGGATTGGAATCGAAGCTTGGCCGCGCGCAACTCGTCAATCATGCCGATAACGGGAATAATTGTCTCCCCTCCGCGAAGCGGCAGCCCGAAGCCCTCCAGCTCCGCCTTCCATTTCTCTATATCAAGTAGCGGCTGCTGTAACGTCGTCCGGATAAATTTCTCCTTCATAAGAGAACGGTTCCGATCGACCAGCCGCTCCATCCGCAGCTGCTTGGATTGCTGCTCCCGCTCCTGCTCCAGGCTGGCGATAAACTGCGTCAGCAGCGTCCGGATCTGAGCCGGCTCAAGCGTATCCTTCAGCAAATAATCCTGCACCTGCAGCTTCATCGCCTGCCTCGCATATTCGAACTCGGTGTGGCAGGACAGAATTGCCGCCCGAAGATTCGGCTTATGCTCCTTCATTCTCGAGACGAGCTCCAGTCCATCCATCTGCGGCATTCCGATGTCTGTAATCAGAATGTCGGGCATATCCAGCGCCGCCGCTTCCAGCGCTCTGGCACCGTTCTCATGCATACCAATCACCTGCAAGCCAAGCTTCTCCCAATCTATTGCGTAATGGATTAATTCCAGAACAGGATAATCGTCGTCCACAAGCATGACTTTATACATGCGGTTCACCAGCCTTAAGCTTTGGAATATGGATCGTTATGTTCGTCCCTTCATTCACGTTGCTAATAACCTCAATTCGGAAGGCTTCGCCGTACGTCATTCTCATGCGGTCGCAGACATTCACCAGTCCGATGCCGGACAGCCGACTGCTATGGTCGGACACCGGAGCCGGCTGTTCGCCGGGAGCCGCCAGCTTGGCGCGAAGGGCCGCGAGGCTGTCCGCCTCCATGCCCATGCCATCATCCTCGATGCGAATCCAGAACTCCTGAGCGGTAGCCCATGTCGCAATACGAATCGTACCCGCCCTCTGACTGAGCCCATGAATAAGCGCGTTCTCGATAATTGGCTGCAGGAAGAAGCGCGGCACAAGCACCATCAGCGTATCGGGCGATGGATCCAGCACCAGCTCCACCTTTTCCTTCTGCCGCATGTTCATCAGCTTCACATAGTCAGTTACAATCGACAGCTCCTCATGCAGCGGAATCGTATCGTTGCTCTGCGTAATCGTCATACGCAGCAGCTTGGATAGCGAAGCAATCATCTCCGAGCTGTCCAGATCGCCGCCCCGCATGACCTTCATCCGAATGGAATTGAGCACATTGAACAAAAAATGCGGATTGATCTGCGCCTGCAGCATGGCCAGCTCCGCCTTGCGCTTCCTCGACTGTGTCGTCGTCACCTCGGCGATCATCATTTTGACCCGGTCCAGCATCTGATCGAAGGACTGCCCCAAGTAACCGATTTCATCGCTGCCCCGAATGTTGGAGCGGATCTCAAGGTTGCCCCGCTGCACGGTTTCCGCCACCTTGCCGAGACGGACAAGCGGCTTCGTGAAGCTGTTCAGCAAGTAGAGGAGCAGCAAGAAGAACACAACAAATGATATAAGCTGTAGCATCGCCACACGGTTAAAAATCGAATTCAGCTTATACACCGCTTCCTTGTAAGGCGTAAGCGACACCAGCTCCCAGCCGGTCAGCGTCTGTCTGTACGACGTGAGGATGTAGCTTTCGTCGCCTACGCTCACGAGCTCCGAGCGAGCCTGGCTGCCGGCAGTATTCCGGTTGGAGAAGCTTTCGCCGATCCTCGTCTTGTCCGTGTGGGAGAGGATAAAGCCGCCGCGGTCGACCAGGAGCGTCTCTTGTCCTCCAGACAGCCGATTGAAGATGCCGCTGATCTGCTTCTCCATAATGGTGACAAACACATATCCATACGGCTTGACGCCTGCGCGCAAGGTGCGCCCCATTGTAATCTGATAGGGACTGGAGGAAGCCTCCGCCGGAAATACGGTCGGACTGGCGCCAATCCATAACGATTGCATATTTTTCAAAGCATCCATCTCTGGGAACCAGGGCTCCTCCTTCAGCTGGAGCGGATCGAATTCCGACAGGTTGTAATTCGTAAATCGAGTGCCGTCGGTAAGCAGAATGGTCACATAAGCAATATCGCCGTGAATCGTCATGTTGCCGATTTTGTTCATAATTTTACTCTGATCCAGGAAGCTTTCGTAGGCTGCGTCAGGTCCCTCATACGTTTTCCCTGCCGCAATCTCCTTCAATACAACCGTTATGGAGGAATCCATCTGCACACTGTTCGCGATATACAGCATATAATCGAACACGTTCATCACATAGCCGTCCACAAGCTGGAGCTTCTGGCGCGATTGCTCCATCGCTTCCTCCTTGACCGCCTCCTTGGTCAGCATATTGTACAGCGCAAGCGTAATAAACGCCGGCACCAGAATACAGACAACCGCCGTCACAATGAGACGGAAGCGGAACGATCTGGACCATAGCCATGGCCTCGTCGGGATGGGCATACGATTATCCTCCGTGTTCAACAATTGTAAAAAAGAGGCGCAGACGTTACGCTGCACCCCTTCTATCTTTTATTTCCTAGTATAGCCCATTATTTATTGGCATCAATAATTTTTTGAACGCGATCATTCAGGGCCGCAATTGTCTGGTCGATATCTTGCTGATCATAGATGAGCTTCTCGTATTCTTCGTTGATTACTTTGTATACTTCCGATTGGTAGGTCACCGGAGGAATGATTTTGGACGATTTGGCGTTCGACAGCGTATGAATCAGAGATGCCTTGTCGACCTTTTCCGGATTTTTGGTGCCGCCGAGAATAATGTCGATGATGCTTTCCATTTGCGACTGATCGACGCCGTTCCAGGCCGGAATGTTTTTACCCTGAGCGATTTGGCCTTCCGTCGTATACCAGCGGACGAATTGGTAGGCCGCTTCTTTATTTTTGGAGCTTTCGGCAACGGCTACATAATCCGTCGTCACCATCGTGTAGCCGCCCTCGTCGGAGGCATTATTTTTTGGAATCGGCGCGACAGCTACTTCAAAGTTTAGCGGGAATTGCTCCGTACCACCCAACTCCGTGTTCATCCAGCTGCCAATCATAATCATGCCGACCGCCTGGTTAAAGAATTGGTTCCGATAGTGCAGCTTCTGGGAGAGCATATCGGTGTAAGGCGTCGCGGACTGATCCGTTTTCTCCATTTGGAGGCGCAGCTCAAGCGTCTTGCGGAAGAGCGGGTTGTCGAAGTTCATGGAGCCGTCTTCCTTCAGGAATTCCGTATTGTCAGGCTGATTCGCCAGACCCAGCTTCATAAATTCCATCCAGCCGCCGTTTTGCGGACCGTGGAAATAAGTGCCGTATGTTTTGGAGGCGCCTTCGCCTTTAGTCAGCTGCTTCGCGTATGCGGTGAAGTCATCCCATGTCCAGTCTGTTGGAACCTCAAGACCGGCTTCCGTCAGCTTTGTTTTGTTCAAGAGCACGTACCAAGGGTTGAACTTGCCTGGAAGCGCGTATACCTTGCCGTTCAGCGTCGTGTTGACCTTGTAGTCCTCGGATACCTTGAAGCCTTCAGCCGAGATGAATTCATCCAGAGGCGCTACCATGCCAAGACCTACACGCTGCGCGTAGGAAGCCGGGTCGGAGAACATCAGCACGTCCATTGTTTCATTCGAGGATGCAGCCAGGTCGAGCTTCTGCAGCGCTTCCTGGGAATCGCCCTTCTCACTGAGCACATTGACGTTTACTTTAATATTGGGATTAGCCGCTTCGAATGCAGCGATTGTCTTGGACCAGTTGTACGTGGCCTCATTGCCGAACGTGTGAAGCTGAATCGTCACTTGCTCCTCTACCGCCTTGGGAGATTCCGTTGGCGCCGAGGATGCTCCTCCGCCGTTGCCTCCGCTGGAGCTGTTGTTGCCGCCATTATTGCCCGCGCAGCCTGTCAGCGCCATTACCGTTGATAATGCAAGCACGAAAACCGCTTTTTTCCCTTTAAACATGTGTAACCCTCCCTGAATGTATTTCTTATAGGCTATAGAAGAAGTCGAATTCATCGTCGCTTTTTGTTGAATCCGCTTTCTTGTACTCATTGTAGCAACCGCTCACATACACTCTATACCACAAATTTGACCACAAATGCGATTATTTTTACCACATGAAAATCCTTGAATATCTGAAAACTTCAGATATAAAGGATTTTCATTGGCGATAGAACCTACCCCTGAAGCGCGGTCGCCCATCCTCGAATGGCTTCGATCAGGTTCTATCACCACATGAACTTTCATTGGCGATAGAACCTACCCCTGAAGCGCGGTCGCTCATCCTCGAATGGCTTCGATCAGGTTCTATCACAACGTCCCCTACCCCTTCACTCCGCCAAGGGCGATGCCTTCGATGACGCTTTTCTGTCCAATAATGAACACGATGAGCAGCGGCAGAATCGCGGATACGGCTGCAGCCATCATAAGCGAATAAAATTCTCCGTTGATCGTCGTGAACTTCTGCATCGCCAGCTGGATGGTGTACAGCGCGTCAGTCCTAAGGAAAATCAGCGGATTCTGATAGTCGTTCCATGTCCAGATGAAGCGAAGAATCGCATAGGTGGCGATTGCAGGCCTGACGAGCGGGAATGCGATCCGCCAGAAAATGCGCCAGTGGCCGGCACCATCGATTTTGGCCGATTCAATAAATTCATTATGAATGCCCATAAAAAATTGTCTCAGCATGAACGTGCCCAGCACGCTGAAACTTCCCAACATAATAAGTCCTAGATGACTGTCGAATAATTGGATTTGGCGGTACAGCAGGAACTGCGGCACCAGAATAGCCTGCTGCGGAATCATGTAGGTCGCCAGCACGATTAGGAACAAATATTTGCCCGCCGCAAACTGGATTTTGGAGAAGCCGTAAGCCGCTAACGCAGATACCGTACAGGAAATGACCGTGGTCAGCACCGTCACCTTCACGGTGTTCCAATAATATTTGTAGAACGGGAACTTCCCTACCCATACTTCCTTGTAATTCTCAATCATATGCCATTGTGAGGGAATCCACTTGATGGGATAAGTGAACACCTCCGCCTCAATCTTGAACGATGCCGACAGCATCCAGAGAAACGGCATAAGGAACAGGACGCTTATGGCGAACATAATGGCCGTCAGAATGCCCTTGCGCACTTTCGCGGTTCTTGTCGTTGTGGTCATGCTCGTCTCCCCTTTCTAGTAATTCACCCATTTTTTCTGCCCGACCCACTGCAGCAGCGTAATCGCCAGCACGCAGAAGAACAAGACGACCGACATCGCGGAGGCTGGTCCGATCTTCAAATTGACGAATGCGGATTCGTACAGATTCCACACAATCATGTTCGTGGAATTCAGCGGTCCTCCTTTGGTCATAACGGCGATCAGGTCGAACACCTTGAAGGTCGATATAATGCCCGTAATGAGCAGGAAAAACGTCGTTGACGACAGCTGCGGGAACGTGATGCTTTTGAACTTTACCCATGTGCCTGCGCCATCGATCTCCGCCGCTTCGTACAGGTCCTTCGGAATCGACTGCAGGCCTGCAATATAGACGATCATATTGAAGCCGATGGCTGTCCAGATCGCAATCATCATAAGCGAAGGCAGCGCATACTTCGGATCGGCAATCCATTTCGGCGGATTCTCGATACCGAGCGACATCAGCGCCTGATTGACCGGACCGGCCGATGGGTGGAACAGCACCTGCCATACAATCGCTACGGCAACGATGCTGGAGATATACGGCATAAAGTATGCAACCTTGAAGAAGCTTTTCATATACACATATTTGTCGATCATAATCGCAAGGAACATCGAAATGGCGAGGTAGATCGGCACAGCCAGCAGGAAGGTTGCATTATTGCGCATAGACTTCAGAAACTTGTCGTCCTGGAACAATCTCTCGAAGTTATCAAAGCCAATAAATTTAATGTGCTGGATGCCCGTCACAAAATTCCAGTCGGCGAGCGATAAGAAGAAGATCGCGATAATCGGAATAAGCGTCAGCACCGTAACCCCGATCAGCATCGGTCCGATGAACAGGAAGCCCGCGATGGTTTCTTTTGTCTGCAATCGGCTCCCTCTGCGTTTGGGAGCTGCCGCCGGCTTGGCCCCCGTTGCCGTCTTTATGGTTTGCATCTGTTCCTCACCTCTTGTCGTTGTCTTATTTGTATTATAGGAAACAACCTTGTCGTTTCTTTAACGTAATTTTGATTGGCTATGCCGTTATTTTGACTTTCTTGGAGGCTCACAGTAATAATCCAGCGGTTCTCGGTCCAGCACAAAAAACCGCATCCCATCCTGACCTGGATCAACCATCTCCATCAGGATAAAATGCGGTAGAAGCATTCTCGTCTTCAACGTTGCGGGCGGCGCGGGCAGAGCTCCTTCATATCAGGTGCTCTTCGTGCGCAGTGGATGATCACGCAGCTCTACTCTTATAATAGCGCAGCCCTCCACTTACCAGAACAGCTCGCCGTGCTTCAGCAGGCGCGAGATGCCCTCCGCAAAAAAGTAATCGCCGTAAATGAGCGGCACATCGATATTTTTCCCTTCCGGATAATGGCTCGTGCCCTGCAGGATGAGACCTTCTTCCCCCACTTGATCCCATGACCCATACTTCATGTAGAGCGCATGCAGCATTCGCTCCCCCTCTTGCTGATACAGACCGCTTTCCGTCTCGTCCACAAACTCCGCGATCAGGAGCAGACCACAGGCTGCGCAAGCTCCCGCAGAAGAATCGCGATATTTCGTTATATCTTCAGGCAATCGGAAATCCCAATGAGGCACGCGGTCCTCGGGCAGATTCGCGATGAAGAAATGCGCCGCCCGCTTCGCCGCCTCCAGATAACGGGCTTCACGGGTATGCTTGTAGCTGAGCGCCATCCCATAGATCGCCCACGCGGTGCCGCGCGACCACGCGGAGTTGGGAGCATAGCCCTGCCCGCCGTTCACGCCAAGCCTTTCACCGGTGTCTGGATCGAAGATGACGATATGATTCACGGAGCCGTCCGGACGGATGAAATGCTCAACTACAGTGTCAGCATGCTCCATCGCCACATGTCTGAAGCGTGGATCTCCTGACGTCTGAGACGCCCAATACAGCAAGGAGAGGTTCATTGCACAGTCGATTATGGCCCAGCCTGCATTGTCCTCGTCAGGACGCCATGGATTCCATGCGCGAATATAGCGACCCTTCACGTTGTAGCGCCCCACCAGCAGATTGGCGGCCAGCATAGCGCGTCTTCTGGAGCCTTCGCCAGCTTCTCCGTCAAGCAGCTTGTGCCGCGCCACGCTCGTCAGCTGCCACATGAACCCCATATCATGATCCAGCTTGTCGTATGCGGCCATCACCTCATCCAGCTGCTGCTCGCAGCTCTCCGCATATGCTCTAAGTCTCTCGTCCCTCGTATCGCGATAGATCAACCACAGCAGACCCGGCCAGAAGCCTGCGGTCCACCAATAAGCGGGCTCCAGCACATATTCGCCATTAACGCTTGCATGAGGGAACCGCGCGCCGATCCGCTCGCTCGTCCGCGACACCTTGGTCACGATTTGGTTCCAAGCCTCTTGCGGCCAGTTGTCCATCATATCCAATCACCCCTATATCATTGTCGCTGCAACCATTAACATGATTCTGCTTCTCCTCTACTCAGTGTAACTCGTCTGCTCTCTGCGGAATAACAAATTTTTGACTTCCGATAACGCAATCTTTACTTCTGATCGCATAAAAAAACCGAATGCAACACCCCGCATCCGGTTTGACCTGTTATTCGTCTTTAAAACGTAAACCGTGCAGGATGAAATCGGTCATATCCTCAATCATCGTCTGCAAATCCGGCCTTTCCTCCTCCTGCAACACCTTCCAATATTCCTGGTCGCGGTGGAAGAGGAGGGTACCTGCTACGGACATGAAGGCAGCGTCCAACGAACGGTATCGGAACAATCCCTGCTTCCGCCCCTCCTCGATCCACTTGCGCAGGAGTCTCCACATGGGCATGACATGCTCTTGAATTTTGTGAATCCGCGGAGAATTCATAATAATCTCCTGCTGTATGATACTAATTAATTGCGGGTCCGCTTGACGAAAAGCAGTGACCTCGCTTATGACCAGCTTCACACCGACTAGCGGAGGCATACTCGCGTCTACGGTCGATAATCGATCATTGGGGAAAAAGACCTCGAACAACGCGCTGAACAAATTTTCTTTGCCGCCGAAATGGTAAGAGACAAGCGCTATATTTACACCCGCTTCCTCGCATATTTGGCGGATCGTAGTGCCGTCGAAGCCTTGCACGGCGAACAGCTTCTTTGCCGCCAGCAATATTTTCATCTTAATGTCCGTATCGCTCGTTACCTTCATGATTACCCTCCGCTTTCCTTCTGTCTGCCGCTTACTTCGATTGATGGCTGACTATGGCGACCTGAGGCTACCTAACCGCACCTCTCTTGAACATAACCGACACAGCGCTCAGAGCGATCGCGGCAAATCCGATGATCGCCAGCATACCGGCGTCGCCGCCGACGCCTGGTCCGCCGAACAAGATGTTCATATTGCCATCTACCGCGTAGGTCGCGGGTAGCGCGGCTCCGAGTCCTGTATAGAAATCGCTTAGCAGCTCCCGCGGCACGATCGCCCCGGAGGACACGAGCTGGACGGACAGCAGCATAATGTTGAACAGCATGCCCGCCATCCCGAACAGGTACAAGAACATTTGCGACACGAACATGAATACGAGCAGGAACAGCAGCTGGAAGCCCCATAAGTGCAGGAATCCTTGCTCCACTTGACCGCCAAGACTAACCAGCAGAGTCGATCCGACCAGCGACACGAGCGTTGCGGATACGACATTGATAAGACTGCGCGCCGCGAACCGGCTCCATTTGCCCGTGCTGGCCGCAATCACCATCGACGATTGCTCCAGGTTCATCCCCATAATCATTGCGCCTACGTAAGACGCGAGCACCATCATCATTGGCACCATCTGATTATTCATGCCTTCGACGACGTTTGTCGACTGTACGTTAGATACGACGCGCTCCGACAAGCTGGCCGATGCGGCCGCCGCCTGCTCCTCCGGCATATTCGCTGCTGCTAGCGTCTGCTGGACGCCCATTTTCACAGCCTGCCTGTTAACCTCAGCCGTTATTTGCGCGGCCGCCCCGCTCATAATGCTCTTGATCAGCGCTGGGTTCGACTCGTTAATATAATAGTCGATGCTCCCCGATCCCGCCGCATCTGCCACTTTCAGCGAGAAGTCCGCCGGGATATGGACAACCATTTGCAGCTTTCTTTCGTCTAGCTCGGTCCTCGCCGCTTCCAACAATTCGAATTCTATCATATCGAACGACAGATTATTCAACAAGTTACCCGCAATTGCACCACCCATAACCGTATCCTCATTGACAATCGCAATACGCAGCTGATCCGTCCGGTCCGTCACCCCGTCGTACCCCGTCATCCAGATAACGGAAAAAATAACTTGGAACATAAACGCGGTAATAATGCCGACCCACGTCGTCGGTCTCTTCATAAATGCTTGCAGCGTGCTTCTCATGCCTACATCTCTCCCTAAGCTATTTAAACAATCGTTTAAAACAACTGTTTAAATTATGCGTCAGCTCTCCCCTATTGTCAAGGCATCCTCTAATCTCAATGACAATTGTATATTTCAATCAGCTAATTGCTCTAACGTTATGTAGACTTGTTAACAATAATGCCTCAACTATTTGTCAGCAGAAATATATAAACAAAAAAATCTGCCTCTCGACAGATTTTTCAATTCCAGCTAGGCCAGCGTTCCCGCCGCTCTATTCATACGCCGTTGCCAGCTTGGCATCCTGCGCCAATTGCTTCTTGTATACAATATCCGACAGAAACAAGCTCAGCTCGTACAGTGCGACAAGCGGAATAATAACAAGCACGTCGGATATGAAATCCGGCGGCGTCACCATAACGCCAATCGCTGCGAGAATGAAATAAGACAGCTTGCGCATCTTGCGCAGCCGCTGCGGATTAATAATCCGTATAGCCGTCAGGAACATAATCGCCAGCGGAAGCTCGAACAGCAGCGATATGGGGATCAGGATGCTGAACAGAAACGTAAAGTATTGGACAATGCCGTACGTTTCCTCCAGGTTCAGCTGCTGCGCGATCGTGCGCGTAAAGCCGAACGCCAGCGGAAACACAACAAAATAGGAAAACGCCAAGCCCACTAAAAACATAATAAGCGCAAACGGCACGTATTTCAGCGTAGAGCGTTGCTCATTCGGCCGAAGAGCCGGCTTGACGAACGCCCATAGCTGATAAGCCGTAAACGGCAAAGTAATAACAAGCGCAATGACCAGCGCAATCTTCATGTACATGCCAATACCGTCCCAGAGCGAGAACGTATGCAGCGCCAGCGTATCCGCGGGCGGCTGGCTCATCAAGAAGTTGTACGCCGGCTTCGCCACGGATAATCCCAGCACCAGTCCAGCCGTCAGTACAATCAACACATAGATCAGACGTTTGCGCAGCTCGCCCAGATGCTCCAGAAGCGGCATCAAGCCCTCCTCCCCAAGCATCCCCTTGCCCCTCGCCGAGGACTGGTCCATCATTCCATTCGCCATTCCCGATTCATGCTCCTTCCACCAAGAGGTCATTCAGCAAGCTCGCCAAGCAAGAAAAAAGCGGGTCCGATTAATCCGGCAGCCGCTTATTTTCCTTCTCGCTATGTTCCGAGCGGGTCACTTCAATCCGACTTTTCTCGGAATCCTTCCGGTCCTCTTCGTCCATCATCTCGCGAGCTCCGGATTTGAATTCCCGCAATGTGCGGCCGAACGCGCGGCCAAGCTCTGGCAGCTTGTTCGGTCCGAACAGCAGCAGCGCCAGCAGCACAAGCAGGATAATGCCCGTTGCACCAATTCCACTCATAAGTAAGCCTCCATATCTTCTCAGTCGGGCCTAGCAGCCGAGGAAGCCGCCGTACCCTAATTCAATAATATCCTCTCGCGTTATTCGATCGCCCGCCAGAATTCTTGGCAGCAGGACGTCGAATGAAGTATAAGGATCATGCATCACGCAGCCAGGCAAGCCCATAATGGGCACCTCGCCCAGATAGCCCATAAGCAGCATGGAACCCGGCAGCATCGGCGTTCCGTAGCTGACGATCTCTGCGCCCGCCGCTCCAATCGCGCCAGGCGTACGATCATCCGGATCTACCGACATTCCGCCTGTTACCAATATCATATCATAGCCTTGGTCCAGCAAGTAGAGGATTTCCTTGACAATTGTTTGTCTATCGTCAGGCGCGAAGCGCTGCTCAGCGACCTCTGAGCCAAGCGCGGACAGCTTAGCTGCCACGGCCGGTCCAAATTTATCTTGAATCCTTCCCTTGAACACCTCGCTGCCAGTCGTCAGCAAGCCTGCCCGCATGCTCCGTAATGGGCGGACAGTAATCGGTGCCTTACCGTGCCGCTCGGTATATTGGGCGGCAATCGCCTCCGCCTGCTCTACCTTGGCGCGGGGCACAACAAGCGGAATCGCTCTCGTCGCAGCCAGAGCTGATCCAGCTTGAACAACCGTATGCGTCTTCACCGTCGCTAGAGCGATTTCGCCCAGACGGTTGATCGCTTCGACAACGCCCCGGTCGATCTGGGCAAGACCAAGTATCGGAGATTTAAGACTGACCTTCCCTTCATGGGGCTCCGACAGCATAAGCGAGGAATCTGCCAGCGATTGCGCCATCCGCTGAGCCGCGTCATCCTCGTGCAAATCCCCATCGCCAAGCTCCATAATGTAGATATGCTCCTTGCCGATATCCAGCAAATCCGGAATGTCGGCTTCTGTAATGAGATGCCCGCGCTTGAACAGTCTTCCCTTGAACTGTCCCGGTAGGATACGGGTCAGGTCATGCGCCAGCCTGAGTCCAATGGCCTCGTGCACCGGAACCTCCTTCAGGCTGGTGGACCCGCCTCCTCCTTGATTTCCATCTATTTCCGCATTCATCATCCGTTATGCTCCCCCAGTTGACCGGACAATATGCCAAGCGCATGAGGCAGCTGATCCATAATCGCCATCAAGCTTTCATGGACGCCCTTCGGGCTGCCTGGAAGGTTGACGATCAGTGAGCTGCCGCGAATGCCGCAGACGCCTCGGGACAGCATAGCTCGCCTGGTCTTCTGCAAGGCGCCCATTCTCATGGCTTCAGCCAAGCCCGGCACCTCACGGTCAATCACCTTCAGCGTCGCTTCAGGCGTAATATCCCTTGGAGCGAGCCCCGTACCGCCCGTCGTAAGCACAAGATCCGCTTGATAATATTCCGTCATCTCGATGATGGCCGCCATGATCTCGTCCTGCTCGTCAGGCACAATACGATAATCCACGATAACGCCGCCCAGCTCCTCCTCGACCAGCTCTCTGATAACCTGAGCGCTCGTATCCTCCCGTTCTCCTCGCGAGCCCTTGTCACTTGCCGTCAACATAGCAACCTTCCACTGCATATCCCATTCCTCCCGTCTCTATTTATGATTGTGGGTTGTCCAGCCGCTGATAATCCCCGCTCTTGCCGCCCGTCTTGGCCATAAGCTGGGTCGGACCGATGACCATGTCCTTCTGCAGAGCCTTGCACATATCGTATACGGTAAGCGCCGCCGCGGATACCGCCGTGAGCGCCTCCATTTCTACCCCTGTTTTGCCTTTTGTCCGAACAGTACCTTCTATGTAAAGCTCGTCCAGCCCGTTATCGCTGAACGCAATATTAATGCCTGTAAGCGCCAGCGGATGGCACATCGGAATCCAGTCTGACGTTTTTTTTGCTGCCATAACTCCTGCAACCTGAGCAACCGCAAGCACATCACCCTTGCCAATTGTGCCTGCCTTGATTCTCTCCAACGTTTCCCGATACATGCGTACCGTCGTTTGGGCGGTCGCCTCGCGGACGGTAATCTCCTTATCGGAGATATCCACCATTCTGGCCCGGCCCTGTTCATTGAAATGGGTTAGTTCCATTCCTGCCGCCCCCTTCTGATATGCTGCGCGAATCCATGAATGAATCCCGAAGATAGATCGCCTTCTCAGTCACAACGCCGTCCAAGCGAAGATCATGCCCTTCCATCGGTACACGTTCTACAAGCTGCGCCTCAAATCCTGCACCTATCCACCAAATCCTCACACCTTGCTCGGCAGCGCTGCGATTCGCAGCTTCGGCGTAACGGTCATAATAGCCCGCTCCGTATCCCATCCGGCCGCCCATACGATCAAAAGCGAGGCCAGGGACAACGACCAGCTCCGGCCATCTCGAGCCAGGAAGCTCCGTCATCCTGCTGGGGTCGGGCTCCATAATGCCGTACGCGCCGGACTTAAGCTGCTCCCATTCTGTGAAGGCATACAGCCCCATCGAATAATCAGCAGGCTTGCAGCGAGGCAGGATAACCTCCACTGACATCTGCCAGCACCTTTCTATGAAAGCTCGCAGGTCAAGCTCACTGCGGAAGGAAGAGTAGACCATGACAGTCCCAATGCCTTGCGCCTCCACCCATGCCGCTAGCCTTGCGCTGGCCTCGACGGAGGCTTGCTCTCGCCATTCGGCGCCTAGCGCGTCTCTCGTGCTCGCCCACTGCTTTCTAAGCGTTTTTTTGTCCGGCTGCTCCGATTCCCGTATCATCCCATGACATCCCTGTTCGTATCGTTATGTTTCTTGTAGTGTACCATTGTTATGCAAGTTTCGCCAATGCGGGCGCTAGTTTGTGGTAAACTAGAGGGGTGTATGCAATTAGTCCTGTTGTCATGATGAAGCGGAGGTTCCCAAAAAATGTTATTGCAAGTATCCCATATATCCAAGAGCTATGGCGTAAGCCCTATTCTGTCCCAAATCTCCATGCAGGTGCTGGAGAAGGAGAGGATTGGCCTTGTTGGCGTCAACGGCGCAGGCAAGTCCACTCTGCTCAAAATTATAGCCGGCGAGATTACCCCCGACTCCGGCGACATTCATAAGCCGAAGGACCTGAAGCTTGGGTATCTCGCGCAGAACAGCGGACTGCAATCCGATCGTTCTATTATAGAGGAGATGCGCGCGGTGTTCGCCCATCTTCTGCAGGCCGAGCAGGAGCTTCGCGAGCTGGAGATCCAGATTGCCGATCCTAACCTGCACGCCGACGAAAAAAAATATGCCGATATACTGGATCGTTACGCCAAACGCTCCGATTGGTTCAAGGAAAACGGCGGCTTCGAGATCAACACGCGTATTAACAGCGTGCTTCATGGCATGGGCTTCGGCAGCTTTGATCCCGCCACCCCGATATCCACATTAAGCGGAGGACAGAAGACGCGGCTTGCGCTGGCGCGCATCCTTCTACAGGCTCCGGACCTGCTAATGCTCGATGAGCCTACCAACTACCTGGACATCGAGACGTTAACCTGGCTGGAGAGCTACCTTCGCGGCTATCCCGGCGCGATTGTCGTCGTCTCTCATGATCGTTATTTCCTCGACGCGCTTGCCGACACCATTATTGAAATCGAGCGTCATCAGGCCAAACGGTATACGGGCAACTACAGCCGTTACCTGGAGCTCAAGGCGGCGGATTACGAAACGAATCTGAAGCATTACGAGAAGCAGCAGGAAGAGATTGAGAGAATGGAGCAGTTCATTCAGCGCAATATTGTCCGAGCTTCAACAACGAAGCGCGCTCAGAGCCGCCGCAAAGCGCTGGAGAAGATGGAGCGTGTGGACAAGCCTCTCGGCGACTTGAAGAAGGCTCATTTCTCATTCGAGATTGAACGAATGTCAGGCAAGGATGTGTTAACTGTCGAAGGGCTGTCCGTCGACTTCCCGGGACGGGAGAAGCCTCTATTCCGCAATGTGAGCATGAAGCTGACGAGAGGCGAGACGGTTGCTCTGATCGGACCTAATGGCATAGGCAAATCGACGCTGCTGAAGACGCTGGTGGGACAGCAGGAGGCAACAACTGGCATTATCCAATTCGGCGCGCATGTGAAGCTTGGCTATTACGATCAGGAGCATACGCGGCTCAATCCGCAGAACACCATTCTGGAGGAGCTGTGGAGCGAATATCCCCATCTGGAAGAAACGCGTATTCGTACCGTATTGGGGAACTTCCTGTTCAGCGGCGAAGACGTGCTGAAGCGGATCTCTTCCTTAAGCGGCGGCGAGAAGGCTCGCGTATCCTTGTCGAAGCTTATGCTTGCCGAAGCCAATCTGCTCATTCTGGATGAGCCGACCAACCATCTCGACTTATTCAGCAAGGAAGTGCTGGAGTCCGCCCTGCTGGATTATGAAGGCACCCTGTTATTCATTTCCCATGACCGATATTTCCTTAATAAGATGGCCGAGCGTATTGTCGAGCTGAGTCCAGATGGCATCACGCATTTCCTGGGAAATTATGACGAAATGTTGGACAAGAAACGCGAGCTGGAAGAGGAGGAGCAGGAAGCGAACGCCTCTCGCAACGCCGCCAAAAGACCGCCCGGAGCAGCAGCCGCCCCGGCGCCTACCTCCTATGAAGCCGAGAAGCAGGCTAAGCGAGAGGAACGGAATCGTCAGCGCAAGGCTGAGCAGCTGGAGGCTGAGATCGCAGCGCTGGAGGCGCAAATCTCCGAGCTAGAGGAAAGTCTTGCTGATCCCGAAGTGTTCGGCGATTATAAGAAGGTGCAGGAGCTTCAGGTTGAGATCGAAACCAAACGTTCAGCGCTGGCCCAGGCCTATGAGCAATGGGAGCAATATATGTAGACTCACAAAACGGCAGCCTCCTGGACTAGGTTCAGGAGGCTGCCGTTTTGCACTTTCTTTCTCTAATATTTCTCAAGGCTGATCAGCCCGAGCCGCTTCGCTTCCCGTATCGCTTCGGAACGGGAGCGTACGTTCAGCTTCTCAAAAATCTTGGTAAGCTGATACTCGACATTCCGTTGGCTAACATGCAGCAGGGTAGCAAGCTCCTTGTTGCTGATGCCTGTAGCTACCTCATTCAGAATGGCTATCTCCCTATCATTAATCGACACGTCCTCAATCGACAATTCCGCCCGGGAGATGGCTACTTCATTCCGTCGAAGCTGCTTCAGCAGAGAGATTGGAATGACCGCCTCGCCTCTAAGCGCGGAGCGTATGGCATTATGCAGCTGCTCGCGTGAAGCAGTCTTGGATATGAAGCCGGACACGCCCGATTCCACCAGCAGGTTAAAGTGTGTTCCAATCTCATAGCCGGAATAGATGATAACCTTGCATTCCGGATCATTCTGAATCAGCCGCTTGGTCAGCTCCAGTCCGCTAATGGCCGGCATATTCAAATCGCATAATATAATGTCGAATGTCTCGTTCTTGACATTGTCCATGGCTTCCAGCGCCGACAACGCAACCGTGACCTTCATTTCGTCATCCTGCTCAATCATCGTTCTTGTTCCTTCAACAACCGATGGATGATCATCAACTAATAAGATACGAATCACGCGATATTCCCCTCTCAGATAATCCGTTGGACATAATAAGCGGCATCAGGATAATCACCTCAAGGCCTTGATCCCGTTCGGAATAGAAGGAGATATCGCCTTCCAGACTCGCTACTCTCTCCTTGATTCCCGACAGCCCCATATGCTCGAACGACTCTGTCATTTGATTCAGCTCCATCCCTACACCATCATCCTTGTAGCGGAAATAGATGGTGCCTTCCCGAAGCTCCAGCTCTAACTGCACCACCTTGGCATTCGCATGCTTGTCGGCATTGCGGAGCAGCTCCTGGACAATCCGATAAATGGCGGTAATCTGCTCTTCATCCATGGTCTCCAGGAATGATGTCGAACGGAAACGAACGTCGAAGTTTACCCGCATCTGCATATGCTCGATAATGGATTCGACTGCCTCCACAACGCCCATCTCCTTCAACAACGGCGGCCGGAGCTCATTGCAGGTTTCCCGAATCTGATGAATGACATCCAGCAAGCCTTCCTTAATCTGCTCAAGCTCATCCCCCAGCTTGTCCGAAATGGGATGATCCATCATAACAGCCTCCAGCTTCCGGTACCAAATCAACTGATCCTGAAGAGCGGAATCATGCAAATCGGCAGCCAGCTTGCGCCTCTCGTTCTCCGATAAGCAGAAGAGCATCCGCAGCACCCAAGGCGAGGTCGTCTGCTCCTTGCGCACCTCTGATTCCAAATCTTCTATTAAACCCTCTATTAAATAGAGATTCTCAAAGACGACGCTTGAATAATTAGCCATCGTCTTCAGCCATCTCATCTCATCCGAATTGAAGCGTGTGTGGTTCGTCTTCATACCGATCCACAATATATGATAGCGGGAGCGCTGCTTCCCGATGACCATGCCCAGACCATATGGCAGATCAATCAATTCGCCCAGCTTCAGCGAGTTCACAATGCCAAGAAGGAAATCCGCGGTGATGCTCTCTTCATCGTTGGTCGAGCTGGGATAGACGGCTTGCTCCGATGGATCCACCACCAGGAAGGTAATACGATTGACCGGCAGAAGGGAGCTGATCTCTCCCTTGAGCACCGCTTCCAGATCAGACTGCTTCATAACTTTGGCGATGCTGCGGGAGAAGCGATCCAAGCTGTCCTGATAGCTGTACATGGCTTTGAATATTTTCGGTCGGAACCGATGGTCGATCTGCTCCTTGGCGTATAGAAACAAGGTCATGCCAATGAACAAAGCCAAGCCAAGCGGAAACCAGTTGGACCACAAGTCTTCATCCTTATTCATATCCAGCATGAACAACGCCGCTCCCGATACCAGAAAAGCCGGCAGTAAGGACAAGGCGGTATAATATTTGAATCTGGTTAATATAAAATCAATGTCGAACAGCTGGTTCGACGTGGATAGATAGAAATAGACAATGGGCAGAACAAACAAAAACAGCGCGGTGAAGGCCGCGGGCATGATCTGCTTCTGCCCAAGCAGGAGCGGCAGCAGATTCATGGTCGTGAACGGCGTAAACGCCACAAGATGCGAAACCAGCGTAATCGTGAACAACG
This sequence comes from Paenibacillus sp. PL2-23, assembly GCF_040834005.1. Lineage (NCBI taxonomy): Bacteria > Bacillati > Bacillota > Bacilli > Caryophanales > Paenibacillaceae > Paenibacillus > Paenibacillus sp. PL2-23. The sequence goes on from NZ_CP162129.1 coordinate 4,483,982, forward strand.
ACTTCAGCTTGCTGCGTCTGTGCTTGATGAACTTGTAGGCCAGCCAGTACATGCACAGGGCATTCCCGAGCAGGATAACCCCGCTATAAGCCATCTTAATGGATGAAAGCACTTCGAACTGGAATAGATCCGTCCAAATATACACAAGACTAATGAAGCTTACTGAGCCCGCAATAACAAATAACGCGCGCAGAAACGCCTTGCTTATAAATCGCTCATCAAATCGCTTCAAATATATATTCATGAAATGCATAAAGATAAGGGGAATGGCGGGCAGAACGGTATAAATAATGGACAGGCCCACCGGATCGCTGCGGTATGACGCCGCAGAGCTATAATAACCAAAACCGATTGACATAAAAAAAAGAATTAAAGTCCTGGCCGCTGGGTCATTCTTCCGTTTCGCGTATAGAAAGCCTGAGAACGCAAAAAAGATCAATAACGAAATGCCAGGTATATATAATTGAAGCAGCAGCTCGGTCGCTGTATGCTCATTCGTCCAGCCTTTGGGGAAACGGATCAGAGCGCTTGTGCCGTCCGCATGAACCACCAGCACATTGTCCGCATACTCTACCGAATGATATTTGTATACGTTGCCGTACAAATGCGCGGGCTCGCCATTCACTTCCACAATCCGGTCGCCCGGCCGAATACCCATTACCTTCCCTTGGCTCGCAGGCTCCACGGATTGCACAACGTAGCTTTCATCCGCTGCCTTCATGACCACAACGCCGATTGAAGGGATTCGTACGATAACTAACGTTAAATAAAACAAAAGAAAAGCAAAGGCTAAAACGAAGAGGATTGCATATATTTGGTTTGATCTGGCCGGTCTCATGCAATCCTCATCCTTTCAGGCTCTAGTCCCACATGTAGGAATACCCGTTTTCTTTGTTGTTCTTGTCCTTCTCTGCGAGCTCATCAAGAAGCGCATGCTGTTCCGCTGCCGTCATGCCGGCGAATTGAAGTTGTCCCGACATTGCAAGCGAAAACCTCTCTCTGCTGCCCGCTAACTGACGAATTGCTTCTTTCAACATTGTAACTCCTCCGCCTCTCTAAAATCCATAATAATATAGTACCTTTTTACTATATCAAGGAGGAAAAGAGTGGGGAACGCTAACGTATTTAGTATTTTCCGAAATGACTTTTGCGTGGTTTGCGGGATTTATAGCTCCATTTCACTTGCCACATAGCCTGCCGTTAACGCCAGCAGCCTGCTCTTCCAGCCTTCGTCCGCGTCCATCTCTTCGACAAGCTTCGCGAACCGATTATAGTGCATTCGACTCACAACCGCACCATAGAGGCTGGCGCCTGATTGCTGGCAAGCTTGAAGAAACAGCTCTCTCTTGTCCCTAAGATCAGCTTCCGTCAGCCGGCCCCCATAATAATCTCGAATCCAGACAGCCTGCTCATCGTCCCATTCCAGGAGATAGATCGAGACCAGCGTCCATTTGCGTTGGAGGAAGTCGCTTTTGTCGTCCCATCTCAGCATATCTCTGGCATCGTTGCTTAGCTGGGCCGCCATGCCGAGCTCCTTCGCATAATTCGCCACGCTCTCGTCCCAGCCGCGCCCCGCCAGCATGACGCCGGCCATGCAAGCCCAGACCATGAGTGAAGCCGATTTCCCTTCAATCATCTCGAGATAAGCCTCTTCCGTCCGAATATCGTTCTCGAGATCCAGCATCTGGCCATTCGCGGAACGAAGCAGCTGCCGGTTCGTCATAGCCGCCAGCCTTCCCCGCAGCTCGTCATTCGGGGCCGCATCAAGCAACACCTGCTGGGCAAGCGTAACAAGTGCTGTCGCGATATGTATCGAGCTCGCAAGCGGCACGTTCATCCAAGGCTTGTCTTTGGCGTCGCCATCCTCTAGATCGTCGAGAATGTCCGATGCCAGAATGAACAGCTCTACTCCCGCTGATGCCGCATCCATATCCGCTCCTTTGCCGCTGAACATGCCGTAATGAATGGCGGTCAATTGCCCGAACAGCATGTTGTCCTCCAGCTTGGACGCAAGAAAGAACAGCGCCGTGCGGCGCATCGGCTCGGCTGTAAACCAAGTCTCGATGCATTCGCTCATGCGCTGTCCTATTCTCGCCTTCCATTCCTTCCGATCCGACATAGGACTGCCTCCGATTCCAGCTATCTAGCTCCTATTATACTATGAGTGCCTGTCGGAAGCATCCTTCCTCTTGCGCTTCACCCACTCCCCCTCGCTTCGTTTGCTTAAGATTAGAGCAATCAGCTCCATTCTCTGCTGCACTAGACGCTTCTGTTTCTCAGAAGATGAATTGTCGAGCTGGCCAGGGTCTGGTGACTTAAATGCCAACACCTCCCGCTTCGCCGACGGCGAAATGCATATATACGGCCTCCAGCGTAAGTCCGCCTCCCGGAAGGCTGTCGATTAAACGGGCGGGGCTGTCGCATGCGGCCATTGCGCCTTGCCGGAGTACCAGGATCCGATCGCAGCAGTGCTGCATCAAGGACATATCATGCGACGCGATAATAATAGTCTTCCCCTCTGCGCGAAGCGCCTCCAGCATGGACCAGTACTCCCGCTTCGCCTGTGCGTCCAGTCCTGTTGTCGGCTCATCCAGGAAGATAAGCTTCGGATCATGCACGATGGCGATCGCCAGCAGAGCCAGCTGCTTCACGCCTCCCGGCAAGCTGCGAATCCACTTGTCCTCATACGGAAGCAGATCGAACCGCTCCATATGTGAATCGATGTCGAAGCTTCCGGAATAAGCGCTCTGAATGGTCTCCATCGCTTCCCTTACAGTCATTCGCTCGACAAAAGAGGAGCCATGTGCCAAAACGTTCATCTGCCGCCTCAGCTTGTCCGCCTCCAGCAGCGCATCCAGTCCAAGAATGCGCACATTCCCGACATCGGGCTGCAAATGGCACGACAGAAGCTCCAGCAGAGTGGATTTGCCTGCCCCGTTCTTCCCGATCATTCCGAACAACTCGCCTTGCCGCACCTGAAAGGATAGCTGCTTCACCGCATTATTCCCGTCGTATGCCTTGCCGATGCTGTCCACCTGAATAATTGCCGCTTTATCCATTCGGTCTTCCTCCGTTAGGGATGATTACTTTTAACGATAGCCGATCCCCACGTCTTTTTCACCGAAAACATCATTTGTAATTCACGCAAACAAGCTTGCGCTCCGAAAGCCAAATCTGTTATACACAGGCTTATCCACATCGGTGAATAAATTGTTTGTGAATTCTGTCGATATTTATAACGAATAGGAACGATTTATGTGGAGAAAAGCAAGCTATATCGCATCACCTCCTTATTCGCAATAAAGAACGTGGACAATTATTCACGTTATACACATTATCCACAATGTGCCTGTGAAAAAACTGTCCACGTTTCCATTTACGTTCTCTTTACTTTAAAGCTAATGTTAACGGGGGTTAGCGCGTTTTATCCACAGAACGCTGTTGATATGTGCGCAACCTTGTTCACAACCCCTATCGGAGTATGCGTCGGCTTTCCTTCGCCCCGCCTGCATGATCCTCCTCGCGGGCGCGGCCCGCTGTCATAATGGCTTGATTGCAGGCTGAAATATACGCTTGCGCGGATGCTAATATAACATCCTTATGAATGGAGGTGCCCCGGTAACGTTTTCCACTGTGGATAATACTGACAACCGCTTCGCCATATGCCCCTTCGCCTGTGGACAACGAATGCAGCTCCAGATCCTCGAATGCGATCTCCGCCGGAATCGCTTGGCTAATGGCCCCAATGACCGCCTCCACGGGTCCCTCGCCTATAGCCGTATAAGAATGGTCCGTCCCACGCTCGTTGTTCCGGATTGTCGTTGTCGCGCTTCTCGCACGCTGAGTGCCCGCATGCACTTGAAGATCAATTAGAGCGTAAGGATCGGGACGCGTTTGGGTCAGATCGCCCGCCATTTGGATCAGCTGATCATCCGTCACTATTTTTTGGCCGTCCGCCACCTCCTTGAAACGTCCATAAATCGATTTCAGCTGCTCCTCGGTCGTCTCAATGCCATATTCCTCTAGACGATGCTTGATCGCGTGGCTGCCGGAATGCTTGCCCAGAATAATCATGCTTCTGGATATGCCCATTGCGGCGGGATCCATAATTTCATAAGTGCTCCGGTTTTTCAGCAGACCATCCTGATGGATGCCGGATTCATGCTGGAAGGCGTTCCGACCTACGATCGGCTTGTTGTAGGCAATTGGAAAATTCATCGTTCGGCTTACGATGCGGGAGGTCTCGTATATTTCGCCGATTCGAATGCCCGTCTCCGCACCCAGCGCGTCCTTGCGGGTCTCAATCGCCATAACCAGCTCCTCCAGCGAGCAGTTGCCCGCCCTCTCTCCGATTCCGTTCACCGTCACCTCGATCTGCGTCGCTCCCGCCTCGATGGCCGCCAGGCTGTTGGCTACAGCCAAGCCCAAATCGTTGTGGCAGTGCGCGCTGTAACGCACCGTATCCCCGCCCCTTGCTTCCTTTCGGACCGAGCGGAATAAGCTCGCCATTTCATTCGGCATAGCGTAGCCCAGCGTATCGGGCAAATTAATAATGGTGGCTCCCTCGCTAATAACCGCCTCCACCAGCTCGATAACGAACTCCCGTCCCGAGCGCGAAGCATCCATTGCAGAAAATTCGATCTCATTCACGAATTGCTTGCCATAGGCGACCATCTCCCGGGCAATTTGAACGACCTCGTCCCGCGATTTGCGAAGCTGATGATTCAGATGAATATCCGAAGAGGAGATGAACAGATGCAGTCGTCGACGTGCGGCATCCTGCGTAGCCTGTACCGCAGCATCAATATCCGCTTTGACTGCTCTTGCGAACCCGGCAATCTCAACCTGCTGCAGCTCTCTTGCAATTTGCTGAACGGCCGCGAATTCGCCGGGGCTCGATACGGCGAAGCCCGGCTCAATGACGTCAATACCCAGCCTCGCAAGCTGGCGGGCGATGATGATTTTTTTCTCCGGCGCGATGGATGCACCTGGCGACTGCTCGCCGTCTCTCAAGGTCGTATCGAAAATTTGAATTTTTTGGGGTTGGCTCATGGTATGCTCCTCCTTCAACGTCTAAAACAAATAAAGCCTGCCGTCTCCGTAAAAGAGACGACAGGCTTGCCGTGGTACCACTCTCATTGGCTGCTGATCGACAGTTGCGCCAAAGGACGCCTAACGTCCCTCGGCCGCGATCTTGCAGCCCGCTTCCAGCTGGATATCGGCAGCCAACCGTATCGAAGTAGCGTCGGGCCGCCGGCGTCCCGGCCTGCCTTTCGTTCCTTCCATCCGCTCCCAGGCGAGATTCAAGCATTCGCTTCGACTGCGTCGCACCAACCCGCAGCTCTCTGTTCGGCGGCCTCTATGGAGGCTCGCCGAGTCCGGCTATCGCTTTACTGCTCCTGTTCCTCGCGTTTCCCTATTTACTTCAAACCAGACAACAAGAAAAGCCCGTCGTCTCCTTATGCAAGAGACGACAGGCTATAATGACCCGCGCGGTACCACCCTTGTTGACTCGCCTTCATCCGCAATCGAAGATGCCAGCGTGCCCACCTTAAGCACGGGACTGCCCAAGCGGCCTCATCCCATGCACCTCTTCACGGAGGTTAACCGTAGCCATGTACACAAGCCTGGCCTATTGCGCCACTCGGCTTCTCCACAGCTCCGCTCCCAGGCGAGCTTCAAACCAATCTTCGTCCGCGTTCCACCAGCCCGCGACTCTCTGAAAGACCCAATTGGCTTTACTATTCCTGTTCCCAGCGTTTCGTCGATATACGTTTCGAAGTATTGCTGCTTATTATAGGCCATCCATTATTGTCTGTCAATTCTGAATTCTATTCTAATTAGCCTAATTATCCAATCGCCAATCAGCATGGCACGGTGCCGCATGCGGTTACCGACCAGCTCTCAAGCGGCAGCGCGGGATCTGCCTTCATATCGAGCTCCGTCCATTGCGACCGCTTCAGCTTCAGATGGGCAGCTGCTCCGATCATGGCGGCATTATCCGTACATAGATTGCCCGGAGGAATGAGTAGCTCAATTCCCTCTTCGTCACACCGAGCCGCAAGCGCTGCTCGCAGGCCGCGATTAGCGGCGACACCGCCACAGAGAAGCAGCTGACGGGCATCGTATTCGCGAACCGCGCGGAGCGCTTTCACGACCAGCACGTCAATAACGGACTCCTGGAAGCCTCTTGCCAGCGCCGCCTCATCCAGCGGCAGACCTTTCATGCGCGTCTGATTAATGGCTGCCAGCACAGCCGATTTCAAGCCGCTGAAGCTGAAATCGTAGCTGCCTTGCTCCAGCCATGCTCTTGGAAGCTCCATTGCATGGCCCGCCTGAGAGGCAAGCTTGTCGATATGTGGTCCACCGGGATAAGGCAGCTTCAACGCCCGCGCTACCTTGTCATAAGCCTCGCCCACCGCGTCGTCGCGCGTACGGCCGACGACCTGGAATCGCCCTTCGCTCTCCAGCAGCACCAGCTCCGTATGGCCGCCGGAGACAACAAGCGCCATGCAAGGATAACGCAGCTCATGCACCAATGCATTCGCGTAGATATGACCCGCAATATGATGTGTGCCGATGAGCGGGATATCAAGAGCCATCGCCAGGCTTTTTGCCGCCACAATGCCAACCAGCAGCGCGCCAACAAGACCCGGTCCCTGTGTGACGGCGATGGCCGACAGCTCTCGCATGGAACAGCCCGCTTCACGAACGGCCTGCTCCATAATAAGCGTAATGGTCTCCACATGCTTGCGGGACGCAATCTCCGGTACGACGCCGCCGAAGCGGACATGAACGTCGATCTGGCTCGATACGACATTCGACAGAATCCTCTTGCCGCCTTGGATGACGGCTGCGGACGTCTCGTCGCAGCTTGTTTCGATGGCCAGAATTAAGGCATCGTCGAAGCTCCTCTCGTCTGCTGCCGTCGTGTGCGCCTGCGCCGTCTCTTTGTCGATCGTCATTCCTCTTCTCCCCCCTTCAAACCGGTTTGATCCAGCTCTGCCCACATGATCAGCGCGTCCTCCTGATTGTCGGAATAATATTGGGGACGTATGCCCGCCGGCTCGAAGCCATATTTCTGATATAGACGCTGAGCCGTCATGTTGGAGACTCGAACCTCCAGCGTCATACGAGCCGCGCCAAAAAAAACAGCCGTCCGCTGCAGCTGGTCCAGCAGCCTGTTCCCAAGCCCTTTCCCACGCATATCCGCGCGAATGGCAATATTCGTAATATGGGCTTCATCCATAATGACCCACATCCCTCCGTAGCCAAGGACACTTCCACTGTCCTCCATAACCAGGTAGCGCGCGAACATATTGTTCGTAAGCTCGTTCAGGAACGCGTCCTCCGTCCACGGGCTGGTGAAGGCTTCCTGCTCAATGGCCAATATAGCCGGAATGTCCTCCTTGGTCATCGTCCGATAAATGAGCTTATCCGTATCCATGCTCATTGCTGCTCACCGCCGGCTTGTCTGGCTTCAAGCTTCACTTCCGCTTCCGTCAGCTGCGTATAATTCGGAGCGAACGTATGAACGTTCTCCGTCAAACCGGCAGACAGCTGGCGCATGCCCAGCTGAGCCAGGAACCGCCCCTTGAGCACATGGGGCAGCACATGCACCGCGATGCCTGCCGCCTCTCCGGCAGTCTGCAGCTTCCCTGCCGCTTCGCCGTGCAGAGAGGGGTCCCCCGTCAGCCATATGACAGGGCGTTCCTCGCCCTGAAGCTCCTTCGCCTCACGGACAATATCGTCCACCCAATCCAGCATGATGCGTACGCCGTCTTCCCTGAATCGACACCAGCCTGCTCCTATGCTCCCCTTGAACGCAGCGCCGTAGACTTGACCTCTTCGCGCATCCATGACGGGAATGACCCAATGCGCGCCAGTCAGCTTATTGAACAGCTCGCCTTCCTTCGCGCCGATTCCTTCATGCAGCGCGCCGTAAGCGATCGCTTCCAGACTGGAGATGCCCACCAGCGGCTTCTCCCATACCCAGGCCAGCGTCTTGGCCGCCGTTACAGCTATGCGCATGCCCGTATACGAGCCGGGGCCGCTCCCTACAACAATCGCGTCCAGCTCATCTCTGCCGACACTCGCTTGCTTCAGCATCGCTTGCACATGTGTAATCACATGCACGGAATGATTGCGTTCCGCGATGGATTCGATCTCCGCCAGCACCTCGCCCCCTCGCAGCACCGCCGCAGACATCGCAGCCGTCGACGTATCGAGCGCAAGCACCGTTCCGTTATACCTCATTCTGTTCCGTCGCTCCCATCTTGTTCCATTCTCTGCACCAAGCAGCGTAAGGCTCGCCTACCCCCGTCAACCTAATGGCCCGCGCCTCGCCGCCCAGATGCTCGATATATAGCTCCAGCCGATTGGGAGGCAGCAATTCCTCGATGAGACTCGCCCATTCGACGAGGGTCACGCCTTCTCCGTAGAAGTAATCATCCAGCCCTAGATCATCGGCCTCCTCCGGCGACAGTCGATACACATCCATATGATAGAGAGGCAGCTTCTCGCCGCTATACTCCTTAATAATCGTGAAGGTCGGACTGTTCACAATGCCTTTGACGCCAATTGCGGCGGCGAACGCTTGCGAGAACGTCGTTTTCCCTGCGCCCAGATCGCCGTCCAGCGCGATGACGGCACCGGGGAAGGCTTTGGCCGCTACTCGGGCAGCCAGCCCTATCGTCTCTTGAAGCTCCTTCACTTCCCATACCGCCTGCGAGCTTGCTCCATGCTCCATCTTCTTCACCCGTTCATTTGTCAAAATGATTATAGCCCCGCTTCTCGACCGCCCTTCTCAGGGGCAAGCCAGCATTCGCACCGCGAGAGCCGCTCCGCTGCACCCTGATCAGCTGCACGTCCGGAGCGCCTTCCTCTACAAACCCGATTAGATAGAACGGCAGGCCTCGTTCATGGAACGCAGCCTGAATGGCTTCCGCTCGCGCACTGTCAACCGTTCCGACAAGAACATAGTCCTCGCCTCCGTACAACATCCAATCCAGCGGCTGAATACCGCTTCTGGCAGCATAAGCGGCAAGAGTACCGCTCACCGGCAGCAAGCGTTCCTCCAATACAATCCGCACGCCTGACGCCTCCGCCAGCTCCCACGCCTCGCTCGCCAGGCCGTCGCTGACATCGTTCAGGCTGCTGCATGCGCCTGAGTCCAGCAGCAGACGGCCGGCCAGCACCGAAGGCTTAGGCCGTCGATGAGCGGCCGCCAGCGCCTCCCAATCGGCAGCTCTGCCGTCCTCGCGCAGCAGCAGATGCAAGCCGGCTGCAGACATGCCGAGCGGGCCCGTTACGAATACCGCGTCGCCAGCTCGCGCGCCTGAGCGCCGAAGCTCCTTGCCCGTCTCCACCATCCCCGTAAGCGTCACGCTGATGACCATGTGGGTGGGCGCCGAGGTCGTATCGCCGCCTATGACTGCAACGCCATACCGCTCGGCACAGGCGTACAAGCCGTCGTACACACGCAGCATTCGCTCCGGATTATAGGATGCCGGCACACTGACCGATACAACGGCATGAAGCGGCACGCCGCCCATAGCCGCAATGTCGCTGACATTGGCGGCGAGCGCCTTGTACCCGACGTCCTCGTCGTTCATCGTTCCGGAAGCGAAGTGGACCGTTTCCACCATCGTGTCAACGGCAAGGAGCAGACTGCCTTCGCCATTCAATCCATAATCGGCGGGGGCAAGCCGCACAACTGCCGCGTCGTCTCCGATGCCGAGCGCCACTCCGCGCGACTGCTGCCATTCCCTAGATTGCCGATCGGCCGTCCAATGACGGATGCTTGCGAATTCGTCCAACGTTCCCTTCTCCTATCCTTGAAGCTATTTCTCCCATTTTACCTTAAACCTATCGACATTCAAAGCTTCCCGGACACAACAGACAAGCCTCCGCCGTCCCGTCAGCCGAGCGGGACGCAAGAGGCTTGGTTGCTGCGCGGCAGAAGCCGCTGCTATAGCTCTTTAATAATCGTGATGTGCATTTCATTTTTTAATTCAATCTCATAAGGCGTTTTTGGCGGCTTGCCGTCCGCCTCTGCGATGACGCGCACGCGTGGACGATGCACGGCGAGATCATTATTGTGCGAAACGACAACCTCCTGGCCCGTGCTCAGCAGCAGCGTAGTCGCGATTGGATACACCGATATATGCTTGCAGAACAGTCTAATCAAGTCCAGATCGAAATAGGTGCCGCCCGCCGCGAACAGAAACTCGACCGCCTCGCTGGTTGTATACCGCTTGCGATACGGCCTTGGCGATACCAACGCGTCATACGTGTCGGCGAGGCCGACAATCTGTCCATACATATGAATATCGTCCTTGCTAAGGCCGCGAGGATATCCCGAGCCATCGAAGCGCTCATGATGCTGCAGCGCGCAATGGGCGGATACAATGGATATGTCGTGATGCTTGCGCAATATATCGAAGCCCTCATTGGGATGCGTCAGCAGAAGCCGCCTCTCCTCCTCCGACAGAGGTCCCGTCTTGCTTAACAATGCCGGAGGCAGCTTGGTCATGCCAATATCGAAGAGCAGCGCGCCAATGCCAAGCTCTTCGAGCTGATTGCGGTTAAAGCCCTTCGCGATGCCCATAATGCCGGCCAGCACCGCAACGTTGAACGCGTGCTGGAATGAATACGCATCCATAGAATGGATGCTCGACAGGTTCACAAGCATATTCGGCCTCGTCGCCAGATCCTGCATAATGCTGCCGAATACCGCCCTGAAGTTCCGTCCCATATCCGGAGCGATCGTCTTGCCTTTAGCGATCTTCTCGTCCTTGAACGAGTTCATCGTCTTATAAATCATATTGACAGCCTGCGACCGCGTCTCGTCCCGAATCGTCTCCTCGGGAACGATGTCGGACGTGATGCCGTCCTCAATGTACAGCATATCGATGCCGAGACTGCGCAGGCGATTAATGTACCGGTCGTTTAATTCAATGCCTTCGCCAAGAAGCACGTTGCCATTCTCTTGGAAGACGGGTCTTGCAACCTTGTCTCCAGGCTTGACCATGTCCAGTTGAACTCTTCTCATCCGATTGCCCCCGCCTTTGAACCTTCCTGATCATCCCTGCGGTCGGTCAGGTATTTCTTATCTTAACAGACATCTGTCATTCTGACCATGTCGCTTTGCAAGAACATACAATAACCCCGATTCCTGTCTTCGAGCGCGAAGGGAATTCGGGGTCTGCAGTATGACATACGGCTTCGAACAAGCTAAGCGTGCTTTCGCTTGACGATACGGTTGCGCCCGCTGAACTTAGCCTCGTACAGGGCCGCGTCCGCTTGGGTCATCAGCTCGCGCAGGAAGGCCTTCGGGTTATCAAGCGCGCTGGCATTGAATTGCTCGATCGAGATGACCCCCATGCTGATGGTCACACTGACCGGTATGCCGTTCACGCCTGTCGAGACATGGTTCTTCTCAACCGCTTCCTTGACCCGTTCGGCGATGGCGTCCGCCTGCTCGCGATTCGTATGGGGGAGATATACGGTGAATTCCTCCCCGCCGAACCTGGCCAGCACATCGGTCAGCCTCAGGGCGCCCTTCACGGCCTCAACCGTGCTGCAGAGCACCTCATCGCCGACGATATGGCCATATCGGTCATTAATTTGCTTGAAGTAGTCCAGATCAAACAAGAAGATAGAGAACGGAATACCGTATTTAATATTATTGATAACCTCAGCTTCCATCTGCCCCAGCAGATAACGCCGGTTATAGCAGCCGGTGAGGCCATCCGTAATGGCCATATGCTCCAGCTTCTTGTTCGCCTGGTACAGCTCGTCCTGCATCATAAGCAGCTCGCGATTGCGCTCCTGCAGCAGCTCATTCTGCCTATTCGTCTCCTCGACAAGCATTCGGAGCTCCGTTACATCCTGAATCGTAAGAACACGGCCTACCACGCGCTTCTTCTGATTCAGAATAGGAGCCGACTGCACAATGACATGGCGAACTTGATTCATGTCCATCGACAGCTCCACCTCATGCCTCTCCAGAGGCTGAAAACGCTGCGCGTCAAAAAAATGCTGAAGCTGTCTCTTCGTCTCCCCCTTGAACTGGTTAATCATCGCATCCGCGCTGAAGGCATCCCCAATACGGGAGCGGATGAACGGCTTAATCACCTTGTTAAGCTCGATAATCATGCCATTCTCATCCATGACGATAATGCCCATCGACATGGTATTCATAATATCCTTCTGCACGATCTGAATAATGTCGAATACCTTGTTCCGGCTGATAGCGTGTACAATATAAATCGCGGTTACGGTCATGCCTACGGAAATAATAGGGATATACCGGGAAAGCCATTCAACAAATGCGACGTTGATGACAAAGTCCACAATGGCAAAAAACGAAAGCACAAAAACGCCGTTAAGCGCCGTACGAACCATCTTCCGCTGGCGGGCTGAATCATCCTTCCTGCCCAGCTTGTAGAGCAGGATGATAAGCGATACCGACAAATATAAAACAAGCTGACCGATCATCACCCAATAAAGCGAGCCATGCTGCAGCTGCTTTAGCGGCTCCAAAGCAGTATTAATGGACAGAAAACGCCCATCAGGATTCCATACGACGACTGCAACCGATACGAGCGCAGGCAGCGAGAAGAGGATAAGCCGACTCTTGCGAATGACGTAATATTGCCCCGTCAGGAACAGAATAAAAGCAAACCACCCGATGCCAAGCAACGACAGACCAATATACGATGCTGATAGGTAGAATAACCTATACTTGATTTCAAAAGCAGTCTGCGAGGCGAATTGGAACAGTGGCCATAGCATAAATACGACATGCAAAAAAATGTAAATGCGATGCAAGACCGTAACCGTGCTGGAGGCAAATACATACAAAAACAGGCCCAGCAGCACTAAAAACATACTAAAGTCGAGCCAAATCATCCATTCCAATTCGGTTCACCCATCCATTTGACAGCCATCTTCTTCCATTGTATCAAATGTTATTCCGATCGACAATTAGCTATTTTTGCAGATTATGAGATTGGCTCAGAGGCTTTGGGCAGACGCTCGGCAATCATCGACTCCAGTGCTGGTGACAGGCTTAGGAAATCTCTGAAACTTTCGTACTGCTTCCACTTGGAAGCCGGTAGTGCTTTTTGCCCGGACGCGACAGCTCGAATCAGCAGGTTTTTGGGCGTATGCTCCGGGTCCACAAACTCCAGCATCTGCACCTTGTACCCCAGAACCTCCAGCAGATTGCCCCTGATTGCGTCTGTCGCCAAAGCGGCGAAGCGCTCCTTCAGCAGCCCCTGCGTCAGCAGCGGAGCCATCACATCGTTCTCAATCTGCCGGAACGCCTCGTGCTGGCAGCACGGCACCGACATAATGACCGACGCCCCCCAGCCCACAGCCTTGGCAAGCGCGGCGTCCGTGGCTGTATCGCAGGCGTGGAGCGTTACCACCATGTCGGCCGACTGCTGTCCCTCGTATTGCCCGATATCGCCAACAAGGAAGCGGAGCTTATCATAGCCGAGCTTCCCCGCGAGCGCCGAGCAGAAAGCGATGACATCCTCCTTCAGATCCAATCCGACCACCGAGATGTCCCTGCCCTGCTCAACCGCCAGGAAGTGATATAGAGCAAACGTCAGATAGGATTTCCCGCAGCCGAAGTCGACAATCTTCAGCTCGCGATCCCTTGGGAGTGCGTCCAGCACATCGGATACCATCTCCAGGAATCGGTTGATCTGCCGATACTTGTCCTGCTTCTTCGCATGCACACGTCCCTCAGGCGTCATAATGCCCAGCTCGACGAGGAAGGGAGCGGGCTTTCCCTCCTCCAGGATACGATTTTTGGGACGATTATGCTCCAGAAGCGGCTCGCGAGCCTTGCCCGTGGCAGGCTGCTTGCGCATAGTCGCCTTACCCTTGCTGTTCAATAGTATTTGCACATCCCAATCCACAAGCTTCACCAGCGCCTGTCGGTAGGTAGACGCCAGCAGATCCAGCAGCCGCTCGGCAGCCTCGGCCTCCTCCAGATTAAGATGCGTCACCTTCTTTGCAAAATGTGATTCGAACTGGTATCGCAGCCCTTCCTTCAGCTTCACCGGGCGCACCACTGTCTTCGAGGGCTGCTCGCCCGACTTCGAGCGGAGTGAGCTCAGCGTCGCCTGAAGCAGCTTCCCGCTGCCCATCCACTCTACTAATTCCTTTTGCCATTGTTCCGTCATGCCTGCTATGGTCACTCCTTCGTTACGCTTCCCCACATCTTCTTCATCATTCATTTCAGCCGTACGGTCAGATCGAGCGTATGAAGGAAGCGAGCTCCTCCGCCAGCTGAGCGGAGCATTCCTGCATGCTCATGTGGCCGGCTTGTTCAAGCTCCACCTTCCTCGTATCCGCACCAGTTGCGGCGAACGTGCTGGATGCCGGGATGAGTCCATCCTGCGCGCCGGATACAAGCAGCACGGGCAGCTTCGACGCTTCAATGACGCTCCCCCGATGCGGCCTGGACTTCATTCCCCTCGCGGTCGCGATCGCTCCGTGCTTTGACGTCGCGTAGCCGATTTCCTTGCAGCGGGCAAGCTCCGGCCCCATATCGTCCAGCCGGTCCTGCGCGAACAGCTTCGGTATAAGACCGTCTACAAAGGCCCTCACGCCCTCGCTTTCGATTGCCTCAATCGCCTTGTCCCGGTTCGCCTTCGCCGCCTCTCCGTCAGGCAATGAAGTGGAATGAATGAGACCGAAGGCGGCGAGCTTCTCGGAATGCCGTTCAGCGAATGCAAGCGTGATATAGCCGCCAAGGGAGTGACCGAGCAGCACCGCGCGCCGAACCCCAATCGCGTTAAACAGGCCCGCCAGGTCCTCCGCGAACAGCTCCATCGTATACGTCTCTTCGTCCGGCGAGCTGCTGTCGCCATGCCCTCTGGCATCGGGCGCGATAATGCGGATAGACGCCGCAAGCTCGTCTACCACCTTCTCCCAATAAGCAGAGCTGCCGCAGTAGCCATGCAGCAGGACAAGAGCCGTATCCAAGCCATGCGACTCCTTGGAATCATAATAGGCTAGCCGAACGCCATTATCCAGCGTTACTTCCTCCTGGGCGAGCGTCGTGAAGATGTTAGAATCGTGATTTGCCATATGCTGTATCCCTCCGTTTCCATATATGTATCAACTTACCCCATTTGGGGCTTGTCCAACCAAGCTTCGTCTATAGCGGCCGCTGTCTGCTTCGCCATCTCCATCACCAGATGCAGCGAGGTGGTCTGAAGCATGCCGTATGCCTTGGGACCAAATAAATTAACGACGCCTCTGATGCTCACGTCGCCAACGGGAGGGAGCCGCCTGCCAATCGCCGAGCCCGGCAGCAGCGGCCCATGCGCCGCCACAAAGCCCCCTACAGAGGCAGCTTTGCCGAGGCACGCGTCAATCGCGACAATCGACCAGGCCTGCTCGCGCATCGCAGCGGCCTTCAGCACGGCCGCCTCCACTGCGTGGGCGTCGCATGGCTGCTCCAGCGTGCCGACGACATGCGGCCAGCCGCGCTCCTTCAGCAGCGATCCCACCAGTGGTCCATATGCGTCTCCCGTTGAGCGGTCGCTGCCGATGCATACAAAGAGCAGGCGTCCGGAATTCGGTACCGCCGCTCCAGAACGCATAAGGAACTGCGCGAGCTCCCCTTGGCCGTTAAGGGTGTGAAGCTCCTGGCTCTCCGTGACCCCTGTTTGTTTTTTTGAAGCTCGCTGTGCCATCCCCGTCATCCCTCTTCCTCACGCCGCCGATTATCTGTCTGTTTATTGTACCGGATTCCGATCCTCCCTTCAATTTGTGGCAACCCTCGCAGCCCGCATGGTACAATGGCAGGAACACAGCAACTGGCGAGAAAGGAGCAGAAAACCGAATGAATCTGGAGCACGCTAACCAAGAGAATGTGGAATTTATGATTGAAACGATTAAAACCAAGCTGCGGATGGCTTCCGGGGCGGCCATGCAGGCCTCCCATTTCAGCGTAGAGCAATACGAGGATATTAAGGATTTGTATGATGTGGTGGAGTCCAAGAACAAATTCAGCATCAGCGAAGTAGAAGCGCTCGTCTCCGAGCTTGGCAAGCTTAGAAAAAAATAAGTTTGAACAGAAGAACCGGGATCGACTTAACGATCCCGGTTCTTCTTGTCTATGGCCCGCTATAATGCTTTACAAGCGTGGCCTACTCTTCTGTTTCCTCTTCGCTTGCTGCAACTGGCTCAACCGCTTCGATGGACAGCTTGATAGAAATGTCCTTGCGCTCCCCCTTGAGGAAATGCGCCAGACGCTCCAGCTTATCCGCGAGCTCGGGACCGCTCAGCGTCGTATTCAGCTGATAGTCGAAGGAATCCGACGGTAGCTTGGAGCCGTAGGAGCTTCCGCCGCGCCATCCGCGATCCTCCATCATGCCGGGACGCTGCGCCAGCTGCTCCTGGGCCGGATAAAATTTATCCGACTTGTTCACGACGCGCTCATAAATCCGAAGCTTCTTCAGCAGCATGTAATATTGGGCGGAATGCTTGAAGTTCCAAGCCTCCCGAATATCCTTCAGCGTATAGTCCATCTTCCAGCGCTTCAGCTTCTCAACCTGCTCCTCCGTGCTAAGCTGCAAAAATTCATCAAGCGGCAGCATTTTCTCCGGCATTTCAACCCCTCCAATAGTGAAAATCAGTCGTTACTAATTAAATTATTATGCAAAATACACTATTTATTAAATAAAAAATACCATAATTTTTTCACGAATACAACAAAGAACCTCTCCGATTATCGGAAAGGCTCATCATTGGTGTTAAACCTGCGTCAATCCCGCGGATTGAAGGAAGGCTCGGAACGCTTGCGCGCCTTGCTCCGTTCGCTTGAACACGCCGGCATCCTTCAGGACATCCAGGAATTTGTCTCCCGTCTCAGCCCTCAATATGTCCAGCGCTTGCTCCGAGCTATGGGCGCTGCCATGCCGGCCTACAAGCTCTATTGCCCATTCCGCGTGCTTATGAAGCGGATGAGCGGCATCCTGAAGCGCATGGACGCTTTCTCCCGCTTCGCCGGTCAAGTAAGCCGACAGCTTCTCGAGCTCCTCTTTGAGACGGCCAGGGAGCACCGCGAGGCCCATCACCTCAATCAGGCCGATGTTCTCTTTCTTGATGTGGTGCAGATGCGCGTGCGGATGGAAGATGCCGTCGGGATGCTCCTCGCTGGTCCGGTTATTGCGCAGCACCAGATCCAGCTCATAGAGCCCGTTATCCCGCAATCGAGCAATCGGCGTAATCGTATTGTGAGGCACCCGCTGTCCGTCCGCCCCCACCGTATACGCCCGAACGTTTGCCGTCTCGTCGCTGTATTCCCGCCACAGATCGAGAATGCGGCATGCCGCCGCGTGCACATCCGACTTGGAGGAGCCGTTCAATCTCAGGACGGTCATAGGCCAGTCTACCATGCCGAACTGTACGCCCGGCAGCTTCTCGTCGCGGAACAGCGCGTCGATCGGCGCCTTCTCCATCGCGAAGACATGCCGCCCCGCCTGGAAGTGGTCGTGGCTGAGAATGGATCCGCCCACAATGGGCAGGTCGGCGTTAGAGCCAATAAAGTAATGCGGGAACTGCTCTACGAAATCCAGCAATCTCGCGAAGGAATCATGGGACACAACCATTGGCTCATGGGCCGCTTTAAACACAATGCTATGCTCATTGTAGTACACATATGGTGAATATTGGAAGAACCAGTCCTCACCACGCAGCTTCAGAGGAATAATGCGCAGGTTCTGACGGCCGGGATGATCCGCGCGGCCCGCGTAGCCGACATTATCCGCGCAGAGCAGGCACTTGGGATAATGGGCCTGCGGCAGCGTCTTGAGCAGCGCGATTTCCTTGGGATCCTTCTCCGGCTTGGACAAATTGATGGTCATCTCCAAGCTGCCATACGGCGTAGGATGAAGCCAGATTTGATTTTTGGCGATACGGTCCATACGAATGTAGTTGCAGTCTATGCTTAAGCGATACAGGGCATCTGTTGCGGCTGACACGCCCTCCCCTTGGGACTTGCGGCGGAAATCCGCAGCCGTCTCCGACGGTCTTGGCATCAGCAGGCCCATAATGCGCGCGTCCAGCAAATCCCGATATGTCAATGTATTATCGGGGATGAGTCCGATGGCGAAGCCGTAATCGAGGAGCGGCTCCAGCAGCGTAACGGCGCTGTCCAGCTCCTCCTCAGGGGCAGCCTGAGCGCCCGGCTCTGTGAAGCGGAACAAGTCAAGCAAAGCGTTCCGCCCCGCGGCGGCATCAAGCTCGTGCAGCAGACCGCGCTGCTTCCCGAACTGCACCAGTCTTTCGATATTCAGCAGCGCTTCTTCAGCGGAAGGCGCCGTCTGCTTATTCGTTGTAGTCATCTCTTGTTGCTCCTCTCACGGGATATCTGGCTGGGACTCCTTAGTCCTCGTAGCCGCTGGGATGCTCGACATGCCACGCCCATGCGCTTCTTATGATATCCTCCAGCTTGCTGCGGCTCGGCTTCCAGCCAAGCTCCTGGCGGGCGCGGTCCGAGGAGGCCACCAGCACCGCCGGGTCGCCTGAGCGGCGCGGCTCAATGACGGCAGGAATCTCCTTGCCCGTCACCGCGCGGGCGATCTCGATAACTTCCTTCACGGAAAAGCCTTGGCCATTGCCCAGGTTGTAGATGGAGCTGTCTGCCCCGCCGCGCAGACGGTCGACGGCCAGGACGTGAGCGTCTGCCAGATCGCTGACATGAATGTAGTCACGGATGCACGTGCCATCCGGCGTATTGTAGTCATCCCCGAAGATGGAGATATGCGGACGCTTGCCCAGTGCGGCTTCCAGCACGATAGGCACGAGATGCGTCTCCGGGCGATGATCCTCGCCGATGCGTCCGCTGGCGTGGGCGCCTGCGGCGTTGAAGTAGCGAAGCGAAATATATTTGATGCCGTGCGCGACGTCGAACCACTTCATCATTTGCTCCATGGCCAGCTTTGTCTCGCCATAAGCGTTCGTCGGCAGTGTTCGATCATATTCGTCAATCGGCACGTTCTCCGGCTCGCCGTAGGTTGCGGCAGTGGATGAGAACACGATCCGGTTCACGCCATGCTCGTTCATCTTCTCCAGCAGGCACAGCGTGCCGTATACATTGTTATGATAATATTTGCCAGGCAGCTTCATGCTTTCGCCGACCAGCGAATTGGCCGCGAAGTGAATGACCGCGTCGATGTTATTTTCGCGGAAGACCGTATCCATAAACTCGCCATCCCGCAGATCGCCGACATACAGCTTACCGCCCAGAAGAGCGTCCCGATGTCCCTGCTGCAAATTGTCGACTACTACGATCTCCTCGCCGCGCTCCAGCAGCGCGGCCGCCGTGTGTGAGCCGATATACCCTGCCCCTCCTGTTACCAATACCGCCATGTTGATTCTCCTCCCTATACTCCGAGATAAAATGTTATCAGCTTAACCGTTCTACGCCGTTGCCGATGCTGCATACATAGAAGTCCGCTTGCAGTCCTGTCGCTTCCGTATAATGGCGTCCCACTTCCTCCTTGAAGCGTTCAACGCTATCCTCATGGACCAGAGACACCGTGCAGCCGCCGAAGCCGGCGCCCGTCATGCGGGAGCCCAGCACACCCGGCACCCGGCGCGCCGCGTCGACCATAGCGTCGAGCTCGTCGCCTGTGACTTCGTACAAATCGCGCAAGGAATCATGGGACGCGTTCATCAGCGCTCCGAAGCTCTCCAGATCGTTGCTCTTCAGGGCCGTGATGGATTGCAGAACCCGATCGATTTCTTCCACGACATGCTCCGCGCGCTTGCGCACTGTCTCATCCTTAATCAGATGCTTGGACGCGTTGAATTGCTCCAGGCTCAGCTGGCCCAGCAGCTCCAGCTCCGGATGCTCCGCACGAAGCTCCTGCACTGCCCCCTCGCATTGCGCGCGGCGCTCATTGTACTTGGAGTCGACCAGCCCTCTGCGCTTGTTCGTGTTGCCGATGACCAGCTTGTAGCTGCCGGACTGGAAGGGCACGAGCTCATATTCCAGGGTGTCGCACATGAGCAGAATCGCGTGATCCTTCTTGCCGTTCGCTACCGCGAATTGGTCCATAATGCCGCATTTGACGCCGTTGAATTCATTCTCTGACTTCTGCGAGAGCAGTGCGATCTTCACCGTATCCGTCGGCAGCCCTTCCATATTCAGCAATGCGTACGCTGTTACAACCTCGATGGAGGCCGAGGAGGACAGGCCTGAGCCATTGGGAATTTCGCCATGGTACAGCAGATCATAGCCGCTGCCGAACACTACGCCTTGGCCCAGCAGCTCGTTCACGATGCCCTTGGGATAGTTCATCCAGTCATCCGCTTCATCGTAGACGATGGAATCGATAGACAGCAGCTTGGATGCCGGGAAGTTCGTGGTAGCCAAGCCCAGCCCCCTGTCCTCGCGCTTGCGGATAAGCAGCGTGGTGCCGAACGTCAGCGCTGCCGGGAATACATAACCTCCGTTGTAATCCGTATGCTCGCCAATCAGATTGACGCGGCCAGGCGCATGGAATACCGCAATGTCCGCCGCTCCTTCGCCATATTGCTGTACAAATCGTTCCTTTAATGCGGCAATGTTCGCCATATGCTATCACATTCCTTTGCTTGTTAGGATGTTATTCGTTATCTCTAGCATTAGTATAGTGGATTCCAACTATGAGCGAAATGGCGGTAAGTGTCGTCTATATGTACTTATGTGACTTCTGGCAGCGTTTCAAACATGCTATCATGTGGGTATGATGAATCAAATCGGTTTATTCACCGGTCTTGAAAGGGGAACAAATAAGCAGCATGCCGAATCCCATGGAATCCTACAGCGTTGTATCCAGCCAAGTAACCGCAGGACGGGCCAATCCCCGGCTGCACATCTTATTCTGCGGCGAAAGCCAGACGAAGCCGGGGCATCGGCTTGGTCCCAAGGTGTATGAGTTCCACCTCATGCATCTGGTACTGTCAGGCAAGGGCGCCTTCACGCTGGAGGGACAACGGCACGAGCTGGGGGCAGGCGACACCTTTCTCATCAAACCGGGGCAGCTGATTTCTTACGAATCGGATCCCGAGGACCCCTGGCAATATCGCTGGATCGCCTTCAGGGGCAGTGACGCTCCTCAGCTCGCTGAGCTGGGAGGGTTCTACGCCTCCGAGGGCCAGGTTGTTTCGCTTCAAGACCCCCGGAGAGCGGCCGTTCTCTATCGGCGCGTATTTGCCACCTTGAGGGGAGGCAGGGAAGCCGCCGCTCTGGAGGCAGCCGCTTACCTGCAGCTCCTGATGGCGGCCTACAGCGACGCTTCGGAGGGAGAGCGACGCTCCATCAGCGGCGCCGACCGCGTCGATGAGCAGCTTCATCGCCGTATCATCCATTATTTATCTTCTCAATATACGCACCCCGTATCCATTGAGAGTATGGCTGAGGCGCTGGGGTACAACAGAGCTTATCTGTCGAGAGCATTCAAGCAGAAGACGGGCTTGTCCCCCGTCTCCTTCCTCTTGAAGCTTCGCCTCGACCGGGCGAAGCTGCTGCTGCGCGAGCGTCCGGAGCTGACTGTGGAGCAAGTGGCCGCATCCGTAGGCTTGCAGGACGCCTTATATTTCTCCAAGCAATTCCGCAAGCAGCACGGCATGTCGCCAACGGCCTATCGCAGAGAAATGATTGGCGAGCAAAGTGAATTTTGATTTTTATGGCGGTGGACATACTAGCATAGGTGGGGTGAACATGATGAAGGAATTGCATACCGGCCAGCTATACTGGCCAACAACCATTCAGCAAGCTGCTTCTTATGGAGCTTTGAACGGTAATACCTCCGCCACAATCGCCGTATTGGGCGGCGGCATGTCCGGCGTTGCTTGCGCGTATACGTTCGCGGAGGCCGGCCTCGATACCGTGCTGATCGAACGCGGCACGATTGCGGCGGGCAGCACATCCGCCAATACAGGCCTGCTGCAATTCAGCAGCGACATGATGCTAAGCGAGCTGCAGGACCAGATTGGCAAGGAGCCTGCCAGACGCTTCTACAGAAGCAGCCTTCAGGCGCTTGAGCATATTGCCGAGCTCGCCAAGCGGCTGAAGACCGACGTTGAATTTCGCCCCAGGAGCAGCTTGTATTACGCGTCCTCGGAGCAGGAGCTTCCGGGCCTGAAGCTGGAATACGAAGCGCTGCGGGACTGCGGGTTCGATGTAGAATGGTGGGACGCCGACAAGCTGGAGCAGGAATTCCCATTCCGCAAGCCAGGAGCGATCGTCACGCATGGCGACGCGGAGATCAATCCGCTGAAGTTCGCGGTTGCGCTGTCGGAGGAAGCGGCGGCGCTCGGCCTTCGCATTTTCGAGGACACGGACATGGTCAACCACGAGCGGCTGGAGGGGAACAAGCATCGCCTCCATACCGCAAGCGGACATACGATCGACGTGGATTATGTGGTCTACGCGATCGGCTATGAGCCGGAGGAGCTGCGCGGGCGGCTTCGCCAGGCTGACCTGAACCGATCCTACGTCATTGTCACCGACCCTCAGGAGGAAGGGGAGCTGTGGCAGAACAGGATGATGATATGGGAGACTGCCCGGCCGTATTTGTATATGCGCGCCACATGCGACAACCGTATCATTGTCGGCGGGTTGGATGAGGAGAAGGAGCGGCCTGTTCATAATCGCAAGCATCAGGCTGACAGGAGCGAAGAGCTGCTGTCCAGCTTTAAGGCCCTGTTCCCGGATAGCAAGGCGAGGATTGAATTTACCTGGAACGCTACCTTCGGGGAATCGCTTGACGGCTTGCCGTTCGTAGGCGAAGACCCGTCCTGGCCCGGCGTTTATTATAATCTGGGCTACGGCGGCAACGGCACCGTATGCTCCGTTCTGGGCTCCCAGATTCTTCTGGATATGATCAAGAACGGGGCTCCGCATCCCCTGCCCTTCATCGGAATTAGAGATTTTGCCGAGCGCAGGTGAAGAAAAAGCTGATCCCACGCTTCCCCCTGCCGGGCGAATGCATGGGGTCAGCTTTTTGGCTTGCCGTTACAGGCAGTCTCCGGCAGTCTCAGACCGTCTCCGGCGTCTACCCGCCGTCTGCAATGCGCTGAGCGCCGCAGCGGCGGAAGGCTGCTTCCGCTATACCGAGCTTGGACAGATCGGGGCCGCCATCCTTATCCAGCAGCGACTTGCTTTCGCTTGTATCCACCACAAGGGCTATGGAGCCTTCACGGATCGCCTGCGAGCAAAGCTCCGTTTCCTTGGAGTCCAATCCCAGCGCGCGGAACGCGTCCTCATGATCATGGTGTGCTGTGAAAGCTAACGGGGCAGCAAATGCAAAGCCGCCGTTCAATCCCGCCCCGGCAGTGACATAGCCCGGCGCGCCATACGATCCGTTGTTCATCGCAGCCATCGGGAACCCATAGCCGGCTGAAGCCGCAAAGCCGATCGGTCCCGCTCCATCGGTATGCTGGTTGGTCTCATCAAGCTCCCTTATTTCGTCGGCATGAGCGTCCGTCTCCCGCTCGATTCGACGGGAGTGCTCCGAGTCCTTCGCCAATATTTTCATCTCGCTGGCAACAAAGCCCGCTTGCTCCAGCTCGGCTACCGCGTTAATCACCTGCTGCTCGTTTCTGAAAATACCTATTTTTTTGGCCATTGCCATTTTCGCCTCCCTGTATGATCACAGCGCTTGAAGTTGGTATGCCCAATTCGCCTGCCGCTCACTCGTTTGTCGATTTCAGGAAGGTTTTGACTAATCACGTCTATTCCCATTCAACAGGTTGTCTGTTACGTAAGGTTCGAGGTATGATGTGGAGTAGATATGGCAACAAACGGAAGGAGTTTCTGAAAGATGATACATCGGACGCTTCGATATCCCGGAGGCTGGGAATGGCACGTTGCGCTATATGACAGCTCGCGGCCGGCGGAGCAGAAGCCCCTGCCCAGCAGGAAATCCTCCACTAAGCCAGAAGACGTGGAAGCAGCGAGAACCATCAGCAGGCTAAGCACCCGTATGGAGGGAAACACGCCAGAGAACGAAGCGACGGATATGAAGCGGCGATTTCCGGAATGCGCGGACTGGATCGATGACAGCTTGCCCAGAAGAACGAATCATGTTTCGGTGGAGAACTTGCCCGAGCTTGGGGCC
Source organism: Paenibacillus sp. PL2-23 (assembly GCF_040834005.1). Taxonomy (NCBI): domain Bacteria; kingdom Bacillati; phylum Bacillota; class Bacilli; order Caryophanales; family Paenibacillaceae; genus Paenibacillus; species Paenibacillus sp. PL2-23. The sequence continues at coordinate 4,508,125 of NZ_CP162129.1, forward strand.
CTGCTAAGCGGTACGCTGATGATTCAGATAACGGACGACCAATCCGACATGGGACCCGTTCACTTCTGGCTTACCTCCAATAGACTCATCACGATGCATGAGGATTTGCGCGTCCCGCTGCGGCTGCAGTCTGGCGTTCATGCTCATAAATACGAGGAATGCAGCACGGCTCCGGAGGCATTCTTCATCATGCTTAGCGCGCTGCTGGAGACGTTCCACGAAGGCCTGGACGGATTCGAGACGAGGCTCAGCGAGCTGGAGGCTGCCGTGCGCGTGCACAATCGGACCGGGCTGCTGGAAGTCATAATCGAGCGAAGGTACGAGCTGCTGCATTGGAGCCACCTGTTCATCCCGATTCGAGAGCTTCATGTTGCGGCCAAGGAATGCTTCTCTGAGGAGCTCAGCAAGAAGGATGCCTTTGTCCGCATCACCCATAAGCTGGAGCGAATCGAAACGCTGCTTAAGCATTATGCGCTGGAGATCGATACGCTGATCGCAATGGACGATGCCGTATCGGGCTTTCGCGGCAATGACATTATGAAGACCTTGACGATCTTCACAGTGCTTTGCCTGCCCGCCTCCGTGCTTGGTGCTCTGATGGGCAGCAATTATGACAAGATCCCGTTCAAAACAGAGACATGGGGCTTTACGGCCTTGATTACCGTAACAGCCGTTCTTACCCTGATCATCTACGTATGGCTGTGGAAGAAGGGCTGGACCGGCGACTTGCTGAATCGTCAAGGGAATTCCTCTTCGGCAGCCCCTTCTACAATGAACAAAGCCGACAAGTCCGGCAAGCCCGAGCTTGGAAGCCGCTCTGCAAGGCATGGCAAACGCGCCAAAGACAACGGCCGCCTATCCGGCAATGCCGATTCGGATTCTTCGGATTCATCTATAGATCAGCCTCTTCTGCGCTCCCGCAGAAATCGCGCTTAACCGCTGCGGTTTCGAGGGAGCGTTTTTGTTTTGCCCCTCCGCAGGTACCTATTCCCGCCCCCTGACATACAATATGGCAACGATGCCGCATGGGAGGGGTTTGCGATGATGACGGACGACGTACGGCGGGCTCAAGTTCCAGGGCCCGATATAGGAACCGCTTTATTTTTGGCCGCGGTTTGCGGACAAACCTACGTTCAGTACAGCAACAAGGAAGACGGTTTATTCCTGGTGCCGAGATCCTATCGCTTGGTGGGCGAATTCACAGCCAGCGCCTACGACAATTCGCCGGAGCGGTTCGGCTTCCTGATCGAGTCCGATGTGTGCGCTGTGCTTGCTTTTCGCGGAACGGGCTCTGCGGTTGATTGGGTGTCGGATTTCATCGCGCAGCAGACCCTCTACCGGCCTGTAAGGAATGCGGGACAGACGCACAAAGGCTTTACCGACATCTATATGTCTGCAAGAAACCAAGTCCACACCTTATTGAACGAGGTATCGCCGGATAAGCCGCTATTTGTTACCGGGCACAGTCTGGGCGGCGCGCTTGGGACGCTGGCCGCGCTCGATATCGCGATAAACACCTCGTTTGCCGCGCCTGTCGTCTATACCTTCGGAGCCCCTCGCGTAGGCGACCCCACATTTGTGCAAGCCTATAATTATACGGTTCCGACGCATTGGCGATTCCAGAACGAATACGATATCGTGCCGCATCTTCCGCCCCTCGTCTACCAGTCTCCCCACACGAAGGGCACCTACTTCTATCTTCATGTCAAAGGCGAGGTGCAGCGATCGTTCAAGATGGGATCGGTGTCTGCCAATCATATTTTGCCCAGCTACTTCACGGATCTGGCCAAAGAAAAACCCGCAGACGCGGCAGCGATGTGTGCCGAGCCTCCGGGCTGGTGTCCTGAGCTGGATTAGCTTCATCTTCATTCATGCTGAGATCCCGTCCCTAAGCGGGAAGCACGTACAGCAGAATGGCAAAAAAATGGACAATAGATCCGCCTAATACAAACAGATGCCACACGGCATGATGGTACGGGAAGCTGCGCCACACGTAGAATATGGTGCCAACCGTATACAGAATGCCGCCTGTCACGAGCAGCTGCAGACCACCCGGAGCCAGATGCGTCACTAGCGGCTTCCAGGCAAAAACGATGATCCAGCCCATTGCGATGTACAGAATCGTGGATGTGAACAAATATTTGGACGCGAACATCGACTTGAAGATGACGCCGCAGACGGCGACACCCCATACAATGCCGAACAGCACCCAGCCCAGCGCACCCTGCACGATATGGAACAGAATGGGCGTATAGGTACCCGCGATAAACACATAAATAAAAGAGTGGTCGAGCGATTCGAATACACGCTTGGCCTTCCCGGCCGGAAAGCTGTGGACAAGCGTTGACGCCGAATACAGCAGCAGCATGGCCGAGCCGTATATGGCAAAGCTTACGACATGCATGGCGGTGCCCTTCAAGGAAGCGAACACCACTAGCAAGACAAGCGCCGCAATGCTAAGCAGCGCTCCAATGCCATGTGTCACTGCGTTGGCGATCTCCTCGCCCCTTGAGAATGAATGCGTATTAGCCAATTCCATCATCTCCTTCACAAGCCGCGGCTTCAGAAATACCCGTGCACGAGGCTTATTTCCAGTCTAATGGATTACAGCCACCCTTTCAACCATTCTCGAACTCGCGAAATGGTCTTGTCCAGATTGCATACCGCATCTGTGTCTACATAGGGTGCCGTGCTTCGGAAATAGTGGGCGTGACCGCCAACAGTCGGAATGCCCTCCACATAACCCGGCGCATATTTGAGGCGGTTCCATCGGGGGATTGAGCGGCCTGTTCGGCTCCAGCCTCCCCAGCTGCCAATCCGGCTTATGGGATCGTTCAGCTTGCCCCAGTTGTCAATGGAATGGAAGTAGCTGACTCGCTCCCTCATGACGGGGTCGATTGGCGTTCGCGGAGAGCCGACCTGGACAACGCGGAAATCGTCCATCACGCCTTCCTCGGCAAGCATCTTGGCAGCTTGATAAGCGGCCGCGCCGCCGCCGCTATGGCCAATAAGCAGCGCCTTCTCTCCCTTGACGGTGTCCTTGATCTGCTGCCATACCTGCTTGCCGCCGATTCGTCCTGCTCGCATTCGGTTGGATAGATCCGTCTTGACCTCCAGCACCTGCCTGAGCAGATTACGGCTTGCGTCGCCGTAGGGAAACAGCACATGAATTTGCGGTTCATGCCCTTCTGACCGCAGCTGCTCCTCCAGCCTTGCTTTGCAGGCGTTGAAGGAGCACGTTGTTGTTTTCACGCCGGCCAGCAAATAAACCTGTAATCGAGACGACTTCACTGCCATTGCGATTCCCTCCTGGTGTCATCTTCGCCGCCAACGCGGGCGGAAACGGTATCCTCATTATGCGGGGGTTCGGCGAAATTCATTCTCGGCATTCAGAAACAAAAAACGCCAACCCGTCATGACGGTCGGCGCTCCAGCGGTAACAAACCCATATGCTTTTATACACCCATCTTTTTGCGCTGATTGTTCACTTTTTTGGTATTCTGGCTCTTCAGCTCCTGGGTCCCGGTGGAAAAATGCTGTTGACCCGGCTTTCCATTGCCGCCATTCTTCTTCTGGGCGAGCAGCTGCTTCGCGCGCTCAGCTTGCGTGAGCGCCTTCTTCGGCTCAGCCGCTTCGTTCATTTCATTCGATGACATAGGTTCACCTCGCTTCATACTCCACATCATTCCTATTCTACTACAGTTATATAACGGGTAAAAGAGCCTTTCGACAGTCTTGCCTCATCCTGGACTGTAAACGCCGCTCCAGCAAGCTGTTCCAACATCGGCTCGGTGGAAACCACAACGGCCCGTCTAGCCATTCTGCGCAAGGCTTCCAGCATAAGCATGGCATCCTTCTCCAGCAATACAGAGCACAGGTTGTAGGGGAGGTCCAGAACAGCCCCCTCGTACAAGCCCTTCTCCTCGCGCATATCGCCAAGCCTTACAACATCAGGATAGCCGAAGGCGGCCAGATTCACACGCGCTCCTCTGGCAGCCAGCGGATTCATCTCTACGCCGCGAATGGTGAAGCCCATGGACAGCGCCTCGATCAGCACAGTGCCCATACCGCAGCAAGGATCAATCAGAGAAAAGGACGACGCCGGCAGAGCTTCTCCCGCTGCGATATTCACGATTGCTCTGGCCGCGCGCGTCGGCAAGGCGGTTGAATAATTTTGCGGCTTGCTCTGGTGCTTGAGCCACGGCTTGTCGCTTTCCGCGCAGGCTCCGAACAGCCAGCGTCCCCTGTAGGACAGCAATCCGAAGGCTTGCTGGGGGCTCCTCATATCCGCCAAGCCTTGAAGCCTGGAGCCCGCCAGCCGTTCCAGCTCACGCTGCTCCTCGTAGGGAAGCTTGTCCTCGCCATGGGTATACAGCACCTTAAACGATCGGCCGAAGAGCGATATATCGGGAAGCTTATCCAGCAGCTCCGGCAGTGTGTCCGCTTCCGCCCAAACATCCACTCTGCGCTTGAAGAAGGGACTCCGGTTGACATCCGGCAGCAGTGTCGGCTCTCCCTCCAGGAAGGCTATGCCGCCGCCAAGCTGAGCTCGGGGGCCCAGCATAGAGCGGAGCTCCAGCTCGCACAGCTCCGCTTCCTCCGTATGCCGCACGTAGGTATAGATTACCTTCATGCCTGCGTGTCGTCGTCTTCCTCTTTCTTATCGACTGGAGCTCCCGCAGATCCCCGTTTCAACGGATCATCGACGTAGGACGCCTCGAAGGTCTCCGCTTCGCTAGTCAGCTCCGCCACCCGCTTCTCCAACGACTTCACCGTGCGCTGCAGCCGGAATATACGAAGCATCCCGAACAAGCCCACCGTCAGCCCTCCGAGAAACGTCGATGCGAGAATGACGAGAATGAGCGGCGTCGACGTCTTCGCGAAGAGGAAGTTCACTTGCACCTGATCGACATTAATGACCGCGAATACAGCGATGACCAGCGCGAACGCAAAGGCGGAAATCAGCATGCCTTGACCTTTCATATTGGAAGCACCTCCCTTTTAGAATCCTCTTTCGTATTGTGCGGGTACGATATCACGGAATGTTCCACCGACAGACTCAATGGCGTGAATCGCCCAGTAGGGATCGCGAAGCAGACCTCTGGCAACCGCAACCATATCGGCCTTGCCCTCCGCCAGCACGCCAGCCGCTACAGCAGGCTCCTCCAGCATGCCGACGGCAATAACCGGAACCCCAAGCGCCGCCTTCACAGCCTCCGCCGCGTGTACCTGATACCCCGGTCCAACAACAGGCCTGCGTTCAGGACTTGGATCACCATCGCCCCCCGATGAAATATGGAAGACATCTACGCCTACTTCCTTATATGCGCGGCACAGCTCAATGCCTTCCGCGAGATCGTAACCGCCCTCTGAATATTCCAGGGCCGATATGCGGAACAAGAGGGGCATTCCGTCAGGCATGCGCTTCTTCACCTCACGGATCACCTCACGGCCGAACAACGTCCGATCCTGGCCGTATTCGTCCTCCCGCTTATTGGCGATGGCGGAATGGAACTGATGAATCAAATAACCGTGAGCGCCGTGCAGCTCGATCGTGTCGAAGCCCGCCTCTACCGCTCTTCTGGCCGCTTCTCCGAATTTCACCACCATCCCCTTCACTTCTTCCGTTGTGAGAGCGCGCGGCGTTTTGTATTTATCGTCGAATGCAATCGCAGAGGGCGCGACTGGCGTTGCCGCATCTTGGGCCTTGCGGCCCGCATGCGCGATTTGGATGCCGATTCTAGCGCCATGGCGATGAGCGGCATCCACGATCCTTTTCAAAGCCGGTATCTGCTCGTCTGACCATAAGCCTAGGCAGCGGTCGGTAATACGGCCGTCCGGCTCGACGTTAGTCATCTCCACAATAATTAAGCCAACCCCGCCGATCGCGCGGGACGTGTAATGGACGTAATGCCACTCGTTCGCGACTCCATCATGCTGGTCTACGCTATATTGGCACATGGGCGCCATGACGGTCCGGTTGCGGAGCTCCAGCGATCGGATCGTAATAGGTGAATGCAATTGTATAGTCAAGGTGTTTCCCTCCTCCATGTGCTTGACGGCATGCCGCCGTTGCTATGTGTCTTCCTGTAAATGTACCACACATAGGCCAATGTCACCACAGGGAAGGACGCTAACAAGTCAGCTTGCGGAACAAAAAAAGATCTCTAGCAAGTAGAGATCCAAGGTTATGCTGTGCGGAAGGAGCCTCCCGCAGCCGCTGCCGTCACCTCGCAGCCTGTATAATCGTGCAGCTTGCCGTGGTATATGAGCTCCAGGTGAGGCGTCGTCTGGAAGTCCCCCGGCGTAACCAGCAGCGGCGATTTGTCTACGAGACTCACGCCGCTTCTTTTGAATATAGTAGCGACGAACTGGGAGCAGAAGTAAGCGTATTCTCGTTCCCATTCGATATTTAATACTACACCCAGCATGCCTGCCAGATTGTATTTGTACAGATCGGAATATTGTTCAAAATGCTGAATCTGGGCGCGAATGCCGCTGTAGGCGGATTGGCTCACCTTGCAGCGATAGAGGGCGCACATGGATTCCTCAAAAAATTCCCCGCGAACATTCTCCCTGACGAAGCCGGCAAAAAACGGGTTGCTGGGATTTTTCCGACCGAAGCTGTACACCTCATTCAAATCCTCGTCAAACGCGATAGACGCGTGATTCAGCGGATCCTTCGTGAACGTTCGTATAATTTTGGTTAAGACAGTTCCGGTATCCGTCAGAAGAACATATATATCTTTATCTCTGTTCATGTCTACTCGACCTCCACATAGTAGAACTTCATCAGGTATTAACTTTAAGCCAGGATCAGAAAGAAATGAACCTGCTCAGGTAATAGACGACCCCTCGACCTTAGTCCAGTTATGCAAGCGCCCCATGAGAGAGAAATGTGAATATTTTTTGAACGTCCCTTAATTCTTCTTCATTCTAAAGGATTTTCTAGCTTTCCTCAACAGGCGAATCTCAAAAGTTTTCTTCTTGATTTGGCAATGATTTGAAAAACAATAACTCTGATCATGATATAGTAGAAGAGACGTATTGTCTACTATATTTCAATCCGGGTGGTGGCACTCTCGCATGTTATGGTATATCCCTTATAAGCCCCGTATACAGCGTGTCTTCCAGACCGCTGTCTCTCGAATGGGCCAATTCCCTTCCCCGCTGGACGGTCTTGCATTGGCGTACGCCGCCAAATTCGATCCTACCGCCGAGGAGGGCGGCAAGGATTACATCTGCTCGTTGCTCCCTTATTGGATGCAGGAAACCACAGGCATTACGGACAAGCAATGCGAGACACTGGCGCTTGCCAATATATATGGCATGCTCTACTTTTTTATTCAAGACGACGTGATGGACAGCGCAAAGCCCGGACAATGGAAGGGACAGCTGGCGCTGGCTAACCTGCTGCAGGTGGAGATGCACGCCGTTCTCCGCGGGCTCTTTCCCTCCGACAGCCCGTTCTGGCGCTATTACGAACAATACATAACGACATGGGCGGATTGTGTCATGAATGAAGCGGAGGCGAATTATTTCCTTAAGGACCCCATCCGGACAGCCGGAAAGGCTGGCCCTGTCAAAATATCCAGCACAGGCGCTTGCCTGCTGGCAGGCAAGGCGCACGCTATTCCAGTTGTGGAGGAGGCGGTAGATCTGGTCTTAATGACGCTTCAGATGCTGGATGACTGGGCCGATTGGCGCGAGGATCTAGCGGAGGGCAGCTATAACGGCCTGCTTGCCCACATCGCTTCATTAGCAGGTGTCCCGTCGTTCGCCTCCTTGACGGAGGAGAAGGTGGAGTCGCACATCTACGTGCTTGGCGCCTTGAACAGCTATGCGGAAGCAGCGCTCGCCAACCAGCAGCAGCTAACGGAGCTCCCGCAGTGCCCGCCTGCCCTCATGGACTACAACTCGTACATGACGGACTATATAACCGAGCTCGCAGCCAAGACAGAGTCCAACAAGCGCAGGGCGCTGGGCGGCGGGTTTGATTTGTTGTTCAAATAGACGTATCTGGCATGACTATTTGCACGTCCATCCATGCACAAATTGCGCCTACTAACTGCCCCTTCGCCTCAATAACCACACCTCGTGTCGCTGTCGTGCGCCGAAGGACCTCTTTTGCACCAACAACGACACCACGAATCGCTATTGCGCCTACTAACTGCCCCTTCGCCTCAATAACCACACCTCGTGTCGCTGTCGTGCGCCGAAGGACCTCTTTTGCACCAACAACGACACCTCGAATCGCTATCGCGCCAACTAACTGCCACTTCGCATCAATAACCACACCTCGTGTCGTTGCCGTGCGCCGAAGGACCTCTTTTGCACCAACAACGACACCTCGAATCGCTATTGCGCCCAATAACTGCCACTTCGCCGCGATAACCACACCTCATGTCGCTGTCGTGCGCCGAAGGACCTCTTTTGCACCAACAACGACACCACGAATCGCTATCGCACCAACAAACTGCCACTTCGCCTCAATAACCACACCTCGTGTCGCTGTCGTGCGCCGTAGGACCTCTTTTGAAGCATTCAACGCTTAAATGATCCATCCAACCAATTATTCCTTAATACCTATTCCTATAAGATGTAATAGTAAAATAGTAGTAGATTATGTCGAATTTTCATGGTAGAATCTATTTGGAAATCGTATACATATTCTAGGAGGATGATCGGCATGGCTAATCAGCAACAACTGCGTGAGCAAATCATTGAAAAAGCTTGGACAGACAGTGAGTTCAAGGCAAAACTGCTAGCCGATCCGAAGGGCGCCATCGAAGAAGCCTTCGGCGTAAAGGTGCCTGACGAAATTAACCTGAAGGTGCTGGAAGAGACAAATGATACGTTCTACCTCGTGCTGCCGCAAAAGCCGGCTGATGGTACCGATGATTCGGTCTGCATTCCAATGTGGGATTAAATTAACTATTATAAATAAATGCCAATACTAGGCGCTACTAGTGTTGGCATTTTCAAGTTTGATAGGAAAGGTAATGTAGGCTTGTGTCCCTATTCCTTTTTTACTTTTATATACGATTTGGCCATTCATAGCCTCAATGATTCTGAATGTAACCATTAGTCCCAGACCTGTACCTTTTGTTTTTTGAGAATAGTACGGTTCTCCCAATCTTGTTAGATCCTCATCATTCATACCTTCTCCGTTATCTTCAATACATAATACAATTTTATCATCTTCGTCTATTTTCTCTGCTCTAATATTAATTTGTCCGTTCTCTCCTAAAGCCTCCACACTATTTTTAACGATATTTATCAATGCTTGTTTGAGTTTTGAAGAATTTCCTTGCACTAATAAATTCTGTTGAACAGTTAATGTCAAACGGCCACCCTGCATAGTGACAAGGGGAAGTACTATTGCCTTAATTTGATGAAGCTCTTCAAATAAATCTAATCTTACATGATTCTCCAAACCAGGTTTCGCAAATGTGAGAAAATCAGTAATGATCTCAGATGCTCGATCAAGTTCTTCAGTTGCAAGATTCATAAAAGCCTTATCTTTATCGGAGTTAGACCTTTCTTTAATCAGTTGAAGAAACCCTCGAGTTACCTGAAGGGGATTTCTTACTTCATGGGCAACAGATGCCGCTAGCTGGCTAATCATTTCTATTTTCTCAGACCTTTGAAGCTCATTATTAAATACTTCAAGTTGCTTAGAGTATTTCATTAGCTGTTTATAATTTTCCGTAACTTTCCTGACTAAAATGACAACCAATGAAATAACAAAAACTATTACTCCAAATTTCCACAACATTAGCTCATATGTTCTTCCACTTACAAAGTACCATATAATTTCTCCGCAGGTTATACAAACAAAAATGCTAAAGCCACAAGTCAATACTATAGCTGACTCGTTCTTTTCCAAGCATGCTAGAATTAAGAACAAAACTAAGCCTATCAGACTGCCTAACGCTGTAATTGCAAATAAAATTGGACCAAATATTTGATAATAATGATGTATGGATTCTGAAAAAAATCCTAGCAACCACAGACTAAGGAATACGATGGCAACATACATTTGCGACTTTCTAAATATTTGGATAATGTTCTTAGGCCCTTTTCCAAATATCTTTTCAAAAAAATAAAACAATGATGGTAATAGTATAGACGATGCTACATCGAATGAATGATATACATAAAACCCGATTTGTGGGATATTAATATGCACAAATGAAGAATATGCCGTTTGCATAATACCGATCGTCAAAATAGACAGACTTAAAGAGTTCCATTCTGGAAAAAGAGATCGGTTCAAAAAAAGTGTACTTACTGCCATAAATATAGCAATTAACATTAATGAAGCGCCCAGCACGAGATCAAATACATTACTGCCAACATTTTTTTTATGAAGATATTCATACTCTCCTACGATAAAATCATCTTTTTGCCCTATACCCTCTGTATTTGATAGAAGCTTAATGAACACCAAACTGTTTGACTCATCTCTTTCAAGAGGCAACACAAGCTGGTTTCGTTCATACTCATAGCTCCGCTGAGAATCAAACACTTTTTGCCCGTCCACATACACCACAACATCTCTGGCAAAAAGATCCTCTGTATAAAAAGCCGGACGCATCTGCGTCAGCTCCGGCAGCTCCACCTTCAGCCATGCCGATTTCACGCCCTCGGGCAGCTCCGGGTACTCCCCGCCAGCTTGCACGGGAAACCAGCCCGCGTCGTCCGGCAAAGCGCTTACTTGCTCGATCGTCAGCTCTTCTCCCGGCTGCACCCACATCATCTGCCATTCGGTGATCAGCGTTTCCGGCGAACCTTCCGACCTAGCACTTGCTTCTTGAGGCCGCAGCAGCATAACTGCCAGCAGCATCGAGAGCATAATCCCTATACCAAAGCGTACTAATGCCCGGTTCATGTCAACACCTCAACCTCAGCTAATCTATACCTATTCAATCATCAGGCTATGATAAAATTCGACACAGTTCCACAAATTTCACTTAACCCTATTTTCCTCTATTTAACTATTCAGCGCAACAGCAGGAAGCAGGGTTTTGAAAAAATAAACCTGCGACCGCCGCACCCAATGATAAGGATGCGACATGTCGCAGGCTATTAATGAATCTATCTTAGACCAGCTTGCGTCTAATCCTTACCTTCCGCAGCAAGAAGAGATTGGCGGCAAGCAGGAGACCTGCAACGACGAGCAGCATGAGCACCTCTAGCCATAAGGCGAAGGAGGTTCCGGCATCGGCAATGATCTCCATCAGAATAATCGGAACGAGGGCAGCCACACAGATGATGGTCCCGACCCGCCAATCCTTCCCGTAATATCCGTTGCCAATCAGCCAACCGGCCAGGCAGTAGCCCACCGAGAGAATAAAATAATCCATGGAGCCCTCCAGCAGCGGAGGCTGCTTCAAGTCTCCCGTTCCTCCCGCCATTTGGTACAGCAGCTGTTCAATTGGGTAACCAACCGCCGTCAGCACGGTGCAGACGAAGGATAGACCGACGAACAGGAGCGCGCTGCCCCAAGCAAAGTGCTTTCTTGTGATGCCGAACGTTACGTAGGAGGCTAGTGATACCGGGGTCACTAATATACCGATGACAAGTAGAAAAATCTTGGGGGAATAGACACTTCCCTCCCATATTCCTCCGCCCCACATACTCTCATCCACCTCGCCAAGATGGCGAAGAAGTAAGTTAATGCCGACGTACACGATGACGAAGATAGACCAATACCAGATAAGCGTGACCCGATACCCGGACCACATGCTGCCGGCTACCTTCAGCGCGGGATGTTGCCCTGACTTATTCATGAAGCGCTCCCCCTCTTCTCGTTAGATGCACGAACAGATCCTGCAGGGGCACCGGGCCCAGCTCCAGCCCCTCCGCGCGCGCTCTGGTCACTCTCTCGGAGCTAAGCTCTCCGTATACAGTAATGGATTTGGTGCCGCCAAGCTTCTGCTCCCCAAGCACGTTCAGTCCAAGCTGGAACTCATCCACCTTGGCCGCCGGTCCTGTTACGGTTACGCCCCTTCCGCGAAGCAGTTCAGTCTCCTCGTGCAGCAGCAGCTTGCCACCATCCAGAATGAGCACTTCCTCGAACAAGCTGCTCACCTCTTCGATCAGATGCGTAGACAGAATGAATGTGCGCGGCTGCTCCATATAATCCTTCAGCAGCTCCTCGTAGAAGGCATACCTGGAGGGGGCGTCCATGCCAAGATACGCTTCGTCGAATATCGTTACCGGCGCTCTGCTGGCCAGACCGATCGTCACACCCAGCGCCGACTTCATCCCCCTGGACAGCGCGGAGATGCGCTTCTTCAACGGCAAGCCGAAAGATTCCAGGAGGCGAGCAGCGTAAGAGTCGTCCCAGTTCGGCCAGCAAACGGCAGCCAGCTTCAGCGCATCCTTCACGTGGTATCCATCTGCCAGATGAACACTCTCTTGGATCAAACAAACCTGGCTCGTCACCGCCGCATTCTCGAATGGCGCTTCGCCGCCAATCCTCACTTCTCCCTTCGATTGAGGCTGGAAGGAGGCCAGGACGGATAGCAGGCTTGTTTTGCCGGAGCCGTTGCGTCCCAGCAATCCGTATATTTTGCCTCCATCCAGGTGGAATGACACTTGGTCGACAGCCGTCATTGGGCCATAACGGACGGTTAGATCCTTCACTTCAATTGCCAGGGTCATGACCTCGACTCCCCTCTCTTCTCAATATGCTTCATCACTTCCGCGATGGGCACTCCTATGCGATCCGCTTCCTCCACCATAGGATTGACCACCTCCTCAAAAAACCGCTCCCGCCTTACTTGAAGGAGCTTATCTCTTGCGTCCGGGCTGACGAACATGCCGATCCCTCTCTTCTTGTATAGAATGCCTTCCTCCGTCAGAAGCTGGAAGCCCTTGGCCGCCGTCGCCGGATTAATCCGGTAGAATGCCGCATATTGATTGGTCGACATGACCTGCTCTTCCTCCTTCAGCACGCCGCTTACGATATCGTTTTTGATGCCATCCGCAATCTGCTGATAGATGGGGCTCCGTTCATCAAACATGACATCACCTCAATACTTATATGGTTCATTACTTATGTAACTAACCATATAACCTTTTCGTTGCCGCGTCAAGCCCAATTCCCTATGCTGACCCCTGCTTTCCATTCAACCAGCCTGTAGAAAAATACCCCGCATGGTGGGCTCCTCATCGAAACAATTATCGAGGTCGCCTCGTCTATTGATTACAAGCTCAAACAGCGTGCATCCACAATTGCGATATACACAACAAAAAGGAGGAACCCCCGTGAACAAAAAAGCTATGCTGGCCGCTTGCCTCACCTTGACGCTCTGCGTTGCGGCGACCCTGCAATGGGCCAAGCCTGCTGACACCGCCTCGGCGCAAGAAGGAATTAAGGTGGTCATCGAAGGGAAACCGCTTACCCTGTCTACTCCGGCGTTCATTGAGAACGGCTCTACCTTGGTTCCCGTCAGGGAAATCGCTGAGGCGTTAGGCGCTGAAGTGACCTACAAGGAGACGGACAAAGGGGCGCGGACCGTGCGCCTCACTCGCGGAGCTCGCGAGGCGCTGCTGACGATCGGCTCCACAACGATGGAAGCCGGCGGGAAGCGCGTAACGCTTAACGCGTATCCTCGAACCGTAAAGAGCATTACGATGGTACCGCTCAGAGCAATATCCGAATCGCTTGGCACGGTCGTTACATGGGATGGCATCCAACGAATCGTCTCCATCGATGAGCCGCTGCAGCTGCCCTCCATTGGCTCTGAGAAGAAGCTGGCAGAGCTGCTGCAGCATATGGCGGAGCAGCGGACATCTATGACACTCTTCGGCGCAGAAGACGGCGCAATCAGTGCCCCAACCTCCTCGGCTGTAGACAAGGCGGCGGCAGCGCCTGAAGCCGCCCCGGCTGCCTCGGACGACGGCGGTGCTGGCAGCGACTACTCGCGGACCAATGTGCAGGTGGATGGCGTGGACGAGGCGGACTGGGTGAAGACGGATGGGAATTACATCTATCAAATCAGCGGCTCGCGCGTCGTCATCGCGGATATAGCCGATCCGGCCAAGCCTCGCCTCACGGCGGAGTTAAGCTACTCCAGAGAGGAAGGCTTCCAGCCTCAGCAGCTCTACATCGACGATTCCAAGCTGCTAGTCATTGGCTCGAAGACACTGTACGACAACGCCTCCCATTCAGGAGGGACGGCAGAGCCTGCATCGCCATCTGAAGGCTCTGCGACTCGCAGCGGCTCAGGCGATTCGTCGGCCAGCAGCCCGGTAGATGACGCTGCCGTCAGCGGCAAGATGGCGATTATGCCAATCTATTCGCACAAAAGCATGGTTGTAGCTTATGTATATGAACTCGGCAGCGACGGCAAGCCAACGCTCACCCGCCAGCTTGAGCAAGAAGGCAGCTATCTGTCTTCTCGCAAAATCGGCAATGCCCTGTATCTGATTACGAACAAATACACCTATCACTACGGCATTTATGACATGCCGGCCACGAAGAGCGAGCAAGCCGCGGGCAAGCTGGCCGCCGCTTACGAGCCGAGCTTCCGGGACACCGCTGTCTCGGATGAGCTGCAGACCGTAAAGCTTAGCGACATCCGCTACTTCCCGGAGCCTGTAGACAATTCCATGATGCTGGTTGGCGCCGTTGACCTTGGCCAGCCGGAAGGAGCGCTGCAGGTATCCGCTTATTTCGGCGCTGGCGGCACAATCTACGCTTCACAGAGAAATCTGTACACCGCGCAGACGGTGTATGCCGAAGAAGACGGCAGCTACAAAGGAACCACCAAGCTGCATAAGTTCCGTCTCGACAACGGCAGCATCACATATATCAGCGAAGGCTCTGTGCCTGGCGCGCTGCTGAACCAATTTTCGATGGATGAGCATGAGGGCTACTTCCGCGTCGCATTGACCAAAGGCGATATGTGGGCTGCCGGCGAGGCCGGCTCCACGAACAACGTGTATGTGCTGAACGAGAAGCTGGAGACGGTCGGCAAGCTGGAGGGGCTGGCCCCTGGGGAGCGCATCTATTCGGTACGCTTCATGGGCGACCGCGCCTACATGGTAACCTTCCGCAATGTCGATCCGCTCTTCGTTATCGATCTTGCGAATCCGGCGAAGCCAGGGGTGCTGGGACAGCTCAAGATTCCGGGCTACAGCGATTACCTGCATCCATACGATGAGAATCATCTGATCGGCTTCGGCAAGGAAACGATCGAGCTGCCGTCCGGAGGCATGAGCCAGGACGACACAATTGCTTATACTCAAGGCATGAAGCTCGCATTATTCGACGTCACCGACGTGACGCAGCCGAAGGAGCTGTTCAAGGAAATCATTGGCGATCGCGGCACGCATTCCGAGCTTCTTTATGATCACAAGGCGCTGCTGTTCTCGAAGGACAAAGGACTGCTGGCTTTCCCTGTTGAGCTGTACGAGGTCAGCAGCAAGGCGCGGGAAGAGGCTGGCAGCTCCCCGGCTTACGGACAATTTACGTATCAAGGCGCTTATGTCTATGGCATCGACCTGAAGAAGGGCTTTCAGCTTCGCGGCCGCATCAGCCATCTTTCGGAATCAGAGCTGGCGCAAGCGGGGCACTACGGGTATGACTATACCAAGACGGTTCGACGGATACTGTATGCGGGAGACACGCTGTACACCCTGTCCGAGGCGATGCTGAAGGCGAATCGGATGGATAATCTGCAGGAGCAGGGCTCGCTTCCCTACCCGCACGATCCCGGCTACGGATATGGCCATGGCAAGGTTGGCGTTCCCATGCCGATTGATCCCATGCCGGCCGTAGAGCCGTAAGTAACAAGAAGAGTCGCTGCGATCCCGAATCGCGGCGGCTTCTTTGTTTTGCCATATTATAGGAGACCATTACTGTTATTTTCTGCTATAATGAGAGAAGCGCTATTCATATAACAGGATAAAGGATGATGGCCATGTCCGATCACAACAACCGCGATGATCTGGCGGAACGACGCCGCAATAAGCTCAAGGTGCTGCAGTTCGACAAGTCCAGCGGTATGATGTCAAGTCCCTGAATCGGTCGAATTGGTAATTTTCTTGGCTGTAACAGCTGGGAGTGCCGAAATATGGACGCATCAAACTAGACCCAGTTGAAAATCGAGTGTAATTCCAAAATTTAACTGGGAATTAAGCTAAGGACTTTGGCAAAGGAGGCGTTAATCCTTCGCAGGCGTCACCTTCCTTCGTGGCGTATAGAGTTGGCCGTTGCGTAGCAGCACATCGACCAGACGCACAAGTTTTCTTGCCGTTAAGACGAGGGCGCGTTTATGTTGGTGCTTAGGAACTTCTTTAAATTTCTTTCGGTAGTATTCACCAAATTCTTCATCGCGGTTTTTCACCGAGTTGGCAGCTTCAACCAGGTAATAGCGAAGGAATCGGTTGCCGGATTTAATGCGTTTCGTATCTTCTGCCTCGAATGCGCCAGATTGTTGTCTGCGCCATGTAAGTCCGGCATACTTGGCAACAGCGGCTTGATCACTGAAGCGTTCGATGTCGCCGAGCTCAGCTAGGATACCGGCAGCGTAGACGCGATCAATGCCGGGAACGGAACGCAGGCAAAGGGCTCCTGGAATGGTCTCTAGAATCTTCTCGATCGCCTTGTCCAAATCTTTCAGTTGAGCCTGGATGCTTCGAATGGCTTGGATCGATGTGCCGAGTACAAGGTCAATGGAGTCCTCAACCACCTTGGAGAGGCGGTAGGAAGCTCTGGCGGCCTTTTGTATGCAGGCAGCAACGTTCTCGGGATCTGGGAAGCGATTGCGCCCTTTGTCCCGTAAGTAGTCAGCCAGATCGCCAACCTCCTTCGTCGCGATGTCGTCTAGGCTATACTTCTCGGACAGCATCTCAAGGATGGCATGGCCGAATACAGAGCTCTCGACTTCGGTCGTAAAGGCGTTGCACTTGTAGAACAGGCTCTGTAAGAAGTATTGCTTCTCGCGCGTCAGGTTGTGGATCAAGTGAAATCGCATGCGCGTCAGGCGCTGGAGCGCGACATACTGCTCCTGCATGACGACGGTGGTCGTCAGTCGCCCGAAGCGAAGGCGATCGGCGATGACCCAAGCATCTAGCCTGTCGGTCTTGTCCAGATCGGGATAAGCATCTCGGAACTTGCTGACCAGCTTTGGATTAATCGTGAAGACCTTGGCGCCCCGCTCTCGGAGTGAAGCGTCCTGATGCAAGTACATGGCGGGATGCCAGCTGTACACCGAAGTAGACTCGAGACCAATATGGATCTCTGCGATTGCATGCTTGTCCGCCAGAGCAACGATGCGGTCTCTGAGGTACGAAGCGCCTTCGAGATTATTCTTGACGGTGAGTGTCTCTAACTTATCACCGTCCACATTCATGAAACACGTTTCCAGCTCTTTCGAGCTGACGTCAATACCGACAAAAAGCTTCATTTGGAATTCCTCCTTTCGATGAGGGATAACGGGAATAGACTCTCCGGGATGCCTCCGGCGCACGCGCAGATCAATCACCCTCGCCTATAAGAACACACTTCGGTCCATGAGCTGCCTTGGTTTGCTAATGCCAAGCATGGGGTGCCAAAGGGAACGGCCAGCGGGTCAGAAGCTCAGACGCGTACCGGAGAAACAGACTTAAAAATGTAGACACGCTACAGGAGGCAAAAGAATTTCCCCGATGGATCCCTATGATCCATTGTCCAGAGGCATGCCGGAAAGTCCAGTCCCTTATTCAAATTTCAAGGTGCGAATTTACTGGAAATTGAGAAGTTCGCCTCCAGCTCCCTCGGGAGCTGGAAAATGGCTCAAAACTAAGTTCTAAAAATACTATACGAGGATGGCAAGCAGTTGGTGGAAACCGAGAAGCCAAAGGAGACGTTCCAGGACGTCGGCGGGCTTGATGATGTGAAGAAGAAGATTCGTATGAACTTCATACTCCCGCTCAAGCAGCCTGAGCTGTTCGCTGCGTTCGGGAAGGAAGCGGGCGGCAGTGTGCTGCTGTACGGGCCTCCGGGCTGCGGGAAGACGTTCCTGGCAAGGGCGATCGCAGGCGAGATCGACGCCAACTTCCTGCATATTGAGCTGCAAGCTATCTTGGGCATGTATGTAGGCCAGAGCGAAAGCAATCTGCACGACCTGTTCGAGAAGGCTAGGGAGAACAAGCCCTGCGTCATCTTCATCGATGAGCTGGACGCGATGGGCGGCAGCCGGAACAATATGCGCCAGCACCATGATCGCATGCTCGTTAATCAGCTTCTGCTGGAGCTGGACGGTCTGCAATCCTTTAACGAAGGCGTATTTGTTATAGGCGCGACGAACACACCTTGGTACCTGGATTCTGCTCTGCGCAGACCTGGCCGGTTCAACCACCTGATCTTCGTGCCGCCGCCGGAGGAAGCGGAGCGCGAGACGATTCTGGGACTTAAGCTGGCGGGCAAGCCTGTGGATCGACTTGACCTGGGGCGGATCGCGAAGGAAACCAAACATTTCTCCGGCGCCGATCTTGAGCAGCTGGTCAAGGATGCCGTTGAAGGCGCGTTGGAGCGTACGCTGGAAACCGGCGATATTCAGCCGATCGACCAGGACGACCTGCGCAAATCCGCCAAAGGACGCAAAGCAACAACGCTGGAATGGTTCGCCACCGCCAAAAATTACGCCACCTTCAGCGACGTCAACAACGACTATCAGATCGTGCTGGAATATATGAAGAACAACGGATTGAAATAACCGATTCAACAACGAGATGAGGTTATCCCCATGGAGAGAGAAACAACGGATGTGCGATATGCCCGCATATCGCAGCTGATGCAGTGGAATAGGCACAAAGAAGCGATGGAGGAAGCGATGGCGCTTCTGCGGGAGGAGCCGGAGGATGCGAACGCGTACGCCGTGCTGGGTCAAATCTGTCTGCGATTGGACAAACGGGATGAAGCGCTGCATTGGTCGCAGGAATCGCTCCGGCGAGATCCCGAGAACTCACTCGCCTGGTTCGTCCGTACGGCTGCCTACTACGAAAGCGAGAACTGGAGAGCGCTGGACGAAGCGCTGGACAACGCGCAGCGGATCGATCCGTACGAGCCTCATTATTTTTTCTTGCGGGCCAACGCATGCAATCGCCGAACCAACTATACCGAGGCGAAGGAGATGCTGCACGCGGGTCTGAAGCTAAGCCCGCATAACGCCTTGTTCCTGGCTACCCTGAGCTACACGGAGGCCCTTCTCGGCAATATGGCGGAATCCAGGCATTACGCGAAGGAAGCACTTCGCCAGGACGTGGAGCATGATCACGTCTACCTGTATTTGGGGTGGGCGGCGGAATGGCGGAATGACTATGATGAGCAGCTGCTCATGCTAAAAAACGCGATTCGGCTCGATCCGGAGAACGAG